>CAZMUU010000001.1:0-24578 GCA_964569215.1 uncultured Cytophagia bacterium
TATTTTGGCTCTGTACAAAAGGCTTATACATCTGAGACTCGATCGCGACAAGGTGACTGCCGGACTTGCTGCAGCGAACATTGATGTTTATCATGTTAACCAAAATGATAAGGTCATATCCTATCACCGCTGGCGTAACGGAGGTGGAGGAGATAGCGTTGTGATTATAGCCAACTTTTCCAATGGGACCTTTATGGGCTATGAGATCGGATTGCCGCATGGTGGAAGATGGAAGGTCCGCCTGAACAGTGATCATAAACGATATGATGAGCAATTTGGTGACCTTGATTGTCCTGAGGTAGATGCCGTGCAGAAAGGACGGGACGGATTGGATTTTACGGGTAGATTCAATCTTGCTCCCTACGGTTTTATCATTTCATCGGGGGATAAATAGAGCACTTGGGGGTTATTTTCTCTTGACAAATTACCCTTAAAGTTATACTTTATATTTTTATAATTTACAGCATTTGCAACAAAAGGAAAATTACATTGTCTCATCTGATACCTGTTGGCGTTTCCAATCGACATATGCATTTAACCCGAGAAGTGATGGACAAGCTATTCGGTAGCGGTAGTGAATTAACCGTTTATCGGGATCTATTGCAACGGGGCGAATTTGCTTCAGAGCAGAGTGTGGAAATGATTGGTTCCAAAGGCAACTTTGCTTCTGTCCGGATTCTCGGACCGTTACGTACGCGCATGCAAGTTGAAATATCCCGAACAGATGCATATCATCTTGGTATTCATCCACCGGTAGGTAAGTTTGCCGCTCTACCCGAGGGAGAGTCGATCACTTTAAAGGGGCCGGCTGGGTCTGTTACCCTGACCGAAAATATTATGATTTCCCGCCGCCATATCCACATCAATCCGGAACAGGCTGCTGAAATAGGCGTCGAGGATCAGGATACAGTTTTTGTCGCACCGGCAGAACAGAGTGGCGGCGATCCGGCGGAATCACGAATTATGATTATGGGCAATGTTTTGATACGCGTCAAAGACACTTTTTTGGCCCAATTGCATATTGATACGGATGAAGCCAATGCCGCGGGCTTGAAAAGCGGGGATTCCGTTTTTGTGGTGCAGAGCAGCCTTGGATTGTACACTGAAATGCCCAGCAAAAGAGTGATTACAGAAAACGATGTCCGGCAGGCAATAGCACGAAAACAAAGAATACGGATCAAACCTGAAACCATTGTGACGCCGGCTGCGAGGGATTTGGGTAAGGATAAGAACGTTTTTGTAAAGGGTTAATTCCTTTGTATTATTCGCTATATGAAAAGGGCAATTGGCACCTGTTACTCGTCGGAACCGAACAAGGTTTGAGCCATATACAATTTTTACAACCCCGGAATTTACTCCCTCTTTTAGAAAGATATAAAATCAGGTATAATACAGACATTGTTGGAAATCCAGATCTGTTTCGCCCATGGCAAAAAGAGTTTGACATTTACTTTCAAGGCGAATATACGGATTTTAAAATTCCCCTGGATATTAAAACAGGGACGCTTTTCCAAAAAAAGGTGTGGTCTGCATTACGTTCCATTCCCTACGGAAAAACGATGACGTATGGTCAATTGGCCGGGGCGATAGAACACCCCAAAGCCTTTCGCGCAGTGGGGAATGCAAACGGAGCCAATCCTCTTCCTATTGTGCTACCCTGTCACCGTGTGATTGCAGGTGGAGGAACATTAGGAGGTTATAGTTCCGGTCCTGATACCAAAAGGGCTCTTCTGCGGCTGGAAGGGATTTTTGTTTAAAAATGCTCGATTATCAGCGGTTTGAAATACTTATCAGCACAAATCTTGGCCAAGATAAAGTTCGAATCCTGTGGTTTCCCTCGGATTCCCCGATTCCACCATCACTGAAAAGAGAAATTATTGACTACTGGAAGCAGTTCAACAATCAACATTTTAATGGTCAGCTGGCGCGTCTGGATAAATGGAAACTGGAAAATTCAAATCTGACATTATGGCTGAGTAAAACGGATTATAGAACTCTTTTATACTCAAATGATCATATTGATCATATAGAGCAAAAATGGGGTGACGAGCATGTCTGCAAGGCACTTGGAATAAGCTCTGTGGTGATCAGCAAAGATCAGTACCTGTTATATATGAAACGCAGTCATTCGGTTGGGGAGTATCCTGGCTGCTTTGATATTTTCGGTGGGCACGTGGATGCACCGGCCTCTCTCAATCAAGCCCCGGATGTTTTTAATGCTATAAAAACGGAATTGGAAGAGGAACTGGGTTTGCCTCCGCATCTGCAGAATTGCTTTTGTATAGGGTTGGCTAGAGTTACCGAAAATCAAAAACCCGAGTTGTTTTTTAAAACGCACTGTTCTCTGACGATGAAGGAAATTATCGTCCTGGCCGGGGGGGCTAAGGACAGGGGAGAGTATACAACCATTCTTTACTTGAAGAAAGATTATGATCAATTGTCCGCCTTGCTGCGTGATAAAAGCGAAGAATTTAGTCCATCCGCAGCGGCGGGTTTAACTCTATTTCTAAATCAACTGTGAGGAGTAGGTCGTGGATGATAAGATCAATACTATAGAAGAGGAAAACAAGGTATATGCTTTTCCGGACATGAATAAATGCATGGTTTCCGGCCGTTTGGTACATAATCCACCCCTGCGGAAAACCAAGAAAGGTGTACCGGTTACCAATTTTATTATAGAAACATTTCCGGAGCAACCACAAGAGTCTGGCGAAGGATTGGAACGGGAAAACTGCCAAATCAGTGTTGTCGTGTGGGCGCAACAGGCGTTACATTGTCATCGTAATTTGGAGAAAGGTGATACGATTTTGATTGTCGGTGAACTACAATCCATGCCGAATGCGAATCCTGCTAAAAGCTTTTTACCTGTTCAGATCAATGCCCAGTGGATCCAATATCTGGAAGACAAATCGGGACCGGAGCAGAGAACAGAGATCTATGAAACCACCCAAGAGGATGCTCCCCCCTCGTCCACAGGCGGAAATGACGACGATCAAAACAAAGTAGAGTACGATCACGAGAGGGCTCGAGAGAGTGGGGAAAATGCGGAACAGATTCAAGTTGAGGACGACGGGGAAAATTTGGACACTGACGGATCAACATCTTCCGGCGAAAGTGACAATTTGCATGAAGATGACCGTTCGCACAATGAAAACGGCAAGCAGGACAATGCTGAAAATGAAGGCGATTTTCGCGATCAATCTTTTTAGAACTGTTTTGGGCGCAAAAAATAATATTCCCTGTGAAAGATGCAGCGGTTACCTTTTCATTGCAGTCCGGGAATGAACGTTAGAGCCATTTTATAGGCTCTCGTCATCCTTTAATCACACCCAATGGTTTGAGTTTTGCCACTTTATTCGAAAGTCCTGCCCCTGATACAGCGTCGACAACATCGGCTACATCTTTATACGCCTCTGATATTTCTTCGGAAACGGTAGCGCGACTGGATGCCTGGACCACAACTCCCATGTCTTCCAGTTCTTTAAAAAGATCGCGATTTTGCGCCGCTTTTTTTGCTTTTTTGCGGCTCAGCCGTCTGCCTGCGCCGTGACAGGTGGATCCAAAAGTCTCTTTCATGGCTTTTTCTGTTCCGGTAAGGACATAGGAATACCTTCCCATATCTCCTGGAATTAAAACCGGTTGGCCGATTTGTTGATAGGCCTGAGGAATTGCCGGATGATTGGGCCCAAAGGCGCGGGTCGCTCCTTTTCGGTGAATGCAAAGAGAAACTTTAGCGCCCTCTATCGTGTGTTCTTCTATCTTGGCGATATTATGAGCCACTTCATAAACAGGGTGAAGCTCGACGGACGATCCCAAAATTGATCTAAAAACGTCCTGCGCCCAACAAGATATTATTTGCCGGTTACAAAAAGAAAAATTTACAGCGCAGGCCATAGCTGAAAGATAATTTTTGCCTTCCGGCGACCGAATAGGGGCACAGCATAGTTGTCTATCCGGCAGGTCGATGTTATATTTTTGTGTCGCTTTAAGCATAATTTTTATATAGTCTTCACAAACCTGATGACCAAATCCGCGTGATCCTGTATGAATAATTAAGGTAACCCCATCTTTTTGCAAGCCAAGGACATGCGCTGTGGCGGAATCAAAAATTTCGTCTACGAATCCGAGTTCGACGAAATGATTTCCAGACCCCAATGTACCAATTTGAGCTTTTCCCCGTTCCAACGCCCGGTCACTTGTCAGGTCCGGATCGGCATCTGCCATACAGCCATTTTCTTCGATTTTATCCAGGTCTGATTCGTTGCCATAGCCATTTTCAATCGCCCATCGGGCGCCTTTGGTTAACAGTTTTTTCTCTTCTTTCTTATCGAGTTTTATCGGTCCTGTTGAACCGACGCCGCTGGGAATGCGTTTATAAAGCGCTTTCATCAGTGGTTTCAAGTGATTACCGATATCCTGACGCCGCAAATTGGTTTTTATCAGTCGTACGCCGCAATTGATATCGTAACCTACGCCACCAGGAGAAACGATCCCGGTCTCTAAATTAAAGCCGGCAACACCACCGATCGGGAATCCGTATCCCCAGTGAATATCCGGCATGGCGAAAGAATATCCCACGATTCCCGGTAGACAGGCAACATTTTTCGCTTGTTCTGGTGCATTATCCTGAAATATGTCGTTTAGCATATGCTCGGTGGCGTAGATTCTTGCCGGTACACGCATATTACCGGTTTTGGGAATTTCAAAACAAAAATCATTTATTTTTACGGCATTTCTTTGCATAACCTCTCCTTCATTACAGATCAAATATAACTTGAACTTTCCACAACCCCTCTTCTTTTTTAAGATAGAGTTGATGATAGGTTACTGCTTTAATTTCGGTTTCGATGGAATGTCGTTCCAAATCGATGTTGTCAACAGAAATTGATGCTGCCAGGGTTCTATTTTCAATCTCCAGAGTATCCACTTTTGCCAAAAGGATGCGTTGCGTCTCAAAATAATAATTGAGCTCGGAAAGCCAATTCACCAACAGCTCTTCATTGGTATCACCACTCACGACGACTCTCTTTTTTGTTTCAGGTTTGATCGTGTCATCAGGACAAATAATTTTAAACATCTCTTTCGCTGCGACGGTAAAAAGTTCTTTCAAGCTCTCGGCGTGGATAATGAAACCGGTATCTGCGGTATGGTCAATATATTGTACCAGCATGTGATATTCTCATCGGTTGATTTTTTTTGTGTTGAATTGTAATTGTCTGAATCGATACGATACATAGCGTTGGTGTTGTCGAAAGGTCAAATGCTGACTGCTGCAGGGTTTGCGGTCTGCTCTATCGGGAAACAATGATAACAATGTGCTCTGTTCTTGATAAAAGCGGGGTTTAACCAGAAGCCTAGGGGCCGATGGTATCAAGACGATGGGCATTGGCCATGAGTAAGGTCATAAACTCACTTGATTTTATAAACCCCAAACCTCCGAGGGCGCAGTTTACTTCGTCGAAAGATTGTATGGTATCATATCGGCACCACCGTGACTGTATCAGTACAGGGAGCGGATGCCAGCTATTTTCAAGCATTTCTGTCGGCGTGGAATGGTCACCTGTAATGGCGAGCACATCATGTTGGATTTTGTTTATCTGTGGCAATTTGGGATCGATTTTTTCAATGGTTTTAATTTTTTCATAATATTCCCCACTTTGACCGTAACGATTGGTTTCATCTATATAGATAAAAATGAAATCGTGTTGAGGATTTTTTTCAATCAAGAGGTCTAAAAGCGCTTCTGGTTTGTCGGTTTCATTTTCTATAATTTGAAATCCCAGACCGGAACATATTAGTTTCACGCGCGGATTGTTGCTTAACAGGACAGGATTGAGTTCAAATTTTTTGTCAAAAGGTGTAAGGTGAACGAGGTTGAAAAGGTCTTCAAGCACAGCCGGATTTTCATCCAGTTGATTATATAGTGGGCGCAATTGCTTTTCTTTGGCGATCAAGCCGGCAACATCATATCCCAATAATGAGAGCAGGCTGACAAGCGGTCCCGGCGTCAGACCCTGTCCCAGAGGATGCCATAATCCGCATATGGATTTGCGCACAATCGCATCGAGATTGGGCGAATGCGCCTGTTGTAATTCCGTGAGAAGATTGGGGCCGGACTGGACGCCGCCAAGGCCACCAAAAACCAGCAAAATCATCTTTGTTGAATTTTTTTTGATCTTTATAAACTCTTTCATCAATCGTCAAACGCAATTAAAGATTCGTTATAATTTTCAGGTTTTTCGATTCCCAAGAGATTCAAAATTGTTGCGGCTACATTTGCAAGCCCCGGATTTTTTAGGTCGGCCATTCTATAGTCGTTTTTATAACCGGGATCATAAATAATAAAAGGAACGGGGTTGAGAGAATGTGCCGTTTTAACGGTTTTCTTTCCATTTTTAATTGAAAGCATTTCATCTGCGTTGCCATGATCGGAAGTGATAATGGCTATGCCATCTAACTCGTCAATAGTATGCAGTAACCTGCCTACACAGTTATCAACCGTTTCAACGGCTGTTATCGCTGCTTTGATAATCCCGGTGTGTCCGACCATATCTCCATTGGCAAAATTGAGACGACCGAATCGATATTTGCCGGATTTCAATAATTCGATGGTTTTGTCGGTGATTTCCTCTGCCTTCATTTTTGGTTTTTTATCAAACTGAATTTTGTCAGAAGGGATTTCTACATACTGTTCAAGAGATTTATCGATATATCCTGACCGGTTACCATTCCAAAAATAGGTCACGTGGCCGAATTTTTGTGTTTCTGAAATGGCAAATGAGTGGATTTGCGCGGCACAAAGATATTCGGAAACCGTGTTTTCCACTTCCGGTGGAGAAACGAAATAATTTTTTGGAATATGCAAATCTCCGTCATATTCCATCATGCCGATATAGAGAACATCCGGTGCATCGCCGCGGTCGAATTCGTTAAAGCCGTTTTCTTCAAAGGCACGCGATATTTCTATCGCTCTGTCTCCGCGGAAATTATAGTTAATAACCACGTCGCCATCAGTGATCCTGCCCACCGGTTTTTTATCCTTGTCTACGACAACAAATTGGGATAGATATTGGTCTGTGATTTCAGGGTCTTCATCATAAAAGGTTTGTATAGCCTGGCTTGCTGATTCGAATTTCCGGCCTTTGCCGTGTACATGAGCATCATAACCCCTTTTCACCACATCCCAATCCGCATTATATCGGTCCATGGTGGTTACCATTCTACCGCCACCGGACGCGATTTTATAATCCACTCCTTTTTCTTCCCGAAGTTTTTTAAGGAGTTCCTCGGTCGGCCTGATATATTCCAGGGCGGATTTTTCATCAACATCTCTTCCGTCCAGCAGGGCATGGATTCTTAGGACGTTTATTCCCGCGTCCGCACACTTTTTTACCATGGCAAACAGATGTTTGATATTTGAATGAACATTACCGTCTGACAGCAATCCTAAAAAATGGATGGTGTGTCCTGATTTGCCGCGTTCAACAGTCTTTTGCCATAACGTTGATTTGTAAATGTCTTCCGAGGCAATGGCCAGATTTGCCCGCTTTGCTCCCTGTGCAATGACGCGTCCTGCGCCGAGTGCATTATGGCCTACTTCACTGTTACCCATATCCTGATTGGTCGGCAGACCAACAGCTTCACCATGCGCCTGTAGTTCGGTTACCAGGGCGCCCTGTTTCAGCTTATCCAAAACGGGTGTATTGGCGAGCCAAACAGCATTGCCGTCATATTCTTTACCATTTCCCATGCCATCCATAATGATCAGCAGCAAAGGCCCTTTGCGGCCGGAAAAATCTAAACTCATTTAATATATCCTCATCTGTAAAAAATTTGTACCTTTTGATAAAAATGTTTACTTTACAAGTTATATAAAAATATAATGTACTCATATTTATGACAAGAGTCAAATTTATTTTTTTTAGTGAATTACAGGAGAGTCTTTGAATCAAGAGATTGAAAAACTTTTATTGGAACGAAAAGAGAATATTGTTGAACATTGGGAAGACAGAATTTCTCATCTTATACCACATAGTATTGACGTTCATAAACGTAAACAGTTGGTAGGGGTTTTCTATTCCGGTCTGGAGGCTCTTTTTTGCCAGTCTGATTTCGATTTGGCAATTAATCGTATTCGAAAGAGCGTCCCGATTTTGGAAACAGAGGTGAACAATCCTTATCAATGCATCATAAAAAGCATACTTATCTCCCGTTATGTGATATTGGCCGAGGTGGTACGAGGCGAGACGGCTTTTAACAGTCTGGAATTCTTTGAATATCTCAATGACTCTCTGCAACCACTCATTAAAACCTTATCAAGGCAGAGCAATGTCGATTCTATTTTACCAAAGGATTTTCGCGCCAGAGAGCTTGGATTGCTTTCCATTGATTTTGCCGGCATTGGCCTTTTCCTCATCGATAAAGATTACAACCTCATCTTTTGGAACAAGGGAATGACGCGGTTGTATGGGATTTCAGAAGAAGAAACCATTGGACAGACTCTTTTCGAGGTTGTTTCGGTATACAAAAAAGATGACTATATTTTGTTGGCAATACATAATGCAATGACCAAGGGTGATGAGACCGAACTGACTTCGATTAAACAGAGAATCCCTCATCGAGGCGAGAGGTTAATTAACCTTAAAATTGCTCCTTTGTTGGATATACAAGACAAGCTGGTCGGGGCGAGTGTCTTGATTGATGACATTACGGCGCGCAAGGAGCACGAGATCACCCTTAGAACGTTCGAGCGGTATTTTGAGAATATTTTTAATGATGCTGCCGATGCTGTTATTATCCTGGATGCTGAAGATCGAATATTAAAATGGAATCGTGGTGCTGAACGCATGTATGGGTGGGAAGCTGAGGAGGTGATTACCCAATCGATCGACAAGATTGCACCAACGGATGCGGAGATCCGCAAGGAGATCAAGTGGATAAATAGTGTTGTGAAAAAAAAGGGCTTTATTCGAAATTATAAAACCGAGAGGCTGTCAAAGGCTGGTAAACGCCTTATCGTGGAGATTACGCGGACGGCTATTCGCAATGAAGGCGGAGATTACATCGGCAGTAGTGTCATTTCACGCGATATCACCGAACAGGAGCGGCTACGACAGCAATTGATGCAATCGGAGAAATTAAGCGCTGTTGGTACTTTGGCAGCAGGCATTGCACATGAAATAGGGGCTCCCTTAACAGCAATCTCCTCTTTGAGCCAATTGCTAAAAAAGCGCACCACTGATCAGTTTTTTATCGAAAAGATATCACTCATTCAACAGTCGATTGACCGTATTTTTCGCACAGTTCGGACATTGGTGGATTTTTCCCGTCCGGTAACGGCTGTGATTGAGAGAATTTATCTAAATCATGTTATCGAACAGGTTCTTAATATTATTAAATATGATACAAGACTGAAACATCATAAAATAACGACCCAATTGTCGACGGATTTGCCCCAGGTTAAAGCCAGCTTTGACCAATTGCTTCAAGTATTAATTAATCTTATTCTCAACTCTGCGGATGCTATGGAAGAAAAGGAAGAGGGGGTATTGATTATCAAATCATGGGCGGAACAGGATACTGTATTTGTTTCGGTAACGGATAATGGCAACGGGATACCTTCTGATAAATTATCTCATGTTTTTGAACCCTTTTTCACAACAAAGCCCGAAGGAAAGGGAACCGGCTTGGGATTGTGGGTGAGTTATAATATTATCAAAAATTTTTCCGGGAGGATTGCCATAAAAAGCAAGTTGGGAGAAGGAACCACGATGACGATTTCACTTCCTGCCGACCGGGTGAACAGCAAAATTGATCCTTCTTAATATTCTTCTAATGCAAGTATTAAAGCTTCTCGTTCGAATAAATCCTGGCTAAAATTATCAATAAAATCCTGAAAGTAAGTAAAATGCTCATTTACTTCATCGGCTTTTAATGAACGTCCGACGTGACTATCCAGCTCATCCGCCAGGGTTTGCATCTTGTTGAGCAACGAGCTTTCCAGATTGTATAATTGATTGATGACTCTTTTGTTCACTTTTGCTGTTGAAAAAAAAGTAGAGTCTTCATATGTGGGACTTTTCAAACTTTGACAAATTGTGTCTATTTTGCGTCTTGTTTTTTGATAAATCAGATTTACTCTTTCCTGAATTTCATAATCGGAGCTTTTGGGAGGATGTCCGAGTCTTTCCTGAAGCTGTTCCAGATTTTTTTCCAAATGTTCTCTTACATCGCGATCTGACTGCCCACGTTTTTCAAGTTCTTCATAACCGCTATATCCTTTTATGGTGCCGACAAGCAGATTACGAGAATCGGAAACCTCTGAGCTTGAGGGATTCATAATATACTCCTTAAAAAAGATTGCAGAAGGATAGACATGTTTATACACCTGTTCCCGGGCGGCCGGTTATTGAGTTATAGTCATTCATCAAATTATATCTTGAAGGAGTAATATCAGTAAAGAACATTGGTTGAGGAAGTATATTGAAATCTGGATATGCGAAACAGTTGATGCCGATTACCGAATCCAGCCAATGTAATTCAGCAAGGTGAAAAAACCTTTTGGTTTGTTGATACCGGATGTTGGTTTATCTATTATATGATTAAAACGCCGATAATCGGACAAGGGTATTGCAGACAAGTTTGTAAATATAACTTGTTACAATAAAAGAGTCAACTATTTTATTGATGTTTTTCTTCAGGTCTTTCCACCAATTGGTAAATTTTCGCTTCGAGAAAAATGTTAAACAATACGGGATCAATTTGTCCGGCTTTAACTTCGGATGCGATAATATCCAATGCTTTTTCTACAGGAACAGCTTTTTTGTAAGGGCGGTCCCAGGCCGTTAGAGCATCAAAAATATCAGCAATTGTCATCATTCTGGCCGGCAGTGGAATCTGATCAGCAGTCAATCCACGGGGATATCCTTTACCATTTAGTTTTTCATGATGCCCATACGCGATTTCCGGCACCATTTTCAGATTTGAAGACCAGGGAATTCTTTTAAGGAAATTATAGGTGTGAGTCACATGAGACTCTATTTCATGGCGTTCTTCTGTACTCAGGCTGCCTTTGCTGATGGAAAGAAATTTTATCTCTTCAGACGTCAGATAGGGATGTAAATTTCCGTTCTCTTTAAATGATTTTTGGCCGAGGCTAACGATTTTTTCGTGTACGTTTTCTTCGAGGATTTTAGGCTCATTGGCCTGTTCTATGATGTAAAGATAGTTTTCAAGTTCATTTTTTCTTTTTTGAATTTCCCGGTCAAATTTTTTTATTTCCTGTTGAACTGTTTTCGTTCCATTATTTGAGACCAGAGAGAGTTTTTGCCTGTAATTTTCGATCTCCATGGACTTTGTGATCAATTGAAAGCGCATACGAATCTGATCCAGTTGGTCGGGATAGAGTTTTTTTGCTTTAATCAGGACATTTTCTCGAACGCCGATTTTACCAAAGTCGTGTAAAAGGCCGGCGTATTTAATTTGTTGTATATCGTCGCGGTTATAGAGAATGTTTTTATATGGACCGTTGTCCGTTCGATCGATCTGTTCCGCCAGCCCGACTGTAAGTTCGGCAACCCGTTGAGAATGGCCAAAGGTGGTCGGATCTCTTTGTTCGATGGCATGAACAGAGGCAATGATAAATCCTTCAAAAACATTTTTTATTTCTTCGTAGAGCTGCATATTTTCGATACTGACTGCAGCCTGCCCTGCCAGAGATGAAGCCAACTCTACACCTTTTTCATCAAATGGTATGACCTGGCGGTGAATGACTTTTACACTGCTCAGCCTGACACTATAATCCGCTTTTCTGTTAATAAGCTGCAAAACACCCATGATTTCATTGCGGTGATTGCGCATGGGAAGACAGAGAACGGATTGGGTGCGATACCCCATCTTCTCATCAAAGCTGCGATTATGTTGAAACTCACTGTCGGCGGAAATTTCATAAGCATTGGCGATATTCAGGGGACGACCGGTTAAAGCTGTATACCCGGCCATGCTTTTTTTGTGAATCGGCATGACAAATTCATTGTAACTCGAACTTATCGAGTCATTGTGGGCCAATTTAAATCGCAGTTGCTTGTTTGCCCAATAGTCGTTGTCATTCTCTTCAAGGTCAGGATTCTCCTCGATCAAGTACAAACTGCCTGCATCGGCAGAAGTGATATCGCGCGCCTTTTTCAGAATCATGTCCAAGAGGACATCGGGATCTCGTTCTGCAGAAAGGGCCACCCCGATCTGATTGAGCTCGGCCAGCTCCTGAGTTCTGAGTTTGAGAGAGCTGTGCAAGAGCTGCATTTCCCGCCTGGTGGAAAGCGTACTCGACAATCGGTGAAGGGTTTGCAGAATTTCCCATGCCGCCAGCGGCGGTTTGACATAGGCAATCAAGTCATTGAACGTTTTTGGTGTGGTGCCTTTTGGGACAATGTCGATGATGGCATAAAGCGAATGGTATATTCTATTACCCAAAATGTTTTCCAGCCAGCCATCATGCCGTTCATGATCCTGATCTGATATAAGGATAATCCGGTCGGATAAATCCTCTAAATTGGGTTTCTGAGGATGGGTCATATGTACCCAATGCCAGGCTTCCACCTTGGACGCTGTTTTTTCGAACAATTCGTTATGTTTGTTGCCAAAATGTAAAAGTGTAATTCTATCCAGGTTTTGCATAAAGACACCTATGTGATGATTCTTTTTTTTCGATTTTCCGCATATAGCGTAAAGGCGACACCAGCCAAAATAATAACAGCACCGGCTATTTTAAGCAAGGACGGTTGTTCACCGAGCAGAAAAACAGCCAGTATCGTGGCTCCAATCGGTTCTCCAAGGGCGACGACGGCAACCGAGGTGGCACTTAAATATTTTAAAGCCCAATTTTGGCTGGTGTGTCCTATAATTTGAGGTCCTATTGCTATACCAATAAGATAAAAAAATGTTTCCGCACTAAAATTTATCAAAGAATGTTGTTTTATCCAAACCAATAATAAAATGGTAATGGCAGCTGCTGAATAAACGATAGCGACATAAGTTATGGTTTCCATATTACCGCGAACGCATCTGCCGATGATAAGATAGCCGGCAGCACAGAGAGCTCCCACAACCGCCAGGACATTACCCAGGAGCTGGGATCCTTCGAGGGAAGCATCGTTGGTTCCGATGATTAATGCGCCGCACAATGTAATGGTTATACCTAAAAACAATCTCCAATTCATCCTTTCTTTTAAAAGCAGATAACTACCCAGAGCGACAAAAATCGGACTGGTCTGTACCAGCACCACGGAACTGGCGACAGACGTATAGCGCAATGATGTGATCCAGGAGGCAAAGTGCAAAGCTAAAAAAATGCCGGAAAGGATCATAAGAAATTTATGAGGAATTTTTTTCCTTTTCAGTCGTGTGCTAACCCGGGTATAAGAAAGACCAAGGTAGAAAACGGATGCTATTGACAGACGGTAGAACGCAATGACCAGAGCAGGGGCGGCACATTTTTTTATCCAGATCGATGCGATTGAAATGGCGATTACACCTATGCTTAAAATCAATACGAGTTTATATGTTCCCGGTTTTTTCTCCATTATCATGTTATTGAATCCAAAGAAACGCTTTCAAGGTCCCGGGATAAAAATGAATTTGGGAAAATATTCCGGGCCTCTCTTAACATGGCTTCTTCTTCCTCATCATTTCTCTGACTGATGTGGTAAAGATAGAGGACTCCAGCTTGAGCGTTATCTGCGATTTCAGCTGCCTGTTTTGCTGTGCTGTGATACGTTTGTAAGGCGCGGTCGTGGTGTTTTTGAGAAAACGTGCTTTCATAAACCAGAACGTTGGCGTGGTCAGCCAGCTCCAGTGCGGCATCACAGGGACGTGTGTCCGTACAATAGGTGATTATTCGTCCCGGAATCGGCGGTCCCACAATCTGGTCGGGTTGAATTTTTCGGCCATTTTCCAGGGTAACCGCTTTGCCTTGCTGTAATCTTTGGCGTTGGGGCCCTTGCGGTATATTTAATGCCTCTGCCGCTTTTTGATCAAACTTGCCCGGTTTGTCTTCTTCGACAAAACGAAAGCCGTGACAAGGCGTGCTGTGATCTAAACGCTTTGCAATAACAGTAAAGTGACCCGTTTGCAATGTATAGTTTTTACTGTCTTTAAGCTCTTTTATTGTAAGAGGATATTTGAGTGCGTGTGAAGACATGCGTTGAATAAAGTCCACATACTTTTTGATGCCTTTCGGACCTATGAGTGTAAGGGGGGTTACGCGGTCTAATAATTGTTGGGTGGTCAGAAAGCCGTTCAAGCCGAATATATGGTCCCCATGCAGATGGGATATGAAAATATAGCGTATCTTTGAGGGAGAAATATTGGCGCGTTGAAGCTGAAGTTGAACCCCTTCACCGCAATCACACAAGATGGCAAAGCCGTCTTTTTGTATGATCATACTGGGGAGGTTTCTTCTGACAGAGGGAATAGATGCTGATGTTCCGAGAAAGGTGATTTTCAACTGATTATTCATCTTTTTGTTCAATGTTCCTTTTAAACTTGTTTTCTTCGCCTTTGAGTAGTCTTTTAATATTCGATCGATGGGTGAAAACGATCAACACAGCAACCAAAAAAGAAAATATATAAAGTGTTTGCGGGATTTCCTGGTCAAGCGCGTATTTGAAAACCGTGAGGACGAGCGGCAAGGTGACAGCAGCAATCATAGAACCGAGAGAAACGATGCGTGTTAAAAAAAAGACCATGAAAAAGACAGCCAGACAGATTATAAACGCCAGGGGATAAAGGGCAACGAGCATTCCTGCTGCCGTTCCGACGCCTTTACCGCCGCGAAAGTTGGCGAATACGGTCCAAATATGACCCAAAATAGCACAGCAACCGGCGATTAACCGGACCGAACCATAATCGATAAAGGACAAATCGGATGCGATTAATGAAATCCAGAAAGTTGCTGCAAAACCTTTGAAAAAATCAAAGAGCATGACAAACAGGCCCGGTTTCCAACCTAAAACGCGGAATACATTTGTTCCACCCGCATTTCCGCTTCCATGTTGGCGAATGTCTATGCCTTTCAGTACTTTACCCGTAACGATACTGGTCGGGAACGAACCAGTCAAATAACTCAACAACATAACTGCTATTAATTGAAACATAAAGACCTCGTTCATTATTCAATTCTATCGATAACAGCAATCGCTACAGCCCCGATTCCTGCATAGATGCCGAGAGCAGGTGATGCTTTCAGGATACGAATGTCATTTTTTTTCAGCAATTCGCGGATATGCGTACGATAGGCGTTTGCTCTGTGTTTGGCATTGGCATGCATAATTCGGAAAACAGGATTTCTCAGCGATTCTGCATATTCCATAGCCAGAGAGAGCGTTTTTTTAAACACATTTTTTTTACCAAATGTTTTAGCACATGGAACAATTTTTCCGTCGGAATCGCTTGTTAAAACGGGTTTGATGTTCAGCAGGGTTGCCAATATACCCCGGGGTTTACCCAGCCTGCCGCTGCGAATGACATACTTTAACGACGGCAGCGCGATGAACAACCTAACCGTTGCAATCGCCTTGTCCAGATTTTCTTTAATCTCTTTCACAGTCATTCCTTTTTCGATCAACAAGGCAGCCTCTTCAACAACCAGTCCCAGGGCACCGGAAAGGGATTTGCTGTCGACAAAATGAACCTTGTTTTCATAGAGTTTGTTCTTTACCGAAATCATACCACTTTGCAGTGTTCCGCTTAAACGACCGGAGAGATGAATGGATAATGCCGATGTATAGGATTCAAAGACTTTGTCATAAACATTTTGATAGAATGCCGGTGATGGCTGTGAGGTGGAAATTTTTGCTTTTGAATGTTTCAGAAGAGTATAAAAACGCTCCGGAGTCAGTTCTGTTTTATCCTTGTAGCTTTTTTCTCCGACCTGGATGATGACCGGCACAAAATGAATGTTATGTTTCTCTGCTGTTTCTTCGGCAATGTCGCATGTTGTGTCTGTCACCAATGCGACGTGATCTGTTGATGTTTTCAGGTGGTTGTGCTGCGATTTCATGTCGTCTACTTTTTTTCTGGAAATTGTAGCTTGTTCGCAAGCCAGAGAGAAAACCTTTTCGGGCTCGTTGGTATGGATGTGTATCCTGGCTTTTTGGTTTGATCCGACGATAATCAATGAATCTCCGAGAGCATCTAATTTTTTTCGAAGAAGATCCCGATTAATATTTTGTCCTTCCAGCAGGCATTCCGTACAGTATCTGAAAGTAATTTTATTGTCATTTTGCAGAGCTTTGATTTTTCGGGTAACGCGTGATTTTGCCCGATAGGCTGCGATTTTTCCGGTTTCAATAAAATCAGATACACCCTCGAGAATATTGACGAATCCCTGCGCCCCGGCATCGACAACACCTGCTTTTGAAAGGATTTGCAGCTTTTTAGGGGTGTCAGCCAGGGATTCTTTTGCCCTGTACAAGGCGTCACGGAGCAGATCGCCAAAATCGGTTGTGTTTGTGGCGCGCTCATTCAAGTGATGTGCCCAATCCCGCATTACAGTGAGAATGGTGCCTTCCTGTGGATGCACAATGGCTTCTCTGGCCCTCTCGACGGCGTTGTTCATGGCCTGAGCAAAAGAATGAGTCGTCAATCGTACTTTGCCTTTTGTCGCTTCTGCGAGTCCGAGAAAAAACTGAGCCAGGATAACCCCGGAATTACCGCGCGCTCCATTTAGGGCTGAATCGGCAATAGAAAGGCTTACCGTTTCTATAGAGGTGTCATGGCAATTTTCCGCCTCTCTGGCTATATGCGTCATCGTTGATACCATGTTCGTTCCAGTGTCTCCGTCAGCCACAGGAAATACATTGATTCTGTTCAGCTTTTCCCGCTCCATATGAATTCGCCGGGCGGAAGCAATAATTGATTGCTTAAGCCGAAGACCATCCAGGTATTTAATTTTAATTTTCATCCGGGTTCTATCTTTCGTTTACATCTCTTTTCGTCACAGGAAATGCACCGTTAAAATACGGACTTTATTGCAAAATCTGCAACACTTTTTGTTTTATTTGGTCGGCAAAAATGCTGTTCATGGCTAGCGTGAATTGTGTTTCGAGATAGCCAAGCGGCGTACCCATATCCAATGATTTTCCGGAAATCAATGCCCCAATTGCGCTTTCGCGTTCACAAAGAACAGCCTGGGCATTCGTGAGTTGAATCTCTCCTTTTTCCCGAATATTATTTTCAATAAATTCTTCCAATACCGTAAAAATCGAGGGTGTAAAGACATAGATGCCGAAAAAGGATAAATATTTCCCAGGTGGCAATGCTTTGGAAGATAAATATTTTTGGGCGGTTCTTATGTCTGGTTTTTCCATGATGTTTTCAAGTTTGAACAGGGGCGGGGTTTTATTAAATTTTGTTCCGCCGACAACGCCATACAAATGGAGTTGTTCCTCCGGAGTCTCCTTGACGGCGAAAATTGATGTTTGATAGCGATTAAAAATATCAACAACCTGGGAAATACATGATCTTGAGCCGGAGGATATATATATATGATCGCCCAAAAGAAGCAGGAAAGGAGAATCCCCTACCCACTCTCTGGCGCAATAGACAGCATGACCATAACCCTCCTGAGAAGGCTGGGGTATATAGGTGATGCGATTGTTAAGCTTGGCGAGAATATTGGATTGTTGATGCAAGCCCGGATTTTTGCTTTCATTTTCCAGGGCCTGAAAGTGCAAGGCGAAATTTTTTTCTTCACCCGGCTGGACAACGATTGCGATTTCTTCTATCCCTGCTTCAAGTGCTTGTTCTGCAATGATTTGAATGGTTGGCTTGGTAATGCCATCCATATCAACAAGCGGAAACAACTCTTTTTGCACTGTATTGGTGGCCGGATATTGACGTGTTCCTTTCCCGGCTGCTGTAATGACGGCTTTTGTTAACATCTAGAAATCCTGATTGTTTTTTCACCAAGATAATTTAAAAAAGTAGCAAAAAGATACTCAAAAAGCAACACGCAGATTGTATTTTATAAAATCCTTGAATAACTGGTTCATAGAGTTTATATTTAATTTAACGCCGGTTACGCCCATTGGTGCCCGATCGGGTGCTCTTCCATCATATCTAATTCCTATATTAAATCAGGTGATTATTTGAGATTAGACAGATTTTAAGGTGGTTTATTTTCAACAGTAGTGGGCATCCGTCAAGTCCGGCAAAAAAGCATGTGTTTTAAAACAAAAAGGAAAGTCATATGGAAAGACCAGTAGCATTGGTAACCGGCGGGGGACGCGGCATAGGATATGGTATTGTTGAAAAACTAGCCGAAAATGGATTTAACATCGTTATTGATGATGTTCATCCTTTAGAAATCGTGGAAAAAGAGGTCGACAAGATTAGAGCCAAAGGCGTTGACCTTCTTTATGTTCGCGCTGATATTTCAAAAGCTGATGACAGACATTTAATCGTCGAACAAATCAAGGATCGCTTTGGCCGGATCGATCTGTTGGTAAACAACGCCGGTGTGGCACCCAAACAGCGGATGGATCTTTTACAAGCGACCGAAGAGAGCTTTGACCGGGTTTTATCCATCAATCTAAAGGGTCCCTATTTTCTAACTCAGCTCGTCGCCGGTTGGATGACGGAGATCCGGAAAGATTATCCTGATCGAGATTTGCGCATCATCAATATATCGTCTCTTTCTGCTTATACCTCTTCTCCCGCCAGGGGAGAGTATTGTATTTCGAAAGCGGCAATTGGTATGATGACATTGCTCTTTGCAGACCGCCTGGCAGAAGAGAATATTCTCGTTTACGAGATCAGACCTGGTATTATCAAAACCGATATGACAAAAGTTGTAACTGAAAAATATGACAAATTAATTGCAGAGGGATTATTGCCCATTAAACGCTGGGGCTATCCGGAAGATATCGCCAATGCCGTTGCAGGTATTGCAAAAGGATATTTTCCCTATTCCACAGGACAAGTGATCAATGTCGATGGTGGGTTTCATATCCATCGATTGTAATAAAATAAACATAAAGGAAACATTATGAAAGAACGAACGCTTTTGCTAGACAACCATTATTTTTCCGTTTATGAATATGAAACGCTGGTCATTGGCTCAGGCGCAGCTTCTTTAAATGCGGCTGATCATCTATATGCTTTTGGACATAAAGATGTGGCGATTGTCACGGAAAAGGTAGGTGGGGGAACCTCAAATAACACCGGTTCCGACAAACAGACATATTATAAGCTTTCGGTCGCGGGTAAGGAACCGGATTCTCCCTTTGATATGGCCAGATCTCTATTTGATGGCGGCGGTATGCATGGAGACCTGGCATTGATTGAGGCCACCCTTTCCGCCAACGGATTTTTTCGTCTTGCCAATCTCGGCGTTCAATTTCCCCATAATGCCTATGGGGGGTTTGTCGGCTATAAAACCGATCACGACCCGCGGCAACGTGCAACATCAGCCGGTCCCTGGACATCGAGTCAGATGTTCAGCTGTCTGTATCAGCAGGTAAAAAATAAAAATATTCCTGTCTATGATGAACACGATGTTGTGGCTCTGCTTGTTGATGATAATCGTTGTGTCGGCTGTATTGCTATAGACAAAAACCGCATAGATCGAGACAATTTCGGTTTGGTGTTCTTTCATGTAAATAATATTATTTTTGGTGTGGGGGGACCCGGTGGTTTATATAAAACGTCGGTTTATCCTAAAGTCCATATCGGCGCCATCGGGTTGGCTCTTGAGGTCGGTGCCAAAGCACGGAATTTAACGGAATCCCAATATGGCCTGGCCTCTATCAAATTTCGCTGGAATGTCTCGGGCACTTACCAACAAGTCATTCCACGTTATATCAGCACCAATGAAAATGGGGGGGAGGAGAAGGAGTTTTTCAATCCCTATTTTCCATCTATGGGCAAACTCGCGACAGATGTTTTTCTGAAAGGATACCAGTGGCCGTTTGATCCGCGTAAAATTCCCGATTACGGATCATCACTGATCGATGTGTTGGTCTACATGGAGACTGTGGTTAAAGGGCGACGGGTTTTTATGGATTTTCGTGAAAACCCCCACGGAGACGAGCGCATCGGTTCGTTTTCTTTTGAAGATTTGGAATCCGAAGCCTATGACTATTTAAAAAATTCAGAAGCATTATTCGGAACACCAATAGAGCGGCTGCAAAAGATGAATTCCCTGGCAATTGAGCTCTATGCTAAAAATGGTATTGATATACACAAGGAACCCCTGGAAGTGGCGGTTTGTGCCCAGCATAACAATGGGGGGCTCGCCGGGGATATTTGGTGGGAATCGAATATACGGCATTTGTTTCCTGTAGGAGAAGTGAATGGAAGTCATGGTGTATACCGTCCCGGCGGCTCCGCTTTGAATTCCGGCCAGGTTGGATCTTATCGCGCAGCCGAACGCGTGGCAAAGGCAATCAAAGACGGAAAAATTTCTTCAGAGCAGTTTGATCGCATTGCTGCTTCCCGGGGCCGGGCCTTGTTCGATAAACTGAGCAACATTATTGATAATGAAGGAGAAAGCACGGTCATGGCTTACCGAGACGAATTGCAGCAACGCATGACCAATTTTGGATCACACATTCGCGAATTGCACCAGGTTGAAGAGGCTTTACAGCAGGCTTATGAGCAGGTCGAAACGTTTGATCAACAAACCATAGCGGATATCAACGAGATACCCTTACTTTTGCAAAACAGACATTTGGTTCTCGCCCATGCGGCTTACCTTGAAGCTGTTCGCGCTTATCTGCAAGCAGGCGGTGGCAGCCGTGGATCATATCTGGTAATGGACAAGACGGGAGAACCGATTCTGGAAAAACTGGGTGATGCGTGGCGTTACAAGCCGGAAAACCCGGAATTGCGCAACAAGGTTTTGGAAACGATTCTTTCTTCAAAGGGTAAATTTGTCTCAGAGTGGAAGCCTTGCCGGCCTTTGCCGGAAGAGGAGTCCTGGTTTGAGAATGTATGGGGCAAATACATGCGCGGGGAGGTTTTTGAGGAGAGCAGCGAGGTATAATTCCGCAAGCTCTGTTACGTAAACAGACAGTTCATTGGTTCGCCTTTAATACATCGGCTACCAAAACCGCTATGAACGCAAAAAGCGCAGAGTGAACACACATCATCCTGTAACCTTCTTTTACGAAAAGAGTATTTCTTTTTTCCGTACTAGTCGTGCCTGGGTGATCATTGGAAACGATTGTATTACTCTTCTGTTATTCACTGTAATTGATTTTATCAAGCTTTACGATCAAACGACATGTGTTATTCTATGCGCTTTTTTGCGTTTTTAGCGGTTAAATAAATAGATTCCGTATGTTAAAATGATTTTAGAAATTTAAGATATTCAGAATCCGTTGAAAAAATAATAGTACTGCTGCTATCAATTGCGGTTCGATAGGAGTCCAGCGTTTGCATGAACGAGTAGAAATCCGGGTCTCGGGTAAAAGCATTGGCATAGATTTCAGTCGCTCTTCCGTCTGCTTTACCTTTGATTTGTTGTGCCTTTCGATATGCTTCTGAGCGAATTTGCTGCAGTTCTTTCTCCATTTGACCTTCGATTTCCGCTTTTTTGCCCTGTCCTTCAGAGCGATAGAGTTCTGCAATGCGACGACGTTCTGAAATCATACGATCAAAAACCTTCTCTTGTACCTCTTCGATATAGTTGACCTGTTTGATGCGGATATCGAGAACTATTATTCCATACTGCGGAGTGAGAATCTGTACCTGATCGAGTATTTCTTTGGTGATTTGTTTTCGTCCTTTTTCAATAAGGAGAGAATCGGGGAGTGTTGCGCTTTTACCGCCTTCATCCGTCGAGAACAACATTTTACGATTTGAATTCCGAACCACTTCGATTAAAGGTTGTTCTGAGATAAAGTCTCTGGTGATGCCATCAATTATATCATCCAGTCGACTATGCATGTTACGTTCATTGTTTACGGATTGGAAAAATTTAAGTGGATCGGTAATTCTCCAGCGTGCGAAGGTGTCGAGAAGGATATACTTTTTATCAGAAGTGGGAATCTGATTGGCATCTCCATCCCATTGCATAATGCGTTTTTCAAAAAAGCTCGCTTTCTGGATAAAGGGTGTCTTGATATGCAATCCTGCTGCGATTATGGGATCACCTACGGGGTCACCGAATTGCGTAATGATGACTTGTTCCGTCTCATCAATGACGTAGAGGGCATCACTCAGCAGAATCAATAGGAGGACAATGATTCCTGCAGAGAGGTATATTTTTTTTCGGTTAATCATTTTCCTACCCCCTTTCCCTCAAGCTGCAATAATGGCAGAAAAGAGCCAAGCTCTTCGTCTACGATGACTTTGGTTTTGATCTTTGGCAAAATTTCCAGCATTGTTTCAAGGTATAGTCGTCGTTTGGTGACGTCTTTTGCCTTTCGATATTCTTGCCATAACGACATGAACCGATCCGCATCACCGCGTGCCCGATTGATGCGATTGGTTGCATACCCATCTGCCTGGAGGACAACTTGTTCAGCTTGTCCCCGGGCTTTGGGTATTGCTGTATTGTAGGCTTTCCAGGCTTCATTGATAATACGTTCTTTTTCCTGGCGGGCTTCGTTGACCTCATTAAATGCCGGCTGTACCGGTACGGGAGGATTGACATCCTGCAAATTCACAGTAACAATGTCTATTCCGGTTTCATATTCATCCAGCAGAGCCTGTGTCAATTCCTGGGCCTTTTGAGCGATTTCTTTTCTTCTCAGAATGATAACTTCATCGACGCTGTGGTCTCCGGCCACCTGGCGCATGACCGATTCAGAGACATCCCGAATGGTTCCTTCCACATCGCGAACACGGAAGAGATAGTTTACCGGGTCCTTAATGCGATATTGAACAATCCATTCCACCAATGCAGAATTCAGGTCTCCGGTCAACATCAGGGATTCTGTTGAATAATTCCGCGATGAATACTCTGTCCGGACACCCGCCTTAATCGTGCGGAATCCAAACTCCTCTTTGAATACCCGTTGTACTTTTACTTTGGTAACAGCTTCAATGCCCCACGGCAATTTGAAGTGAAGACCGGGCTCTGTTGTCCGGTGATACGCTCCAAACCGCTGAAGGACGCCGACTTGATCCGTGCCGACAGTATAAAATGATGAAAACAAAATTAAGATCACCACAATACCAAGTACAACACGGAAGATGAATTTGGGACTAACGTCGGGTATTTGAACCTGTTCACCACCGATATCGATGGTTCGACGATTCATAAAACATGTCCTTTCGTTTAATGCTGTGCTTTACAATATATACCCCAATATACGAAAAATATTCTTTGAATCAAGTATAACCGCAATTCAAGTTAAAATATTCAAGGTTTTAGCAAGAGAATTCTTGATTGCTGTTATGGATATGTGTATATTAAGCTGGATTGAAATTAACAGAAAGGGAATTTACTGATGGGAACCCTATCAATTGTCCTGCAAGCGAATAAAAACTCGCCTTATTCTATTTCCGATTTTTCCAAAACATTGAAATCTCTGGAGATGCAATATGATAAAGATTTTCAGGCAGTTATTTATGGCGATTGGCAGGAGGCAACGAATCTGGCAAAGCAGCAGGGATTTGTCGCCGTGGAGGCGGATTTCAGCAACAGAGCTGCAGCTCTTAATGCCGCCCTTGAAAAAGCCGGGAATGAATATATACTTGTCTGTAACAATGAAACCGACTCGATAGAGTTTGTGCGTTCCGCTGTAGCGTTTTATAAAATGATTATGGATCGCCATACATCCTGTAATTTGTTATATGCGGATTATGACTTGATTGACGGGTCGGAGCGCCGTGAGCGCAAACTGCTCGAATTTCATCCGGGCCGTATACTGGAAACCTGGGATATGGGGTTTTGTTTATTATTCCGCCGTTCCTTTTTGCGGGACATCGGGTTCTGCGACGAACAGTACCGATACAAGCCGGTTTATGATTTACGCCTCAAAGCGTTTGAGACAAAACAAGTGGTACATGTGTCCAATCGTTTCAATGGTACACCCTATTATGTTTATGCTCCACAACAGGAGCATGATGTCTTTGCTTATTTAAAAGCCGGAAAAGAGATTGCAAAGGAACTGGAAAGAATCTGTACCGAGCATTTAAAGCGCATCGACGCCTATCTGGCTCCCGGACAGAATTATAAAGCCGTGACCTATACCGAGGCAGAACAACAGGCTTAAAAAGAATGTTTGGTAACGGAGGTTATACCGGTATTCAATCGCCCGGAATTTATCGGTAACGCCATTGAATCCGTACAAGCTCAAACCGTAAAAAACATAGAAATTGTTGTTGTTTGTAATGGTGGAGAAGATGATCCGACTGTAGGAGCGGTAAAAGAATATATGCAAGGGGGCAGCAAGTTTCATTCTGACAAACCAACTGTTCGCCTCATTGTTCATGATATGAACAATCTCGGTTTGTGTTTTAATTCTGCTCTTCAAAGCTCAAAGGCAAAATACTATATGCAGCTCGATTCCGATGATCTTTTATTCGAAAATGC
This sequence comes from uncultured Cytophagia bacterium, assembly GCA_964569215.1. Taxonomy (GTDB): domain Bacteria; phylum Zhuqueibacterota; class Zhuqueibacteria; order Residuimicrobiales; family Oceaniaggregativiventaceae; genus Oceaniaggregativivens_A. Next base: position 24,545 of record CAZMUU010000001.1, read on the forward strand.
GATTGAAAAAGTACTGCAAGTCTATGATCAAGAT
>CAZMUU010000001.1:24588-42619 GCA_964569215.1 uncultured Cytophagia bacterium
GTTCATACCAGGTTTTCGAGAAACAGGATAATGGCGACATCGCGCCAATACTTTTGGATGGCAACCCCTTCGTGGTAACGCATGAGGAATGGACAGAGGAGAATGGGCGGAATAACCTGTTGCGGGTTGGTGGTGCCGGAGCGCCACGATCGATAAAGATCAAAGTGCTCGAGAACATGGGATGGTTCGGCATGAATGATTCACCATATTGCCGCAACTATGGTGAAGATTATGAGTTGGTAAATAAAGTTGCCGAACATCACCGGATTGGCCGCGTCTGGGAACCTGTCTACAAGGTTGTTCGCCACAGCGGGGGCACCGATCATTCGATCGATCAGGTCACCATTGATGTCAATGAAAACGCCAAAGATATTATGCGGTTGTACGCGATTCGCCGGCGTCAGAAAATTAACCAGGGCGCCCCGGGGAAGGAAATCGACAAAAATCCCTTTTAGTGAAAAACAATTAAGAAAAGCTCTTTGTCAAAATCAAAGGGCTTTTCTTAACTAACGTTATATCTGCTTTGGAGACTTGATCTCGTTTGGGAAGAAGCAATAGGGGCTTTTTTTTCCGCAAAAAAGTTAGAACCCGATTACGCATCCATTTTCTTTGCATGTACTATATTTAGTGGTTGCATGAAATAAATAATCTATATATATTGTTTTATAACTTGCCTGTTTGGGGGAGTAAACTTGAGGAGATATTTTCATGTCTGGTGCCGGCAGCAATACCTTGGATGGATTAATTAAGCGTAATGGCTATTTGGTTCCCTTTCGTGCCCAAAAGATCGAAAACGCGATCAAAAGGGCATTTCAGGCGGTTAGCCGGGAAACAGGGGAATCCTTTGAGAAGGGCATTTATAAAAAACTGGCATCTGCTGTTGTTGATCAATTAAACGATCCATTCAGCGAATATTATGTTCAGGAGGATGAAAAGGGCAGGCGTACCCCTAAAATCGAAGATGTGCAGGATTTGGTGGAAATCGTATTATCGGAAAACAATTTTCCTGTGGTGGTTGCTGCCTACAAGCGTTATCGAAAACAGCGTGAATTGTCACGAAGGAGAATTCGTGTTCGCTCATCAAACAACCATATCTCTAAAGATCCCACCGATGCAAATCTGCTGCTTGTCGAATCTATTACCGACAACATTACCACTATTTGGAATCGGGAAAGAATAATCAAGCAACTCATCGAGACTGTGGGTTTAGCCTCCGAAGACGCCTCTGAGATTGCAAAGTCTGTTGAGAACATCGTCATTGGCAGCAAGGTGACGACGGTAAACACGGCTTTGGTTAGGGAGTTGGTGAATAATGAATTGTCTTCGCGGGGTTTTCAGGAACAGTTGCATGATCTGGGGATGTATGGAATCCCAAAACAGTATATTGAAGCGTTGATGAACACAAAATCGTCGGAAAACAGCAATATTGTAAACAATAATCCTGAGGCAGTGAATTTAGGGGTTGCCGAGCTTGTGTTAAAGCAATGGGCATTGGATACCATGTTTTCGCCCAGCGTAAAGCGAGCCCATGATACCGGCATGGTACATATTCATGATTTAGGATATCCTCATAGAGTCTATTGTTCATCTCACTCCGTAGAGTATGTAAAAAAGTATGGTTTGCAGCGCTTGCTCAATCTAAACACTGAATCCAAACCGGCCAGAAGTGCTTCCGTATTGACCGGTCATCTGAATACATTTTTAGCGACCATGCAGGCAAATTATGCCGGCGCCCTGGGCATCGCTTACATTAATGTTCTCTATGCGCCTCTTTTGGTGGGAATGAATGCCGGGGCGCTCAAACAGATCGCTCAGGAGCTTATTTTTAATGGCTCGCAAAACGCTTTTTCCCGCGGAGGGCAGACTTTATTCCTTGATTTTAATATCCATACCGGTGTGCCATCGTATATGAAAAATGTGCCCGCTATCGGGCCGGCCGGAAAATATATGCTTCGAACCAGGGATGGAAATATCATACCGTTGAAAGAGGTTTTACGGGATGAATGCGATGAGAACGGCTATCATTACATGAATCTCTATGTCGACGCTCCGGATTCCAGTCCGAGGTTGGTGTTGAAGGAATATGGAGATCCGCAAAAGGGTCTCTGTTATGATGAAAACGTTCAAAAAGATCTGAAAGCGCGCGGTGAAAAAGTTCTAACCTATGGCGAATTTCAAAAAGAGGCGCAGGAATTTGCGCTTGCGCTTTTAACGGTCTGGGAGGAAGGTGATAAACAGGGACGTGTTTTTGAATTTCCCAAATGCGATTTTCACATCAACGAAGAGTCTTTTGAAGATGAAAACCAGCTGCGCATCGTAGAACGAGCCTGTCGTCTTGCCAGTCAAAACGGCTCTGCTTATTTTATATATGATCGGGATGAAGTAACCCTCTCGGCTTGTTGTCGTCTGCGCACCACCATTACCGATAATCGTATGCTCAAACATCCGGAATCCATGCGATTTTGCGGATTTCAAAACGTGACGGTAAATATCCCACAGGCGGCATACAAAAGCGCGCGAAACGGCAAAAAAAATCTGGAGGGATTGCTACAGGAGATTGATGCAGCGATGGACATCTGCGCTGAAGCGCATCTGCAAAAACGCAAAGTTACCCGCGAAATGATGTCAGAGCGGGGTCGTCCGCTGTATCAAATCGGTCAGCCCTCATGTGACGGCTTGCCATATGTAGACCTCGATAAATGCACCTATATTATCGGATTGATCGGCGTTAACGATGCTGTTCAGTACCTTACTGGTGAAGAACTGCATGAAAGCAAGAAGGCCCAGGAGCTGGGATTAAAAATAGTTGCTCATATGTTCTTGCGCGCTAAAAAGCTATCTCGGAAGCACAATATCAAGCTCAGCCTTGAAGAATCACCGGCTGAAAGTGCGGCCCGGCGCCTGGCCAAAACCGATCTGATCTATTTTCCCGAGGATGCATCCAAAGTTGTTAAAGGGAGTATTGAAGAGGATTCGGTTTTTTATACCAATTCTGTCCATTTAACCGCTGATTCTGATGTGTCTCTGGTTAGGCGAATCCGGGAACAGTCTAAATACCACAGCATGATAGAATCAGGTGCTATTATTCATGCATTTGTTGGAGAAGAGCAGCCTTCACCCAAATCTATTTTTAAACTTGTTAAAGAGACATTTTACCGTACTCAGTGCGCTCAATTGACGATATCTCCCGAGTTCACCTATTGTAAAGATTGTCTGCATCAGGCAAGGGGCCTGCAAAGCGAATGTATTCGATGCGGCTCTGAAAATGTCTATGGTGAAACCCGGGTTGTCGGTTATTTCAGCAAGATCGAAAATTGGAATCGTTCAAAGCAATTCGGCGAGCTCGTTGCTCGCCAACATGGAAATTACACCATCGAAACAGCAGAGGATGGCCAGACCGCCAACACCCTGGTCACCGCAAGTGAGGCTTGAAAAATTCAGCAGCCATCCAGGTAGCAGAGCAGAACGATTTATTCGTTCTAATCCGCTTTTTGTGCTATCAGAAAGCGAAATTTTGCAGAAATCGCAAAACAGGGATACAGGAGGGGGTATAAATCCCGAGGCGATAGACGGGTTGCCACGTGGCGGGCGCTGAAGAAACTATCTTGCCCTGTTTGCGGTACGGGGACTAAAACAGAGGGAAAATTGTATGATGCCAAAACCATACCGTGTTGAAGTATATGGTAAACCCGGATGTGAAAAATGTGTTCTTTTAAATAAACGATTGGATAGTTTATTAAAAACCAAAGAGTGGCAGGCGTTTGAAAAAATTTATTATAATGTCGAAAGCATAGATGGTCTTGTGGCGTTCACTCAGGTGGAATGTTTGAATCCATCTCGCATTCCGGGATTTGTGATCACAAAATGGAATAATCAAACCCAGTGCTATGAATACATACCTCAAAACGTTCAAGATATTGAAGACAATTTTAAACGAACCCTGTTGCACATGTGGTTGGGATTACAAACCGATTATAGTGAAATCGGCAAGGGGACACTGACTCCAAAACTAATTCAGGATATGTTACAGAGAGCGAAAAACGGATAAGTTATGAGTGAGCATGTATCCGGGAGCAACCGTTATTCACCGGTTTTCGCTTACCAAAAACAACTGACCATGATTGATTTTCGCGGTCATCTATCTGCTCTTTTTTTTACATCGGGATGCAACTTTCGTTGCGGCTTTTGTCACAATACAGAACTGATGGCAAGCAAACAAAATGGATTTTCCTGGGAGCGACTGGAACGACTGTGCATAAACTTTAAGGAGAATTGGGCGGATGCAATCACAATAACGGGTGGCGAACCTATGCTGCAAAAGGCGTTACCCGAATTAATCGAGTTTTTTAGGAATTATTCGTTTGCCATAAAAGTGGATACCAATGGTTCCTGTCCCCGAATGTTACAAACCGTCCTGCCACTAGTAGATTATATTGCCCTGGATGTCAAGTCATCATTAGGTCGCTATTCTGAACTAACCGGTTACGGCAAGACCTCAACCCTACAGGAATCCATTGATCTTCTCAAATCCGCTCAAGTGGATTATGAATTTCGTACGACGATTATCGAGTCTTTTCACACGGAAAGCGATATCAAAGGCATACTGAAAATCATCAATGGTGCAAAACGCTATGTTCTGCAGCCATTCGTTCCCCAACCTCATCTGCCGGAGCGCTGTTTCCGCCAGACCAAACGTACCTCTCCCGACACGTTACAAAAATATGCGCAATGGGCGAAATCATTTGCTGAACAAGTCATCATTTCAGGTAACGAATAATTTCTTGGCCCTCCGAATCAATACATATGAGGAAGATTAATTTTCAATCTTTGAAACGTATGATTGATTTGTATTCGATCGGAATTTATCCTAAAATATTTTAGGAAAAACGATTGATGTTTATCCCGTTTCTGATTATTTTATATATGAGGCATGAAAATAGATAAAGGAGTTTTTATGGTACGTTTACTTTTTTTGTTGTCTGTGATTTTGATATTGACAGCGTGTCAGGAGAATGATCAGACCGATGTCAGCATTCAGGAACTGACTGAATTAAAAAAATCTGCAGAGCGCCAGGTCTGGGGGGATACCGACATACCGGATTTGATTACCGACAGAGGCGATCTCTTGTATGCGGAACCTTTTTCCAACCTGCGCAACTGGCATCATGAAGGTATTGGAGAGCTTACTCAGCCGGTGTTTGATGTCATGCAGCTCAATTGCATCGCTTCGAAACAAGGCGGAGCGGGTTGTATGGCTTTTTGTCGTCAGGATTTTCCGGATCATATTATTGTCGAATATGATTTAAAAGTCCTTACTAAAAACGGACTGGTGATTACCTTTATCGCTTGTGCCGGTATTAACGGAGAGGATATGATAACGGGTTTACCGCCGCGTCAGGGGATATTTGATGATTATATTCGCAATCCGCGGCTCAAGTGTTATCATGTAAGCATTAGCCGTTATGATGATGATGGCGAGCATACCGGAGTCAGCAACTGGCGACGCAATCCGGGTATATTTCTTATGGCTCAGCAACCGGATTTGTGTAAAGAGATACAAAAGACTTATCACATACATATCGTAAAAAGCGGTCCCCTGCTTCAGCTGGCGGTAAATGACAGTTTGGCCGGTGGTTTTATCGATCCTCGTGAAATTCCGACACCGATGCCGAAGAGCGGTAAGATCGGATTTCGGGCCATCGGAAGCCGGGTTATCGCACAGATTAAAAATTTTACTGTCCATCGGATCAAGGAGGCTGCTCGTTACACGGTTGCCGCAGATGAAAAATAAGTGCATTAATATCCGCCATCTCTTATATTTCCGATAGGAGACGGGATCACCAGTCTTATACCAATAGCACACTTGGCATTTTATTCGATCAAGAGACTGTTTCAAATGCTGGATAGAGGGTTGGACAGTTCAAATTTTCCTGACTTATAACAAACAAAAAGAGAAAAAGGAGGAGACATATGGCAGAAAAAAATGCCGGTTGCGCACGGCCGACGGGTGCTGTCGTCGGTGAATCGGCCCCGGAACCACCTGAAGAGGCAACACCCAAAAAGGAGGTAAAAATGCAAATTGCCAAAGTCGGAACAAAAGCGCCTGATTTTGAAGCGCCTGCTTACTATCAGGGCGAGTTTACCACGGTCAAGTTATCTGATCTTCTTGGCAAGTGGGTTTTGTTATGTTTTTATCCCGGTGATTTTACTTTTGTTTGAGCGACTGAGGTGTCAGCGGTCGCTGCCAATTACGAAACCCTTCAAGAGCTCGATGTAAATGTCATTTCCGTCAGTGTCGACAGTCAGTTTGTTCATAAAGTCTGGAACGACCAGGAATTATCAAAGATGGCAAAAAAGGATATTCCTTTTCATATGGCTTCGGATGGACCGGGAAATGTGGGAAAAATTTACGGTGTTTATGACGAAATCGCCGGTGTGGAATTGCGAGGACGATTCATAATTGATCCTGATGGGGTCATTCAGGCGATGGAGGTCATGACGCCACCGGTAGGCCGTCAACTATCCGAAACGATACGCCAGATACAGGCTTTTCAGCATGTCCGGGCCACCAAGGGAGCAGAAGTGTGTCCTGCCGGCTGGACGCCGGGCAAAAAAACCCTAAAACCGGGACCGGCCCTTGTCGGCAATGTATGGAAAGAGTGGAGTCCGTTAGAGGATCACTAGACTCGATTCCATACTTCCAGGGGTATTTTCAATGTTTCAAAGTTGAATATTTTTATTTGTTTGATGTTGCCGGCTCTGTTTTATATCATCTATAAAGCAGAGCCGATTTTTCATACAAGACGGGTGGTATTTTAAAAGATGCCAAAATATTTACTGGCAACGAAATTGTCATAGACCTCGAGATTGCCTTTTAAATTTGTTTGCCTGACGGCAGCATCTATACTTTTATGTTTAAAAAAATTATGATGAATTTTTGATACTTCCAACGGACGCCCCCGGATTACAACCGCAGCAACATCTGTGGCCAAAAAGGTATTGTGATGAATAAGCACTTTTTGGCCGGCGATATCGGTACCATCTTCGCGATCTGCACCACCATGCATGTCAAAGCTGTGTCCGTTTGCATATTCGAGTACCAGGTTATAACGGGCTTTATACTCGGTTCGTGGCCGTCCGGTTGCTGCGATAGCATGCCTGCACCAGTTAAAAAGGTTACCTTCTATAATAGCTGACGATTCATCCAGACATACGCCGTATCCAAGCCCTTCCCGTTGACAATGGTGAATATAGTTGTGATGAATTTTAGCATTCCATGCACCCTGTTTTAGAAATATTGCCGCATGATTCCAGCCATACCATTCGCAGTTGTCGATCAGCAATCCGACATGGTGTGAGATAATACCGTCATTGATCGGAATTGAATAATAAGCTTCCCGTCCTCCGGTTTTGAGCAGATTTTTGAGCTGTCGGGTGCGGCGGGTTGTGTCCGGTCCGGCAAATCGCAAGCCGGTTATTCTGACATCAGGCCCCCCGGTCATAAAAAGGGTGGGGGTGTCGAGCTTTTTGGTAAAGAGCAGGGCCCCTTTGCTGCCGTTTTTACCGCGGGAACTGGCCAATGTGACACCTCCGGGAATGCAAAGTGAATCGAGCCCGGTAAGATCGATGACCGCCGCGGAATCGACATAGATCATCTCGTGAGGCCTTGCCATTTTAAGAGCGACCAATAATCCTGCACGATCGGTAACGTAATGATCACCCCGGTTGAACATTTGACTATATCCGTTACCTCCACCGACCGGTTCACCACTGGGATTTTCTTCTGCGCCAACGCCGGGAATTCTTTTTGGGGCGCGGTAACACTGGTTGAGATGAACAAAAAGCAGCAACAAAAACAGGTTGATATACAGAGGTTTGAGTTTTACCATTATTTTCTCTATCCTTTTTTCTTCAAAAGTTTGCATAATCTAATGATAAAATGAATTTTATGCCACCATTATTTATTCTTCCCGGGGTTGCCAGCCGCCGGCAAGTATAAATTTCATCCAGTATGCCAGATATGCCCATTTTCCATAAGGGGAAAAATAGCCCTCTATTTGTTTTTCATTCGGTTGTTTACCACCAAAAACCGTTTTGGACAGATATGAAATTACCAGGCTGTCCACCGCGATTTCTTCAAAATGACCGTAAAGTGCCATTAAATATCTTGCCGTGGTCTTACCGATGCCGGAGAAGCTGAGAAAATAGGTTTTTAACGCTTTTGTATCAAGCTCCCCTTTTTCTGCTTTTACGGCTTTGGGTTCATTGTCTGAAAAACGACGAGACAATTCAATCAAATAACGACTGCGATAGCCGGCCCGTCCCTGTTCTTTTAAAAAAGGTTCTCCTTTGTTAAGGATTTGTTGGGGGGTTGGGAAACAGCGGTAATCCGATCCCGGTACCCGGCAACCGGCTTGGCCAATTCGATTGATCATTTTGACGGCTTGTTTCCACTGTATATTTGTACCGCAAATACTTTTAAAAATATCTTCATAAATCGATTCAGAACGCATTAATCTACCCCGGCCGCTGCTTATGACGTTGTACAAAACCGGATCTTTCCGGCATAATTTGTAAAACGGACCAAGATCAAGCTCGAGATTGAAAACATGCCGGCATTTTTGAATAAAGTGGTCTTTATAAGGCGTTATGTCAACATTTGCACTGATATATAATACCGTTTTTTTCTGTCTTTTTTCTTCGGGCCTGACCTGTAGAACAACAGGAGTCTGATTCGGGAAACGGGTTGCCCAAAAAAGGGTGGCGGATTGGGTATGCCAGTGAAATGGAACCAGCTGGAACCAGCCGTGTGAATAAAGGACAGCCTGAAAATTAAAGGGAGATGGTGTCTTAAGGGCTATCTGAAACATAATTTGAATCCTTTATGGTGATCATTCATCACATGTATTACAAACAGAATCTGAAAAATTGTGTGAGCAGGAGTAGATAAAATGGACATGAAAATTTCGTTTCCGGAAAATTTGCGAGTTGATGCTCAGTATGGGCCTTTTAAAATTTCCACAAATCAGGATGGCACCACCCCTCCTCCATTTGCGTTATTCTTGGCATCAATTGGAACGTGTGCAGGAATTTACGTGTTGTCCTTTTGCAAGCAGCGTGGTCTGTCGACTGATGGTATGGAGATCACTCAACATATGGATACTGATCCTTCGACGAGAATGATAAAAACGATTCGTTTGAATATCAAGTTGCCCAACGGGTTTCCGGAAAAGTACAAAAAAGCGGTAATTCGCTCTGCGGATCAATGTGCTGTTAAGCAGCATCTGATCAATCCGCCAGAGTTTACAATTCAGACAGTAGACAACTAACTAGTCGGATTCTATTTTCTTGAGATACCAGTTTTGCGGATCGATAACCGGGATTGTAGAAGATGTAATCCTTACCGGCGCGGCTCCCAGAATAGCGGTTATCAATCCACCGGAACAGTTAATTTCTACAGGCATATTGAATGTGATATTATCGGTAAAGACGGAAAAGGTCGTGTCATTTATCGACTTTACTTGAATTATCGGTAACTCTGTGGTATAGAGATAAAAGCGCAAAAGATCGGCAATATTGTCGTCAGAGAAAAAGTTGATAAAGTCCTCCGTAGAGGCCATATTATCATATGTAAAGGCTGAATCATTAACGAAGGCATAGAGTGTTTTCATCAAGGTGCTGTCGCCGGCAACAAACCGCAGTGTGTGCAATAAATAGGCGCCTTTGTAATAAATATCGGAATGATAGGCTTGCATGGAGGTCGCATTCTTTGTACCGACAATAGATTTGCGATTGCGAATTCGCGAACGTATGCGATCAAAAAAGGCGTGATAAGCTGATTCACCGCCTTTATCTAAAAGGTAAAGCGCTTCACCATAGGTCCCTATACCCTCATGGAGCCAAAAATCGCTCCAACTTTTTGCCGTTACTTTATTTCCCCACCATTCATGAGCCATTTCGTGTAACATGAGTTGGTCGTATACAACGCCTTTAATTTCTGTTTTGCGAAAATTATTGCCATAACTGTTGATCGTCTGGTGTTCCATGCCAAGGTAGGCGGTTTGTGCGAGAGCAAATTTTTCCTTTGCAAAGGGATATTCGCCGTAAAACTTTCGATACGTATAAAGCATGTCAACTGCCATGTCAAGAAGACTGTCCGCCTGCGGTTTAAAGCCGGGAAGGGTATAAAAATAAACCGGCATGGTTGAACCATCTATACAAAAATAATGCCGTTGCAAAATTTCATATTTTGCAATGTTAATGGTGATATTGTAATTGTTTATTGGATAAAAGCTCTTCCAGCAATAGGTAAGCCAACCCGGCTCCGGTTGCTTGACTTGGCGCAGCAATCCATTGCCGGCGCAATAATAGGATTCCGGCACGGTAATATTCAGAGCAATGCTATCCGGTTTATCGGATGGATGATCTTTACAGGGAAACCAGATTTTGGCTCCCTCTCCCTGACAGGAGACCCCGATCCAGTGATTACCTCCATCGTCTTTTGACCAGTTAAAGCCTCCTATCCACGGCGGTTTTATGGCTTTTACCGGGGATCCCCGGTATTTTATACTTAATTCGATTTTTTCGCCTTTTATCAACGGCGAAGGCAGACGAATCCAGAGATTATTCTTTTTTCGCTCAAACGTCAAGAGGTGATCCATGTATGATATTTTGTCAATCGTCAGGGACCTGACCAATTGCAGTTGAATGCGAGCGAGACTGTCTCTTAACGATCTAATTTCAACACGGGTAACACCGTCGATTTTTTCTTCGTCCGCCAGAATTTTTAGGTTTATATCGTAAGAGGTGACATCAAAGGAGGCCTGGTTGTCGCTTATTTTACCTCCGGACGCGAGCATGCCGGACCTGTGGTGTCGCTTGCAAATAGCGGCAATCGATATCAAACCCAAGAGAACAAGGATGCCGAAGGCGAAGGCGGCCCATTTAATAACCCGTTTCATTATTTCCGCCTTTTTTTTGCTGCAAATTCGGGTGCTTCCTTAATGGTTTTGCCCAGGATACCGAAGGCTCTTGTTAACAGTTTGTAGCTTTTTTGGTTGAGTTTTGCCGGTTCTTCACCGACATCTTTCCAACCGGGAGTGCGTAAATCATCCGGCGGGATAGTCAGTTTTTCCCAGTTTTGAAATAATTTACCCCATTTGCCGGCAAGTATGTTTTTAACCCGTTTGAGATGTGTCGGATACCAGAAAAAGTCGTGATAAACAACGCTTGCAATATAGGACCAGGGGGCCAGGACGGTTTTCAGCGACCATTCAAGCGGTTTTTTCAGCGGGCCCCAGTATATTTTGTGCTGCATTCTGCTGGCAAACGTCATTTTTTTGAAAGGTCCGACAAAATTCCAGTTTTCCTGCATCACGTCTTCATCTCCAACGAGTTCGATATCTTTGACATCCCCGCATCCGAGTTCGAGCTCGTGTGCCAATCTTACATATTTGAGGTCTTGAAGCGGATCGAACCCCATCAGCTTTGCGGCGACGGCATCTATTGCCACCTGATCCGCAGAGGCGAGCAATACATTTTTAATATGAGGCAGCATACAGCGCGGTCCGGGCCCGTCACCGGCAAAGGTCCCATCCATAACAGCAAAGACACCGCGATGAATTTTTTTCTGTATCATGAGCAAATCGACCAGAGTTTCATGAATGACCGGATGTGTCCAGTGGCGTTTTTCATTGAGCAGACCGCCGAACGCATTTTTCATGGCACCGGTTGTCGTGGTAAAAATGTGGGTTTTAATCGTGGGTAGATGAATTATATTTTCTCCGATAAAGCGTTTGGGAATCATAAATCCTTTGGGATAAACCTCATTAAGGCATAAAAAATTATCCGCCAGATCACCGACCGCGTCACGTATGTTTATCCATTCTTCCCCTTCATATAAATGTAAGTTTCGAAGACCATGTGCATCGGTGACTGTGACTTGTTTGTTTTCCCGTTCCCCCAGATGAGCATCGATGACAACGGTACGGTTGTGGCAACCGTGAACAAGTCTGGAATCATAGCCGTCGCGTTTCATTGTGCGGATAACACCATCAAGCTGCCAGGGGGTCGTCGAACTCCCTGGATAAAAAAAGTGCCAGCTGATATTGATCTTCAGCGCCGTATCAGCCGTTTTATCTATGTGGTTTTGATATTCCGCCAGATTCATTAGTCTGTGATAATCATCCAGTACTGTTTCTGGAGAGGTTCTGACCGCAGCAACTTTAACCATTAAAAATCCTCACATTAATCAGTTAAAAATTTTATTGACAATACCGACAAAAGCCATAAATCGCAGAAGTATACTTTTATCAGCACCAGCGATAGTGAATTATAATATATTATTTAAAATACTACCGACGATTATGGTAGATAATATCATCACCAGGGTGGCCCTGAGCATATCTTTTATGCCCAATTCTCTGAACATGACGCTAAATGTTGCAATGCACGGAAAGTACATAACCAAAACCACCGAAGCGATAATCGCTTGTTCTGTGTTCAGGCCTAACGGAATTAGCATACCAACCGCGACATCTTTTCGTAAAAAACCGATAATCAGCGCACCAACGGCTTCCGGCGGCAAGCCGAGAAGCGTTGTGAACGTTGGTCCGATAATCCGCGCAAAAAAATCAATGATATGTAATGAATAGAGCAAATTGACGATGAGGACACCCAATAAGACAAAAGGTACGGCTTCTTTAATATAATGAATCATACGCAGCCATAACTTTTGCACCAGTGCTTTGATGTAGGGAAAACGGTAGGGAGGAATTTCGACAAAAATTTCCGGACTTTCACCCTTTAAAATGCGATGAAGAAGGATACCGAGTACGACCCAAACCACGAAGAGACTGGCAAAAACCGTCAAACCGGCCAATGGACCATAAGGACCGATTAATCCCATAATCATAGCGAGTTGAGCCATGCAGGGCACGGCTATGGCCATCATTGTTGCGGCGATAAATTTTTCTTTGCGCGTTTCCAGTATTCTGGTGGCTAAGGCTCCGGGTACATTGCAACCGAGCCCAAGGAGCATGGGAATAATCGCCAGTCCATGAAGACCAAAAAAGTGCATGATACTGTCCAGTAAAATTCCAAGTCTGGGGAGATAGCCAAGGTCTTCCAAAAAGCTGAGGACAAGATAAAAGGCAAAGATATAAGGCATTACGACCGCAATGGGTACATATAAACCGGTGGTCAATAATCCGAGAGATTCAAGATATTCTATGTTTTCATATTTTTGATTACCCACAAGGATTTCGTAAAGCATGCCACTGCCTTGTAACCAGCCTGAAATTTGTTCTACTATGGGTGCCCAGAGATGATGAAAAACAGGATCAAAAACCCAATTGATCAGGGATTCTCCAATGAATCGAATTATTAAAAAGGACAACAACAAAACAAGAGCGGCTATCGGAATGCCGTAAAACGGATGAATGGATGCTTCTTCCAGTGATTCCCGCATAGTATGATGGCGATGGCTCAGGGTTTGCACCTGTGATACAATACGTCCTATTTCCAGCCATTTTTCCTGCGGGACGTACTCCCGCGGGCTGGGTTTTGCTTCAGGCAATCTGGATACCAGCTCTTTGATTCCCTCTCCTGTAACACCACAGGTGGTAACCACCGGGATACCGAGAAATTGTTCCAGTTTTTCTGTGTCTATCGATACCCCGGTGTGATTTGCTTCGTCCCAAAAATTGAGCACCAGGATAATGGGGATTTTTTTTTCGATTAGATCAAAAGTAAGATTGAGGTTTCTTTCAAGGTTGGTGGCGTCCAGGATGTTAATAAAGGTAATATCTTTTTGTTTCTCAGCTTGTGCCACCAGACCCAGCGCAACTTGTTCAGCTTTGGATTGTGCTTCCAATGAATAGGCTCCGGGGACATCGATGACCTTGATTTTTTCACCTTCCAGACGCATATAACCGGTGGTATATTCTACAGTCGTTCCCGGATAATTAGCGGCAATTACCTTGACGCCAGTCAAACGGGAGAAGATAGCGCTTTTACCGACATTGGGATTCCCAATAAGCAATAACTGGTTCACAACTGATCCTTTTCTATCCAGATTTTTTTGGCCATGCCGTATCCGATAGCAGCCCGGGTATTACCTATTTGTATGGATATAGGGCCACGGAGCATTTGAGCCGATATTTTTTTTATTTTCGCACCCAGACTCACTCCGAGTGATTGTAATCTTTTTTCCAGCTTGTGACCGCCGTTGATTTCGGCAATCACACCTTCTTCTCCCATTTTCATTCGAGTAAGATCAACTTTCATAGCATCCTCATTCGATCGTTGTAAGACGTTCAGAATCCTGTTGTAAAACCGCACTGTGTCCGGAATATGCAAATATCAGTATCTCATTGCTGTATTGCAGCATATCTTCATACGACGTGTTGTGCATGATAAATTCCGTGACTATGTTTGCATAAAAAGAACACATATTATGAATAAAAAATGGCGATAGATTCGTTGTTTTATCCTTTTTAAGTTTTATGAACAGGGTATCATAATACTTGGTAAAGCGTTCGATATATCTGTCTTTAATATCCGGAACTTCTGACCCCCATGATTTAAAGAAAATTAGATCAAGCTCCTCACGATAGGCATCGATGAATTTCACGAGTTTTTTAATTTGTTTTTTGAGTTGATCAATATTTAATGTCGGTTGCCAGGAACCGGATTCCTTTTCCAAAAACAAAAGCGTTTGATCGATCTTGCTGATCGCCGGATCAATAAGCTCCCGAAAGAGGCTGTTTTTGTTTTCGAAATAGTTGTAGATATTGCTTGTGGTTACCTCCGATTTTTCCGCAATTGTGCGCATGGAGGTATTTAAGAATCCCTGCTTTCGAAATTCTTTTTTCGCAACCCAAAGTATTTTTTCTTTAACTTTATCTTTTTTTACCTGCATATCTTTCTCACAAAAAAGAACGATGTTCTTTATTAAATTAAATATATTTCATTTTTCAATCAAATTCAAGAGAAAATTTCGACATAAAAAGAGACCTGGGGTTTAATTTATCCAGGTTTTGGTGGTAAGTGAATTAAAATCGAGTATCTTATGCATCTGTTTATAATGCATTTCCATTCTTTGACTCTTTCGCGTTGCCTGTAAAAAAGGGCTATCAAACAGTTTCCAGTTTTTATAATCCACAGCAACGCCGCTTACGCTGGGAATTTCTCCAAAAGTAAAGGCCAGTTCCTCTTGATCCAGAGTCGTGAAAAGCACAGAGGGCTTTGGTGATGTGTTGGTAACGATTCTTAATTTGCGCACGGCTTGTTTAAAATCCTCGAAAGAAGCAAACTCTTTTTGGGCCGCGGTTTGAATAACAGCTCCGTTGTGCAATTCACTGCTGAAATATCTCCAATAGTCATCTTTTTCAATCCATTCATAGGGTGCTAAAGGATAAAAAGCTATGAGCGCTTGGCCGCCCTGACAAAAAATCCAGCCGGAATCATCGGTTTCGCGCCGGCTCAGGGATTTTGGGAAAAAACCGTTAATATGTGTAAACCGGGTTTTAGGGGGTATATCGTATAGGACGATCAACGATTTTCGATGTTGAAATACACGTTCATACGGAGACCCGCCTGTCAGTTTTTCAGGAGAGTCATATGTGGTTTTTGACTTGACGATAGCATCGACAATCAAATCGGTTTCATAGGTAAAGTACATTTTTAATTCATAGGCAGATGAATAGGGATGCAGGGTAAAGAGGGTGTTATAACCCTGACGGGGTGTATTGCTGCTCCACGTAATATCCCAGGTGTGTTGTTGAATAGGTTGTAACAGGCCACCCTGAATAGAACCGAGGGCGTAGTCATTGCAAATATAATTATATTTATACACTGGTGCGTTTCGTTGTTCGCTGTAGCGCATGCGATGTCTGGTTCGCTTGAATTCTTTGTGTACATAAGCTTTCGAGCGGTCATTGGCAATGTGATAGAGAATTTCAGGTGGCTGATAACCGCTTATCGCCAAAACAAGGCTTTGACCACTTGGCCGAAAGGGGGTGTTTCCGAACAGGAGCCAGGAAAAGGCAGTTGCAGTCGTTTCCCAGCCGTTTCGAACCTGACGCGGATAAATGCGGCTGTGCCCCCCGACATAAAAGCCCTCCAGATTTTCAGCGGCAAAATCAGCCACAAGATAATCGAGCAACATTGCTGCGCGTTTTTGCATGGCTGCGTCTTTTGCATAAGCATATAAAAGCGCTACCGGAGCCATAAAGCAGCCGTAATAATCGGGTGAGTCGAATTCTCCCTGTCCCAGAGACGTGGTTAATTCAATCCAATGTATCAGGTATTCCTCGGCTTCGCTATGATTTTCGTGTGACGTTTTACCATTAAACCAGGTGTCGCCGGGATCATCGGGATACATTTGTGTGATCAGATACAGAGAGGCATAATACATGGCCCAATGATTCTCTGTATCCCCGCGAAAGGGCAGATACCTTTTCCACAATGTCCGCATTTTCTTTCTGATATCCGGGGGAAAAAGATCTTGTCCGAGAAAAGAGACCATTACAAAAGGATACATCCAAAACATATCTCCGCTGGGATTTTGTAAGAGTGTATCCAATTCGGCAAACGTGGTTTCCAGATTTTTTTGCAGATAGAGATTTGCAGCGATGTGGAAATAAGTGGTGTTTTGCAAAGAGGCATAGTGGTCAATCAGTGAATCGCATCGTGTCTGATATTGATGTGTGATTTCCGCTGAATGGGGTGGATGATATATAGAAGGGGCCGGCTTTTGTCGGTTTTGCTTTGGCGAACAACCCGGCAAGAGCACAGAGATGACTGTTAGCAGCAAGAGTCGTTTTATCATAGTTACCTCGTAATGAATTTCATATCAGAAACCAGAGCGCCGCTTAGCCCGGCATAATTCCAGGATTCTCCAAAATCTTCACTAAAATATACACCGTCTCCCATTGTGCCAACCCAGAGGCGTTGTTTTTCGTTGGGGTCAAAGGTCAATCCGTGAATATCGAGTATTTTCAAGCCTTTTTTATTCTGTTTCCAGGTCTGGCCACCATCTCTGCTGATGAAAACGCCGGTCTGATAGCCACCCGCTGCCATCAACATTGGATTATTTTGATGTATAGTTACTTTATAAATTGTCTGATCCTGAATATCACCTTCAGCGGCAACCCAGGTTTTACCCTGATTTTTTGATATCAAAACGCCGTGTTTTTCAGTGCCGGCAAGCCAGAGTCGGGGTGTTTGTTGTATTGAAATAATATCTTTTACAGGTACAGGCAAGGGCCCGGTTGGTTTCCAGCTTTCCCCCTGATTGGTGGATAAAAACAATCCCTCTTCGCCGCCTGCAATAACCCGTTGCAGGGAGGATGCATCGCACTGTATGGTTTGCGTAAATGTTGGATTGAGGCCGTTATTGCTCTCTATCCAGGATTCTCCGCCATCTGTTGTTTTCCATATGCCATATGATGTCGCGATATAAACGAGATGGTGGTCCAGGGGATGAACGGAGACATCGCTTACTTCGGTGATCCGCCAATCCGTGGTGATTTTCCATGATTGGCCTCCATCCAGCGTTCGCAACGCGCCGTTACCGGCAGCAACGAA
Source organism: uncultured Cytophagia bacterium (assembly GCA_964569215.1). GTDB lineage: Bacteria > Zhuqueibacterota > Zhuqueibacteria > Residuimicrobiales > Oceaniaggregativiventaceae > Oceaniaggregativivens_A. The sequence continues at coordinate 42,178 of CAZMUU010000001.1, forward strand.
CATGTAATCAGGGTTTTCCGGCGCCGCATCGAGAGACCAAATGGGAAGGTTTTTCCAACCGATATGTTTCCAGGTCGTGTCCCCTTGCCAGAGATAAAGACCGGTAGGCAGGTTTTTTGCGCCAACGATATAATTCTCCCGGATCAACACCGAAACATAGAGATTTGATTTTGCCGTAACCAATGAAATGGTCAGGAAAAGAAAAATCAGTGTTAGAACAAGTTGTTTTTTCATCATATACTATCTATCCATTCTTTAACGGTTATATTTTTGAAATCGAGCAAACGATGCATTGATTTGTAATTGATCTGTAACTTCTGACTGTTCCTTTCGGCGTATAGAAACGGTCCATCAAAAAGCTTCCAGGTATTATAATTTACCGGAGCCCCGTTAATCTTTGCAACCTGGTCATAGGTGAATTGCATTCTGGTTCCGTCTAAGG
>CAZMUU010000002.1:0-1568 GCA_964569215.1 uncultured Cytophagia bacterium
GCTGCGGATCTCCTAAAGAATCGATTTCAACCACGTAATCTACATTTCCCCCTTCTATACTCCACGGATAACACGGAAACGGCACCAGATTATCAGTGATAACAATCACCTTGTCGGCCCAGAGAGAATCTGCGAGAGCAAATCCCAGGGGGCCACAGGCGGAAGGGCCATATAGTCCATTGGCGTTACCATGAACATCGGCACATGGTGCGGCAATAAAGGCGACATCGATATGTAAATCGCCATCCTGTATCGACCGATACCTGCCGCCGTGCGAGCGCAGAACAGCTGGTTTTTGCATCCTGCCCAATGAACACAGCCTACCGATGGGTCCATTCATAGAACCCTCGACGTGAGAAATAATTCCCTTTTCGATGTAATCGGTTAAAAAGTCATGCACCGGGAAAAGAGCAGAGGGAGCCAGGACCAGGTCTTTGAGTCCCATTTGTGCGATTTGTTCCATCACTCTTTTTATAACCGCGTCGCCATTGCGAAGGTGATGGTGAAACGAAATGGTACTTTTATTTTTTAAATTAGATTCTGCAATGGCCGCTTCCAGACTTTTATGCTTTTGTTGGTGTTGTGAGGCCAGAGGTATTTTGCCGGCATATTTTTGTCCGCCACTCGTGTCAGACTCGACACCGGCAAACGGCTTTAGTATTTTGCCGTCAATTTCTACAGGAATTTTTCTGCCTACTGCGTTTTTTACGAATTTCATTTTTTCAATCCCATGATTTCGGCCAAGGTGAGAATTTTTCTTGCCCGTCTGACAACCGGCGCATCAATCATTTTACTGCCCAAAGCAGCGACAGCTGCTTTTTGCTCCGCGGCCTGCTCGATAGCTTGCACGACCTGTTTCGCATAATTTATCTGGTCTGCGCTGGGTGCAAAGGCATTGTGCACAATCTTGATTTGGCTCGGATGAATGATACCACGACCGTCAAATCCCAGGGCTATGGAGTCACACGTACTCTTGAATAGACCGTCCATATCCTCCACATCCGAGAAAACGGTATCCAATGCTTGTATATTTGCTGCTTTGGCAGCCAGTATAATCATACTTTTAGCAAAAAGGCTTTCCCTCTCTTCTTTTGTCCGTTCAACGCCAATGCTCGCCGTAAAATCTTCTGCTCCAAAACAAAGCGCTACGATGCTGGCGCTTGCCGCTGCTATTTCTTCTGCATGAAGAATACCTTTTGCGGTTTCAATGAGCGGCATTAAAAGTATAGGACGATCGATATCATAGTGATGTTGCAGTCTCTGAATTTCTGTTTCAACGGCAAGCACATCTTGCCGGGATTCACATTTCGGAACAAGGATTACATCCGGTTTTGCAGGGATGATGCATTCCAGGTCTTGTTTTCCATAGTCGCCGCGGAGTGGGTTGATCCGAACTATCCGTTCGCAGTTGAAATCAATGTTGAGCAAGGCATTGCGGACCAGAATTCTCGCTTCAAATTTATGATCCGGCACAACCGAATCCTCGAGATCGAGAATGATCGAATCCGCGCCGAAAAGCCCCGCATTAATGATATACTCTGGCGTGTTGCCCGGAAGATAGAGACGGC
>CAZMUU010000002.1:1578-1891 GCA_964569215.1 uncultured Cytophagia bacterium
CGCAGTTGCTGACGTCGCGGATCAGGTAAATGGATATGTTGTTTTGGTGGTTCGATAGAAGATTTTATTCTACCCGTTTTCCTGACCGCCGATTCCAGGCGGGCATGAAGGACGTAATCCAGGGCTCCGTAATCGCTGACCGATACGCTACCCTCTTTAAAGTTCAAATCGGATAAGGATTTTTGTATAAATTCCCTGATTTGATTACCGAAAAGCGATTGGACCGAACTGTTGATCTCAAGGGAAAATGGTTCATCAAGTCTGATTTCAACTTGTACATCATTTTTTACCGCTCTTCCTGCATGTATTGTTC
>CAZMUU010000002.1:1901-3770 GCA_964569215.1 uncultured Cytophagia bacterium
ATTCTGCATCTTATACCACTCCTTTTATTCGTTTAATTTTAGCCAACCAAAGCAACAGAGTCAACAAAAAAATACGATCCTAAAACGTTTTTGCTTTTATCAGATTATTTTCGTAAAATGAGCAAACATAAAATATTGGATAACAGGATGGAACTAAAGAAACCGCGCACGGCAAAGCTTTGGCAAGCCCTTCTACCAGTGGGAATGATGATCGCTCTTTTGGGATTGCAGATAATTGTTTTTGATTCTACCCCCCATATACCTCTTATATTTGGTACCGTCTTCGCCAGTATTATGGGGCTGCATTTGGGGTACAAGTGGAGAGAGTTGGAACGGGGTATTGTTAACGGTATTGTCATTGCGATTCAGGCATGTTTAATATTAATGGTCGTGGGTACGCTGATTGGCACCTGGATCATCAGTGGAATCGTGCCGACGATGATCTACTATGGTCTCAAAATACTCTCTCCATCTATTTTTTTGTTTACCACCTGTCTTATTTGTTCTCTGGTTTCTCTCGCAACGGGAAGTTCCTGGTCTACTGCTGGTACCATCGGCATTGCCTTGATCGGTGTGGGGCAGGGCCTCGGTATTCCACTGCCACAGGTGGCGGGCGCCATTATTTCCGGTTCTTATTTTGGCGATAAAATGTCGCCCTTGTCCGATACAACGAATCTGGCCCCGGCAGTTGCCGGTACCGATATGTTTACCCATATCCGCCATATGCTTTATACGACGGGACCAAGTTTGATTTTTTCATTAATTTTGTATGCAATTTTAGGCCTTTTTTATCAGACATCGGCGCTTCAGGTGGCATCGATACAGGAGATATTGACGGTATTGGACAAACAATTTTTTATTCATATTATACTCCTGGTTCCGCCATTGTTGATTATTTTCATGGTTATATTCCGCATACCCGCACTTCCGGCCCTTGTCGGAGGCGCTATTCTGGGAGGTGTTTTTGCTGTTATCTTTCAGCATGCCCCTGTCGCGTTGGTAATGGATGCGGCCCAGAATGGATATGTGTCCCAGTCCGGTCTCGCGTCCGTTGATGAACTGCTTACTCGAGGCGGGCTGGAAAGTATGATGTCGACAGTGGCTCTGATTATCAGTGCACTTTCATTCGGCGGCGCAATGGAGTCTACGGGTATGCTTGAAGTAATCGCCAATGCGATTTTGAAATTGGCGAAAAACACGGGCAGCCTGGTGCTTTCCACAGTTTTAACGTGCATAAGCATGAACATTATTGCCGCGGATCAATATCTTTCCATTGTGATTCCTGGAAGAATGTACAAAAGCGCGTTTCACAAACGCCATCTGCAGGCGAAGAATTTATCCCGCGCTCTTGAAGATGGTGGAACGCTGACGTCGTCTCTTTTCCACTGGTATTCCGGAGGCGCTTATATGTATGCAACCCTGGGTGTTTATCCTTTTGCTTATTTGCCCTTTGCTTTTTTGAACTTGTTTAATCCGCTGATTTCAATTTTTTATGGTTATACCGGAATTACTATGCATAAAATCAAGCGCAACAATCAAACGTTGGAGGTAAATAAAAATGAAAACGAATCGTAGATTGTTCATGCAACAATTGGGTCTTCTCAGCAGTTCTCTTTGTTTTGGCTGGGGATGTCAAAAATCGGAAGAGATGGATTTTGCTTTGATTCTGTATACAGTGCGAGACCTGATGGAAAAAGATTTCATGGGTACTTTGGATGCCGTTGCAGAAATTGGTTACAAGGCGGTCGAGTTTGCCGGATTTTACGATCATTCTCCACAAAAGATCAAAGAAAAACTGGATGCCCTGGGAATAGCGGCGGTCAGTGCTCATGAGGGTTTTGGTAAACTGGAAACGAACCTTCAGAAGGT
>CAZMUU010000002.1:3780-33519 GCA_964569215.1 uncultured Cytophagia bacterium
ATTGGGAACAAAAATATCGTTTGTCCCAGTATGCCAGGCGACTACCGGAATGATGGTGTGAATGGGGCAAAAGCGTTTTCGGAACAATTGAACCGCTTTGGCGAAACATTAAAGAGTGCCGGAATGCAACTGCATTACCACAATCATGCATATGAATTTGAAACCATCGATGGAACCACGAGAATGGATGTGTTGCTGCAGAACACGGATCCACAACTGGTTATGATACAGTTTGATGTTTACTGGGTAACGCGGGGTGGGAAAGATCCCAAATCCATACTCAGCAACTATTCTGACCGTTGTTCGCTTATCCACATGAAGGACATGGGAGATGACGAAGAGATGAGCGATGTACCGGTTGGTACCGGGATTCTTGATATCGGTGGTATCATCAATGCCAGCAGAAAAGCAGGTGTCAGATGGTGTATCGTAGAGCAAGACAATACCATACGTCCTCCACTTGAGGCCATTGAAATCAGTTACAAAAACATGAGCTCGTTTTTCCGGTCATAACGTTGCTGCTTGCAAAGCGGGTTAAAGCCTTCAGGGTGTGGCTTTTCCGACAACCCTGCATTTATTGACAAGTACCGGTTTAGTACTTAAAAGCATCAGCAACCCGGGTTTGCACAAGTCGGCAAAGCCGAGAGGCATATTTTGCGAAACCAAAAGATATTCTTGTCGTTTAAACTATAACGCAGATTGTTTTTCTTGCATTTTAAGACATTATTTATAACATTATTTTTATTGATCTATTTTTGCAGGAGGACAAAAATGAAAGTATGGCAGGTTTTATTCATTTTTGCGCTGGGTTATCATACGGTCTTTGCGCAAAGCGGAATTATTGATATTCATGCAGGATACATGAATCCCAAGGATGCAAAGGCTGGAATGCTTATCGGGGGGATGTTTGGGACCAAAGTTGATGAAGCTGTTGACGTGGGTATTGGTTTTGATGTTTTTCACAAATCTTATGCAGACGTCAGTCAGGTTGCTCAATCAGACGAAACCGGTTTGACCAGCAAGACATATGTGACCGAGGTGGATTATAGTCGAACCATTATACCGGTTCACATCGTCATCAATGTAAAAATCCGGGCCGGACGTTATTTTGGGTATTTGATCAGAGGCGGCTTGGGATACCAGTTTTTGATCAGCAAAGAACAAAATTATGAACTTGAAACCACTGATACAAGACGGTATGGGGGGTTGGGATGGCAGGGAGCTGCCGGGCTTTACTACAATGTCGGCGATCGTTCCACGTTAACAGCAGACGTTTTTTACAATAATGCCCAGGTCAGCAGGTCTGTTGACAAAAGCACTCGGGGTCTACCCACTCAGGAGCGGGTTAGTCTTTCCGGTCTGGGAATTCGTTTGGGTGTAATTCTTGATATGAGATAACAGCCAGGAGACCTTTGCGAAGTGTCTTTTTAAAGGGTGGATCATGTAAACGATTTGATTCACCTTTAAAATTTGGGAACAGTGAAAAATGTATGAACGGCAGATAAATATTGGCTTTGGGGGTACACTTACCCCCATTGTAAAAAAATTGCTGATGATTAATGTGGCTGTATTTCTAATACAGTTCATTTTTCGCGCGGCGTCCTATCCGCTTGAGCCAATCTTTGCTCTGATTCCCTATGATGTTATTCATCATTTTACCGTGTGGCAATTGGTAACCTACGCTTTTCTGCATGGCTCTTTTTTCCATATATTTTTTAACATGTTTGCCCTCTGGATGTTTGGCGGTGATGTGGAACGCGTACTTTTATCTGATCAATTTGTTAAATTTTATTTCATCACTGCAATTGGCGCCGGGATCGTTCAAATGGTAAGCAATTGGGGGGAGCAGGTGATCATTTTGGGTGCATCCGGAGCCATTTATGGCGTTCTGGTGGCCTTTGCTGTTTTCTACCCCAATCGGGTCATTACCTTGTTGCTTTTTTTCATCATTCCGATCCGGATAAAAGCAAAATATATGGTAACATTCTTTGTCGGATTGTCTCTCTTTTTTGGAATTGAGGGTCATTTTTTCGGCGTGTCTGGTGGTACAGCACATTTTGCTCATCTCGGGGGAGCGTTGATCGGATTCCTTTATCTTCGCTGGCAACATTTGTTGGGAATAACGATTAGAGAAATACGATGGCGTCAGGAAAAACAGCGCCTTGATCGCTCGCGCAAAAAAGAACGAGATCGCGAACAGGTGCGCCAACGGGTTGACCAAATTCTCGATAAAATTAATACTGTTGGTATGGAGAATATCTCCGAGGAAGAAAGAAAATTTCTAAAGAAAGCGAGCGATTATTTATCTGAGGACTAGGTTGTTTTATATTAAAAGGGTGACAACAGCATTTTTATGGACAAGCCTCCTTCTCTTCCTCCCCAATTTCCTTCCGGCTGCGGATTATATTTCTGTTGTGGACAAGGAAAAAGGTGCGTCAATCGCCAATATCAGAAGCATTGAGGCAGGGCGGTATCATTATGTGTCTGTGGACGAACTGGCTCGGGTGCTCTCTTTTCAAGTTCACAGCGATTCGAGGAAGAAGCAGATCGAGCTTCAATTGCTGGATAATACTGTCCGTTTGACCGCCTTTAGCCCGTTTATTAAGGTTAATTCCAGACTTGTTCAAATCCCCATAAGTGTATTGTATCGTAATGGAACGTTTTATATACCACTCGAATTCTTTATGCCGCTGTTGTCAGATCTGTCCATAGCCGTAGAATATAACCGGGAACACCGGGAAATTTATTTTGGCAGCAGAAACAAAAGTCTCGTTAGTGTTGAAATCATTGATTTGGATAATGGTACACTGGCGCGTATTCATGGTCAGACTTTTAAACGATCCAATATTTTTACCAGCGATTCCAACGATTGGTTTTATATCGATTTTTATGGGGGTAAAGTCGATACCAGCGGAACGTTCGATATCGTAAACAAGAGCAATTTTATTTATAAGGTAATCCCTATTCAGTTGTCCGACGAAACCTGTCGCCTCTCCTTTCAATATCGGGGACAGATTAAAGAGAGGCAGGTATATGTAGATGAAGAACAAAGACAGGTTGTCATTTCACTTCGTACACGTGAAGAGATTTCGAATTCTCTGCTGGATGAGCTCGAAAAGGAACGGCAAAAGTGGGAAATCGATACAATTGTAATCGATCCGGGTCATGGCGGTAAGGATCCAGGGGCTATTGGCCGCGCCGGTACTTATGAAAAATATATCGTATTCGAGATCGCCAAGGAATTGAAAAAGCAGCTGCAACGAAACCTTCATGCCAACATTGTCTTAACGCGCGACAGGGATAGATTCATTCCGCTTCGCCAGCGAACAAAGTTTGCCAATGAGATGGGCGGCAAATTGTTTGTCAGCATCCATGCTGATGCCAACAGGGTCCGAAGTGTAAATGGATTTACCGTATATTTTATGGGGCCGGCAAAAACAGAGCAGGCTCGTGAAGTGGCGCAGTTTGAAAATTCTGTAATTCGTTTTGAAGAATCACAAGATCCATACGAGAGCATTTCTGATTTGAGTTTTATTCTGGGAGCCAATGCCCAAAATGCATACAATAAGGAAAGCCAGGATCTGGCCGCACTCATCGAGCGTGAATTGTCATTGCATTGTGATATGAAAAGCCATGGCGTTCGTCAGGCGGGATTTTATGTGCTCTATGGGGCCTCTATGCCTAATGTATTGATAGAAACCGGATATATCTCAAACTATCGGGACGAGAGAAAGTTAAAGGATAAGAATTTCCAGAAAAAAATCGCCCGGGCCATATGCAATGGCATTCTGCATTTTAAGAAGAGATACGAATCCCTCTAGCCCTCAAATTTTATCCCCTGGCGGGAACCTCTTTTACGGAACTCATTTTCCACACATTGGAAGACTCTGTATTTGTTTAAGGCCCATCGCGGTGCAATTAGAATTTTATCGGGGGCTTCTGCGCTTAATCTCTGTATAACCATCCGTGAAGGAAGTTCCTCTATAAAATCACAAACCTGTTCCGTATAATCGGCAAGGGATAACGCTTTTATCTTGCTCCCCCTGTAGAGTTCAGCCAATGGCGTTTCTTCCAGTATAAGGAGCGGATGAATTTTTACTTCGTGAATAACCGAAGCTGCAATCTTTTTAGCAGAAGATATGATTTCCTTTTTCCCCTCTCCGGGAAGGCCGAGCATCATATGGGTGCAGATGCGTACCGGTAAGGGCGTTAATCGCTCTACGGCAGAAAGATAATCTTGGTATGAATGGCCCCGTTGAATCCTCTTAAGGGTAGAATTATGAGTGCTCTGCAAGCCCAACTCGATCCAAAGATCGGTTTCCCCTGCGATCGTTTTTAAAAGCTCGATCACACCTGCAGACAGGCAATCCGGTCTTGTAGCGATAGACAACCCAACAACGCCTTTATGGGTTATCGCTTTCCGGAACATCGTTTCCAGGGCGTCAACTGGTGCATAAGTATTCGTTGAAGCCTGAAAATAGACGATATATTTGTCGATGTGAAGGCGCTCACGGGCCTGAAGAATTCCCTGTTCAATTTGATCATCAATATCAATTTTTTTCAGGGATTGCATCTTGGAAAAACTGTCAACGCGGCAAAATATACAACCGTTATAACCCTTTTTGTTTCTCCTGTTAGGACAGGAGAAACCGGCATCAACGCAGACTTTGTATACTTTTTCTCCATAATGACTTTTAAGATATTGAGAGAATTTGTAATAGGGGGGCTGCATTTATTTAACACTTGTATGAAAGAAAGAGAGGATCTTGTTTAACAGATGAATAAAAAAAACCACTCCCCTCTTCTTATTTTATGATTTTTTTTGCTATCAGATACTCTAGAATTTTTTCGACACATTCATTCAGCGAGAGATCTCCGGTATCGAGAATCAATTCGGCGTTCGTTGGTTCCTCGTAAGGGGCGGAAATGCCGGTGAACTCTTTGATTTCGCCTGCACGAGCTTTTTTATATAATCCTTTGGGATCCCGTTGTTCCGCTATATCCAGAGGGACCTTGACATATATTTCAATGAACTCATCTTTGTTTAACAATGAGCGGGCTTGATCCCGATCTTTTCTGTAGGGGGAGATAAAAGCGGTCATGGCGATAAGGCCGGCGTCGGCAAACAATTTAGCCACTTCGCCTATTCGCCGTATATTTTCTTCGCGATCCTCAGGAGAAAACCCCAAATTTTTATTCAGACCATGTCGAACATTATCCCCGTCCAAAACAAAGCATAAATGTCCTCTTTCAAAGAGTTTCTCTTCCAAAGCACGCGCAAGCGTTGATTTTCCCGATCCCGAGAGGCCGGTAAACCATATTACAATTCCATTTTGCTGTAATAGATGCTGTCGATTTTCCTTGTTGATTTGACCGTCGTGCCAGTGAATGTTGGTCGCTTTTTGTATCGTCATTTGATATCCTTTGTCAATTTTGTTTATTCATTTTTAGACTGATAGTAATCTACAAGTATTTTTACAACTTCGGGACGGCTGAATTCCTTGGGTACAGGTTCCCCGTTTTCCAGCATTTCTCGCAACTTTGTTCCGCTGATCAACACCCTGTCTTCTTTATCATGTGGACAGGTTTTCATGGAGGCCATACCATCGCACTTGTAGCACCAGAACGTCCAGTCGATTTTCAAAGGTTTAATGGCGAGTTTATCAGAGGGAATTTCATCAAAAATAGTTTGGGCGTCAAAGGGGCCGTAATAATTTCCAACCCCGGCATGGTCCCGTCCGACAATCAAATGGCTGCAGCCATAATTTTGTCTAAAGATAGCGTGCAGAACCGCTTCCCGGGGGCCGCCATACCGCATTTCCATCGGATATACTTTAAGCACCACCCGATTTTCAGGGTAATACTGTTCCAACAGAGTTTTATAACATTTCATCCTGATATCAGCGGGGATATCTCCGGGTTTGAGTTTTCCAACCAGGGGATGAATAAGGAGTCCATCACTTACCTCCAGAGCAATTTTTGTACAATATTCGTGCGAGCGATGGATAGGATTTCTTGTTTGAAATCCGGCGACAGTTTTCCAGTTATGCTCACTGAAAAGGCGACGAGTTTCCTGGGGACGGGCATAATAGTCACCGTAGATTTCCGGATAGGGGCCTTCACTCAGGCATTGTACAGCGCCTGATACATAATATTCTTTTTGCGCATAAATTTTTGCCACACCTGGGTGATCCTGATCTGTGGTTCGAAAGACATGCCTGGCTTCCTTTTCTTTGTCGTAGGCGTAGATATCATGAATGGTCAAAACCCCCATGATTTCATCTGTTTCGTCATCAATCAGAGCTGTTTGGTTGCCCTCTTTTAGCCCATCTGTCTCATTTTTAGAGGCTGACAGAGTTATAGGGATGGGCCACAGCGTTCCGTCCTGCAAGTGCATATGTTCAACAACGGTTTTATAATCTTCCGGGCCCATAAAGCCTTCGAGTGGACTAAAAGCGCCTATTGCCAGCATGATCAAGTCGGATGTTTCTCGCGATGTCAGACGTAAGGATTTCAGAGTTTTCGCTTTATTGATCAGTGCTTTTTTTTCTTCGCCTTCAACCAATAATGGTTTTAGTTTACCTCCATGTGGGGCGACCAGGTCGGACATGATTTCAGCTCCTTTTTGAATTTTTTTTGGTGCGAAAAACAGAGGATGCCGGGGACATTTGATTATAGCTTGTAACTTAGTAGATTTTTGATTAAATGTCAATGCTTTAAATACTATATCTCTTCAGCAAAAGAGAGACACAACCTTTTGTAAAAATATATATTGACGCTATGGAAGAAATGGCGAAAAATAAAAAGAGCGTTTATTTTCCCGGATAAGCTTTACCCTCTATTTCAGCTATATATCTCTCTGCCTCCATACCGGACTGACATCCCGAGCCTGCAGCGGTAATGGCTTGACGATAAATGGAGTCCTGAACATCGCCGCATGCATATACACCGGGTATGTTTGTCCGGGTTCGTCGATCCGTGGTAATATTATCGTTTTCATCCAGCTCTACCTGGCCCCGAAATAGATCGACATTGGGTTTATGACCAATAAAGATAAAAACTCCATCGATGTCCAGGTGGCTGATTTCACCGGATTTTGTGTTTTTCAATTTGAGTTTTTCTACCGTTTGATCTCCCATTATTTCTTCGACCACGGTATCCCAGATAAATTCGATTTTTTTGTTTTCAAAAGCTCGTTCCTGCAAGATTGCATCGGCCCGGAGCCGGTCGCGTCGATGAATGATGGTTACTTTGGCTGCGTGCCTGGTTAAAAAGATACCTTCATCCAGCGCGCTGTTTCCACCGCCAACCACGACAACATGTTTGTCGGTAAAGAAAAACCCGTCGCAAGTTGCGCAATAAGAAACGCCTTTGCCGATGAATTCCTTTTCCCCGGGGGTGTTCAATTTTTTTGGATTAGAACCGGTCGCTATGATAACCGATTTTGTTTGATATTCATTGTTTTGTGTTTTTACAATTTTTGGATCTTCTTTCAGATTCACGTTGATTGCCAGGTCATAAACAATTTCGGTTCCGAATTTTTTTGCCTGACTTTCGAAGAGCTGGTACATTTCAAATCCACCCAGTCCTTCCGGAAAACCCGGAAAATTTTCCAAATCACTGGTTAGTGTTACCTGCCCGCCTCTGTCAAGTCCGGAGAGTAAAAGAGGTTTGAGGTTTGCTCTGCCGGCATAAATCGCTGCGGTTAATCCGGCGGGCCCGGAACCAATGATAATCACTTCGTGCATTTTATCCTCCAGATTTATAATTATATCAACTCATCGTTTAGATGTGAGAGAATGTAAAACGTTTCACTTTTTTTAAACGGGGTTGGGAATATCTATGAATTGCACTGGAATATTAAAATTTTTTTCCAGTTCTTTCCCCAGCGCCTGTATGCCGAAGCGCTCGGTTGCGTAATGACCGGCAGCAATGAAATGTATATTCCCCTCTTTGGCCATATGCATCGTCGGCTCTGATGCTTCACCGGTTATAAAAGCATCCAGTCCGGCTTTGATGGCGAGAGTCAGATCTTTTGCCGCCCCACCAGAGCAAAGTCCTATTTTTTTTATTTGGTCCGGACCATAGGAAAAGATCAAAGGGTTTACCTGGAAGACCTGCTTGATTTTTTTGGTCAATTCTTCAACAGAGAGATCAATATGCCCGGCAAGTCCAACGGTTCCCAACTCTTCAAGGTTGGTTATTCCCAGCAGTTTCGCTGCAATCGCATTATTTCCAATGTCGGGATGTTTGTCCAGTGGTAAATGATATGCCAAAAGCGATATTTCGTGTTCGAACAGCGTCTTCAGACGTCTTTTGAAATTGTTTTTGATCACTCGCTCATCGCGATCCCAGAGAATTCCATGGTGCACAATGATAAGATCTGCATTGAGGTCTGCTGCCTTTTCAAAGAGTTCCAGACTTGCTGACACGGCTGTAACGGCATTATTGATTTTTTCTTTGCCCTCAACCTGCAAGCCGTTGGGGCCATAATCCTGGAACTGATCAACAGCTAATCTTTCATCGAGATATTCAATAATTCTATTGCGATGTACCATGTACGGGCCAGCCTGTTTGTCTTTTTTCTTTAAAATGTATTATGATGTAAAACGTTATCCAGGGGTCTCTTTGGGACGTGTAATACTCCGGACTTGTCTTTATAGTATTTGATCGAATCTGAACTCGGTTCCATAATGGGATGTTCAGCCGGATATCCCAATGCCAACACACTGTCAATATCATAAGAAGGGGGGATATTTAACAGTTTCTGTATGGCCTCCCGATTGATGCTACCCAGCCAACAGGAGCCAACCCCCTCATCTAGTGCGACCAGTATCATATTTTCAATGGCTGCACCGACATCCCGTTCTCCGCCCTGGGCGCGGATATTTCGATTCAGCAAAACCACGATATATGCCGTGGGTTCTTGTCCTTCAGGGGGTCTGCCATCCTTCTCGGGCAAATAACCGGCCCACTGGGTGTGTGGAAAGAGGTTGACGATTATATCATCATCATCGACGATGATGAATTCCAGAGGTTGTAAATTGGCGCCTGACGGAGCGAGTCTGCCGCTATCGACAATTGATTTTAAACTGCTGAAAGCGATATGTCTGGACTGGAATCGCCGAATAGTCCGGCGGTTATAGATGAGATCTTTTATACTATTCATAAGTCGAGTCTCCGCATAAGATAAATCCAAATTTTTAAATCAGGAAAACTTGCATCTGTACCGGTTTGCTCATATATTCTACAGAGCCTTAAAATCCGACAAGATGTCATCGGTCTATTTTTAATTTAAAGTTTCATGCTTAAAATACAAGTTTAAAATATCTTATCGGCTATAATTCAAATATAGGTCGGGATTCCTGTCTAAAAATAGTTGAAATTTATAATAATATTGATATATTATAGCAATGTAGGGCAGGAGAAAGTTATGAAACTCAAAGATTTATTATCCAAAGATATCATTCGTATACCGCTGGAAAACCAGCAAAAAAGCAAGATTATTGAAGAGCTCGTCGATATACTTTATGAATCCAATCGCATCAGTGATAAAGACGCTGTTTTAAAAGCGGTTTTGGATCGTGAGGCGGTTATGAGCACCGGTATGGGAGATGGCGTAGCCATCCCTCACGCGAAATCCGATTCGGTTGATGAGTTGATCGCTGCTTTTGGGATCACCAGTGAGCCGGTTGATTTTGAATCTATCGATGGCAAACCCGTGCGGATGATTTTTTTGCTGGTTGGACCGACGGATCAAACCGGTCCCCATCTCAAAGCTCTCAGTCGTATTTCGCGATTAATGCATCGGGAAGATTTTCGTCAAAAATTAGTGGTTTCTCAGACAAGTGATCAGGTTATTGAGGCAATAGAAGCGGAAGAAAGAAAATACTTTGCCATCTGAGCGATATCGTTTACATAATATGTATATTAATGGGGTCTCTCAGTGAGACCTTTTTTATGTATAAAAATATGGAAAACAAATGAAATTTAAATCCATTACCGGGACCAGAGATATTTTGCAGGAAGTGCAGCCATATTTGCGTTTTATTGAAAAAAAAATCTATGAAATTACCACGAACTATAACTATAGGCGCGTTGATCCTCCTATATTTGAAGAAACCGGTCTTTTTTTACGCGGAGTTGGGGAAACCACGGATATTGTTGAAAAGGAGATGTATACTTTTCGAGATAAAGGCGATAATTCCTTAACCCTCAGACCGGAATTTACCGCCGGTGTCATGCGGCTTTATATTGAAAATGGATTTCATACGCGACCTAAACCGGTAAAGTTGTTTTCAGTCGGTCCCATTTTTCGATATGAACGTCCTCAAGCCGGGCGTTTTCGTCAACACACCCAATTTAATGTCGAAGTACTGGGTGAACTCGATCCCCTCGTCGATGTTGAAGTTATGTCGATTGCCTGGCAGTTATATAAAGAGTTGGGGTTTTCCGGTATAGAATTTCAGTTAAACAGTACGGGCTGTCCCCAATGCCGTCCTGCCTATATAGCCAAACTCACTGATTATTATCGGGATCATTTTGACGAAATCTGCAAGGATTGTCAGCGGCGGCTCGATCAAAATCCTTTACGGTTGCTGGACTGCAAAGTAGAAACCTGTCAACCTGTTATTGAAAGCGCGCCTATTATCGGTGAACATTTGTGCGAAGAATGTCAACAGCATTTCACCGCTCTAAAAACCTACCTGGACATTCTGCAACGCCCCTATAAAATCAATCACAAGCTCGTGCGTGGATTGGATTACTATACAAAAACCGTTTTTGAGGTCTTGGCCAGCGGTATCGGATCTCAATCCGCGATGTGCGGCGGCGGCAGATATGATGGATTGGTTGAACAATTGGGAGGACCGCCGACGCCGGGAATAGGATTCGGTTCCGGCATCGAACGTATTATTTTGAGCATGAAGGAACAGAACATTACACCGGAGCCTTTGCCTACTCCTAAAGTATATATCGTGCATAACGGTTTAAAAGCTCGACATCTGGCATTGAATATTGTCTTTGATCTTCGTGAGGAAAAAATAGCTGCCATTTTGGGATTTGGTGATCGTAGCTTCAAATCCCAGCTGCGTGACGCCAATCGCCAGGATGTCGATTTTGCTGTTCTTGTCGGTGAGGATGAGGTCAAAAATAATATTTTAACAGTTAAAAACCTGGGTACAGGAGAGCAAAAATCCGTTGCTGTGGATGAACTGGTGACGTTTTTTAGGTAAAATGGGATATTTTTTGCGTGAACTCGGCAAAAACCAGATAAAACAGATTCGCTCCTTGCAAACGAAAAAGTGGAGGGTGAATAATCCTTTTTTTCTGATTGAGGGGCTCTATCTATGTCAGGAAGCTCTGGAAGCCAAAAGCCAGATTGAAAAATGCATCATCAGCAAATCTTTTTTGCCCGAATTACGTTCAAATCCGGTTTTTAAATTCATCGAGCAAAGAAATATACCCACCTTTACGATTCCGGATAACGACTTGAAAAAACTATCCGACACCACCTCCCCGCAGGGTATCGCCATGATTGTGAAAAAACCGCATTATCATTCCGATGAGGTATTGAAAAAAGCACGATCCAATATATTGCTTCTGGATGATTTGCAAGATCCGGGTAATGTCGGTACGATCATTCGTACTGCCAGGTGGTTTGGTATTGATGCGATTTTTCTCGGTAAACATTCTGTAGAATGTTTTAATGCCAAGGTGGTACGGGCTACCATGGGCGCTATTTTTTATATGCCATTTTTCGAGGATAACGATCTCAGTATGGTTATTGAGGACCTGAGACATAAAAAATATAAAATATTTGCCTCAGTAAGAGAAAATGGCACGAGCATCGCCGCTGTTAAAAAACCCGAAAAAACCGCAGTTTTGATCGGCAATGAAAGCCAGGGCATAGATCAAAATTTATTGAGACTTTGTGATGAAAAAATCACTATATTATCCAGGGGGTCAGGAGATTCTTTAAATGCTGCAATCGCATGTGGAATTATTTTATATGAGATGAACAGACATGAATAATTTTCGCAGAGATATCATTCCTGCCCGGCACATTGCCATTATTTTTTTAATCACTTTTTTTATGGTCATGCTGACCGGCGTCATGTTGATGAGTTTTTTGGATCAAAAGTTTGTTTTGTTGGCTGAGATTTTTATTGTCATTCCGGCATTCCTCTACGTGCGCTATAAGCATTTTTCTGTAAAGAGAGTGTTTCGCTTGAACGCGATCAGTTTGCGGATGGGGATTTTATCTTTTTTCATCGCTGTATCTACAATCGTAATAACCGACGAGATGGATCGAACGCTTAGATCGTTTTTCCCAACACCGTCATGGTGGCAGGACGCCATGAAGGCTGTGGTGGAAATTCAAACCATTGGGGATGGCATTATTATTATCTTGGCGGCAGTCTTAATGGCAGGAGTTGCTGAAGAGATGATATTCCGTGGTTTGTTGCAGCGTTCGCTTGAATACGAGCGCGATCCTTTTTTAGCAGTTGTTTTGTCTGCGGTTTTTTTTGCGCTTGTACATTTTAATCCCTGGACCGCATTGCAGATTACTTTTCTTGGCCTCGTTCTTGGCTATTTGAGTTGGAAAAGCAAAAGTATTTATCCGGCGGTTATATTACATGCGCTTAACAATTTGGTCTCTATAGTGGTTCTCAATCTTAATAGTGCCGATTTGAGTATTTATGCCGGGAGAATACATGTGAAATATTATTGGCTTCTGCTGGCTATCTTTGTCCTAATGGTTTCACTGTGGGGATTTAATCGAGAAAGTGAAAGATTCTATCATAATGGAGGATTTAGAAATGAAGACTGGTGATTTGCCTGCTGTTCGAATAGGGATGATTCAGGAGGCTGAACAGGTTACCTTCAAATGTTCATCCAGCTTTAAGGCAAAAACTTTAGATGGCGATACTCTCTTCGTCGGCGAAAAGGATCGTGAATATAAAGCAACTGTCGCGAATTCCGCACCGGCCCAAATCGATTATTGTGTACGCATGGCTATAGTGGAGGAAAAAGCCGAGGCAGAAAAGTTACAAAAAGCGTTAAAATCTAAAAATATCGACTCTGTTTTATGGCAACCGGGTATCGTTTTAGAGCTGGGAGATACAACTATTGATAATCGCGAATATTGGGTCGTCAGTAAAGGTTATGCGAATAAAAAGGAAGCAGAAAAATTCGCGCAGGATCATCAACACATTGGTCAGGCTCTGGTTGTCAAGGAAATAGTCGAGGCGGCACAGGGGGAGATAGCCCTGGAAGGCAACAAGAGTACAAATGCATTGCGGATTGAACCGCAACAGGACGATGCCTTTATTTTTTTAAAAGATGTCACCGTCGGGATTGAATTTCATTGGCAGCATAAACGCATGCAAAAGTTACCTGGTGTTGTTGAAATCGACATTAATAACCAGGGAAAGCTGGTGGCCATCAATGAGCTTGATATTGAAACATATCTGGTTAGTGTCAATTCATCCGAAATGACTTTTGAAAATCCCATCGAGTTGCTCAAGGCCCAGACCATAGCCGCCCGCAGTACCATATTGGCGACCATGGGTAAACACCACTATGAGGAAAAGTTTCACCTCTGTTCAGACGATCATTGCCAGTGCTATCATGGGGTGGAAAATATTTCAGATGCCTCTGTTGAAGCAGCGCGCTTGACATGCGGAGAGAATTTACTTTATCACGGCAAGGTCTGCGATGCGAGATATGCAAAGATATGCGGCGGTGTTATGGAGGGATTTAACAATGTATGGGATGATAGAAAAATTCCTTATCTCGTGCCTGGAACGGATGGTAAGGAAGAACTGGATTATCCACTGGATAGTGGAGAAAAAGTCAAAGAATACATTGATAGTTATCCCGATGTTTTTTGTAATACGGAAAAGTACAAAATCACCTCTTCTTTACCCTATAATACAACTGAATTATTTCGCTGGAAAGTGAGCTATGACAAAAAAGAGCTGGAAAATATCATAAGCGAAAAGCTAAACGATGATATTGGTGAATTAATCGATTTGATCCCTGGGGAACGAGGCGCTTCCGGAAGACTGATCTATCTGGATATTGTTGGCAGCAAGAAGAATGTACGCATCGGCAAGGAGCTTGCAATCCGGCGAGCGCTTTCCAAAAGCCACCTATACAGCGCTTGTTTTTATATTACAAGGGATTTGAACCAGACAGGGAAAATTGAAACGTTTCATCTTCACGGGGCGGGCTGGGGACACGGTGTCGGCTTGTGTCAGGTTGGTGCTACCGTTATGGCTCAGCTGGGATACGGCTATAAAGAGATCCTGTCGCATTATTATAAGAATAGCAGCTTGAAAAAGCTTTACGCATAGAGTCATAGGCTGATTTCAGCTGTCCGCAAAACCCCGTAAATGTTACTATATCTTTTTGAACGGTTTAAATTCTAAACAGTGGACAGTGAGCGTGACCCCCAAGATGAAGATTGCGATTCTAAGCGGTGAATTATCCTCCGGAATGCAGATGTATTTGCTTCTATGTGATAAACATTCGGTACAGGTAGCGACTGAGGTGGAGGAGTTGTTGAGGCTTTTAGAGGGTGAAAAGTACGATTTAACCTTTCTTGATTTCGGTACCAACAATGCGTACTCGATGCAGTCAAAATGCACCAGTGATTTGATGCGGCAAATTATTGAAATGCAGCCGAATTTGCGCCTCATAGGCGTATGCGACGAGCAGGAGAAAGGAGGCCGTGATTCGAAAGGCCATTTTGATGGCTTTATCACGCGCCCGATAAATTCTGAAGAATTGTTGAAATTAGTTCAGGAATAGAACGGCACATCGCATACTGATAGATTGGTTCGTTTGAATTTAATCATCGCCGTTGAATTCCTGTTGCATTTTTTGTAATTTTGGCCTAAGTTTGGATATGAAGATTGAAAGCGATTTTCTCGTTATTGGAAGCGGTATAGGTGGCTTGAGTTGTGCTCTTCACCTGGCTAAACACGGTAATGTATCGCTTGTAACCAAGAAGGAAAGGGCTGATTCCAATACCAATTATGCCCAGGGTGGGATTGCTGCTGTCTTGTCCGAAACAGATACTTTTGAACAACATATCAAAGATACACTCGAAGCGGGCGCCGGGCTGTGTCATCGCGATGCGGTCGAAAAGATTGTCAGGGAAGGGCCGCAACATATCCACCATCTGGAAGAAATCGGGGTAAATTTTACCAAAAATAAGACCGGCCTTTATGACCTCGCCAGGGAGGGAGGCCACAAGGCATATCGGATTGTACATGTTAAGGATCATACCGGCAGAGACCTGGAAAAAGCGCTGTTAAATGCGGTCAAAGCAGAATCCCGAATTAAAGTATATGAAAATCATGTTGCTATAGATTTAATTACCGAACATCATATCTTTGAACCCCAGCCCAGAAATCAGGCGTCTTTACACTGCTGGGGCGCTTATGTTCTGGACTCAAAAGCTCAAGAGGTTATTCGGTTTTTGGCAAAGGCGACAATTTTGTCAACCGGTGGTTGCGGCCAGGTCTATTTACATACCACCAATCCGGATATTGCTACCGGCGATGGCATCGCGATGAGTTACCGGGCCGGTGCCCGCATTGCCAATATGGAATTTATGCAGTTTCATCCAACAACACTGTATCATCCTGATGCCAACTCTTTTCTTATCAGTGAGGCCGTTCGGGGATACGGAGCCCGATTGGTTACCAGGAATGGAGAAGAATTCATGCAGGGTTATCACCCCATGGCTTCACTGGCTCCGAGGGATGTTGTTGCACGGGCCATCGATAACGAGCTTAAGAAACGCGGTGATTCGTGTGTTTATCTCGATATCTCTTTTAAGGATCCGGACTCGGTTCGGAGCAGATTTCCAAATATTTATGAAAATTGTTTAAAATATAAAATTGATATTACCAAAGAACCTATACCGGTTGTACCAGCGGCGCACTATTCCTGCGGTGGTGTCTGTACCGGTCTCGACAGCGCGACATCCATATCCGGATTGCTGGCGTGTGGTGAAGTTGCTTGTACCGGGGTCCATGGTGCCAACCGTCTGGCGTCTAACTCCTTGCTCGAAGCTGTTGTTTTTGCCCGGGAAGCAGCCATAAAGGCGGTTGAGTTGTTGCAAACAAATGTGCAAATTCCCAATATCCCGCCATGGGATGATACAGGAACCTTTAACAGTGAAGAATGGGTGCTCATTTCACACGATAAGACGGAAATTAAAACCCTCATGTCCGACTATGTCGGTATCGTCAGATCTACCCTTCGGCTGGAGCGAGCCCTGAGCCGGATGCGCCTGATCGGACAGGAAATTGAAAATTTCTACAAACGCACCAAAGTGACGGAAGAGCTGGTTGAATTGAGAAATCTGGCAACTATTGCACAGTTGATCATTTCCTGTGCAATGCTTCGTAAAGAAAGCCGGGGATTGCATTTTACCACCGATTATCAAAAACCAAATGATGATAAATTTTTAAAGGATACGATTATTCAAAAATCTGCAATATAACGCGAGGTGAACATTTTGGGAACTTTTTTATTTATTGCCACACTTTTTGCTCTTTTTATCATGTTGGGTGCAGATTTTTTCAGTCAATGGTACCGTCGTTTTCTTATCAAACGGGATTTTGCTGCCAATGTCACAAAGTCGATTATGCATTTGCTCTGGCTGGTGCTCGCCATCATTTTTTGGTTCGGATTGCTCAATCATGGCTTGCCGAAGGTTTTTGATACAACGTATGTTTTGTACTCTTTATTCGTTTTTTCTGTTTATGGGCTGATAAAATCATTTAAATCGAGGGATTAATTGTCACTTTATTGAGGGATGAGGAACTATGATAAATCATCGGATAGTCGAACAGGCATTCAAGTCCATTTATGACCTGGATCTGGAATTGAATCCCAAGATGAATGTCCTTATAGGGGCGAATGAAAGCGGAAAAACCAATATTTTGCAAGCCATTGAATCTTTTAGTTTTGATAAAATATTTGATACCTCTTTAACTTGTCAGTATTCTGAAAGATATGCACTTGGCAAATGTCCCGAAATGACATTAACATTTGCAGATATTAGGAAGGAGGATCGGCGCAACCTCGTTCAGATTTCTGAAAAATTCAAACAAAATGAATCTTTCAGCATTCGAAAAGAAGGCCACGAGCTTACCGATTATCATCTGATCATCGAAAATGAAGAGGTGCCATCGATAAATTTTAAGAAATTATTTACTTTTTTACCCAAGTTGTTATACTTTCGCGATATTCCTCTGTTGAAAAACCAGGTCAGTTTCGAAAATTTGATTTCAACCGATCCGCAGTTTTCCACGGAAAGGAATTTGCTCAAGATCGGGGCTATTGAGGATTATGGCATTTTATTTGAAGACAGTACCCGGGGCCGTCGAACAATGGATGAAGCTGGACGTATTATTACGGAACAGCTCCGGAGAGTATGGTCTCAAGAATCCTCAATTGAGATTAAATTAAATGTAAATGGAAAGGTCCTTTATATTGACTTTTCCGACGACACCACTGTTTTGGATACACCGGAATCTCGCAGTTTGGGCTTTCGCTGGTATCTTTCTTTTTATGTTAATTTTGCCGCCCAAACGTTTCAGAGCAAGGCCCATGAATATATATTTTTAATCGACGAACCCGGGATTCACCTTCATCCCGGTGGTCAAAAAGATTTGAATAAAGTACTGGAAGAATTGGCGATAAAAAATCAATTGATTTTTACAACACACTCACCATTTATGATTAATCGCGAGCACCCTGAACGCGTTTTACTGGTTCTTAAGGATAAAAACGGCACCAAGGTCGATACCCAAGCTTATCGTGAGAACTGGAAGCCCTTGCGAAAACAAATTAATATTATTGCCGGTGACCTGTTCTTTTTTACCAATCCAAGTCTTGTTCTCGAGCTTCCCATCAAAAAGCGTTCCAAGATCCTGGACAAGTTGAACAATTAACGACGCTTGCAATTATTTATCCGCCTAACTGGATCCGGAACGAATTTTAATCAGGGCTCAATGTTTTGCATAAAGACATGCAAAAACACCTTGGCGTCATCCAGTGTATTGGAAATGAAGGCAAATTCATTTGGCTGATGTGCACAATCGGCAATGGTTGACCATACTGCTGTGGGAAAGCCGGCCCGTCTGAAAAAGGCAGCGACTGTTCCGCCGCCGATTCCAATTGTTTCTGCTTTTGTCTTCTTGATTTCATCAATGGCCTTTTGCAAAGCTTTGACGACAGGTGCATCTTCAGACGTAGACGGCGCAGCTTGTGAGCGTTGAGGATATGAAATACTGCACTTGACCCCTGTTGTGTGTTCAACCTCTTTAACCATCTCTTTTATTTTCTCTTCAACATCTTGCAATGAATATTGAGGCAAAATGCGACAATCCAGGTAAAAAATATCTTTGCCGGGTATCGTATTGACATTATCGACATTGCTTTCTCGTTTTGTGGGCTCAAAGGTACTGATCGGTGGATCAAAGACAGGGTCTTTATCGTCGAATATTTGATGAAGTTTGTCCAGTTCAACGATGAGGCGGGCGGCAGCACGATGGGCATTGATACCCAGTTCGGGGGTGGATGCATGGCACTGCATGCCCTCGAGCTCAAATTTTACCCATAGAATACTCTTTTCAGCCACCTCGATATATTTGCCTTTCTCGTCACCAGCGTCCGGCACAAGAATCAGATCGTCCACCTTAAAAATATCGTTGTGATTTTTGAGAATGTAATCAAGACCGAATTTATTTCCGGTCTCCTCATCGGAGACAATTGCCAATCCAACATTATATTGGGGTTGTACACGATTTTTCTGTAATGCTTTGATGGCCAACAATGCTGAAACAAGTCCCTGATGATTGTCTTCTACTCCGCGACCAATGATTTTATCATTTTCAACATGTAATTTAAATGGATCCGTATTCCACATTTGCCTGTCACCCGCAGGCACAACATCAAGATGGGCCATGATCCAAACCGTTTTGGTGTTCACCTTTCCGGGTATTGTGACAATAAAATTTGGCCGGTGACCACTCGGGACCCTATTATCGGGAGCATTGTATTCTTTGATGCCGGTAATATTCCATTTTTTTAAGAGGGATTTAACATAATCCGCTTTTTCTTTCTCCCCGGCGCCGCCATAATCCGGTCCGATTGCTTTAATGGAGACCAGTTTATTTTGAATATCGATTACGCTCTCTTTTTCAGCATCTATTGAAGCGAGAAGATCATTTAATGTCATCTATTTTTCCTTTTACTGTTTTGATATATTCGACAGCCTTGCCGGTGGAACCAGAAATTGTGATAATTCACCTTCATTGAAAATCAGATCGAGAATAGAGAGATTTTCTATAAAACCTTTATACTGCTGATGGTACAATTTAAAATACGGTTCCTGGATGTAAATATCAAATCCTTTGTCGGTAATTTTTTTTACATCGATCAGATCCTTTTCAAAGGATTCCAGGAGATAAATTGTACAACCTGTTGTTTCCAACCAGCGGATGACCCGTTCAGTGCGGTCTTGGACAGACACAAGATCGCTTGATTTTATTATTAATGAAGAGAAATGCAAAGAACGCATCGAAAATAAACACGTTTGCAGCAACAATTGATCGAGGGAAAGCGATTGTGATAAGAGGTTTTGTATTTGCTCAATATAAAAATAGAAATAAGGAGCGTTGTGATAATGGTTGTTCAATGTTTTTAGATGCGAGTTTTTCCAGCGATCATTTTTGACAATTTTAACGCGATGAATCAGAGTATCTTTTTGTCCTTTTGTATAGACCGGAATGGTTAACCAGAGTCTGCCGCAATCGCTCTTTACCGGTGTTCGATTGATTAATGAGTGCTTTTTGAATTTAAATGTATCAGCAAAAATGACTTTATCTGCGGCAGCTATTTTGCTGCATATTTTAAGGGTTGGAAAGTAGGCTGGTTCGACGACTGTGAGTTTCATAGCAAGCGTTGATACAGTGTGAGCAATTTTTTTTCTTCATGCTTCCAATTAAAATTGCGGAAAACAAAATCGTGTCCATTGCTTCCGAGAGTGGAACTCAAATGTTCGTCGTCCAAAAGCATGACCACTTTTTGATACAAATCATCGGGATCCGTTGGGTCGAACATTATTCCTGCACCAGAGTCGCTGATTATCCTTTCAAGACTCGGCAATCGACTGGCCACCACCGGAAGCTTGCAAGCCATATACTCAAAAATTTTATTGGGTGCGAACATTTTCATGGTATGTTTCTGCGGTAGAAAGGGAGCCAATCCAATCCGCGACGAGAAAAGATGGTTTGGGACTTGCGGGTGTGGAACCGGGGGTAAAAACTCTATCTGTGTCGAAAGGTTGTATTTTTGGATCCATTTCAGAGTGTTTGTCTTTACATGTTGTTCGCTAAAGGTTCCCAGACATACGAGCTTGATATGAGGATGACTTTGCGCAAGCCTGGTCATCATCTGTATCAATGTTTGGATGCCCCGTGCTTGTGACAAATTGCCCAGATAGATTATCTTGTTCTCTCTGGCAATTGCTTTATAATTTTCATTCTGAAATATCTCCAACCGGGGAAAGTTTTGTACCAAAACCGTGAGGCACTTTTTGCGTTCAAAACGGGGCTGTTGATCCGGGACCACACATACCACTGCATCGAGGCATTTTGCCAGCGAGGGTTCGAAAAAAGCAATTGATTTTGACAGAACCGGCTTGAACCATTGCGGATACCAGGTCCGTTCATAGGCCACTTCAGGATAGTTTTCGTGGCAGTCGTAGATCACCGGTTTTCTCATAATGTGTTTCAAGGCACATCCAACCGGTAACAGCTCCGGATCATGAAAGTGATAAAGATCTGCTTTTTCGCGAACGCAATGGGAGAACATTTTAAATACGCTTAAAAATCGCCAGAGCCGGTGTTTCCCTCTTTTTATTTCTTTTATCTTGATCCCGTCACCAGGGTTTTTATGGATTTTGCCGGCCACCAGCAGAACAACATTGTAATCCGCTTCACAGAGAGAGCGTGCCTGCCGGTGGTATATTCTGACATCAAAAGGGGGATGGGCGGTTGTAAATATACATATTTTTTTATGCATTTGAGGCTACCCGGCCAATCCGGAAATATAATCCTTTATGATTCGAAAAGCATGCTGAGACCAATTCTGCCTCTTTCCTTGTCAATATTGATGATTCTC
This sequence comes from uncultured Cytophagia bacterium, assembly GCA_964569215.1. GTDB lineage: Bacteria > Zhuqueibacterota > Zhuqueibacteria > Residuimicrobiales > Oceaniaggregativiventaceae > Oceaniaggregativivens_A. The sequence goes on from CAZMUU010000002.1 coordinate 24,994, forward strand.
ACCGTAACGATATCACCCACTGAAACAATATCCAGCGGATGTTTAATATATTTCTTTGACAGTTGACTAATATGGACAAGGCCATCCTGCTTGACACCTATATCGACGAATATGCCGAAATCGACGACATTGCGTACCGTTCCCTTTAAAATCATTTCAGGCGCGAGATCATCCATGCTCAGGACATCGTTTCTTAAGATGGGTTTCGGCATTTCGTCGCGGGGATCTCTGTTGGGTTTTTCCAGGCTGTCGATGATATCCATCAGGGTCTCAATGCCACAGCCACAAACTTGCGTCAATGTTTGCATGGAAATTTTTTTGCTTTCGATTTTTTCCCTGACAATGGAACCCCGGGCTCTGACATCTTTAATTTCGAGCCCTAAATGATGAAGCAATCTCTCGGTTGAACTGTATGATTCCGGATGTACGGCAGTGGAGTCGAAAAAAATGTCGCTGTTAGGGATTCTCATAAAGCCTGCTGACTGGGTAAAGGCGTTTGTTCCCAATCCTTTTATGCTTTGCAATTGCTGGCGGTTGATAAAAGGACCGTTTTGTTCCCGATATTCAACAATGCGATCAGCCACTTGCTTGTTGATTCCTGCAATATATTTCAGCAAGGACGCAGAGGCAGTATTGACGTCCACGCCCACCTGATTCACAGAGGATTCCACCACGTGATCAAGGGTTTCTGCAAGTTTGTTTTGATCTACATCGTGTTGATACAAGCCCACCCCGATGGATTTGGGATCTATTTTGACCAGTTCGGAAAGCGGATCGAGCAAACGCCGTGCAATTGAAATGTTCCCTCGCATGGAGGCGTCCAATTGCGGAAATTCTTTTTTGGCGACCGGGGAGGCGGAGTAAACAGATGCTCCGGCCTCGTTGACAATAGTATAATGGCACTCGATTTCCAGTTCCGCCAGGATTTCAGCCACAAGTTTTTCTGTTTCACGGCTGGCGGTTCCATTGCCAACGGCGACAATTTTTATATTAAAAGCTTGAATAAATTCGGTTATTGTCTCTTTTGCTTCCTGCCAGCGACTCTGGGGGGGATGGGGAAATATCGTATCTCCCTGAAGATATTTTCCGGTGGGATCGATAACCGCCACTTTACAGCCGGTGCGATATCCGGGATCAATCCCCATGATGTAATTGTTACGCATCGGTGGTGTCATTAAAAGGGCATACAGATTTTTAGCAAAGACCTGGATGGCGTGATCGTCTGCGCGTTCTGTCAACAATTTGCGAATTTCGCGTTCAATGGCGGGTGCAATTAAACGGCGATAGGCGTCCGCAATGGCTGCAATGAGCAGGTCGGTAAAAATACTTTCATTGTTGGTAATATAAAGATCGCGGATGTGTCCGTTCATTTCTTTTTCCGACGCATCAATGCTGACCTGTAAGAAATGTTCACGTTCTCCGCGATTAATGGCCAGTATACGATGGGGGGGAACGGTTTTCACCGGTTCGGAAAATTCTTTATATATTTCATAATCCTGACAGTTCGCCGGTTCTTTTGCTTTTGAAGATAAAAATCCGCCCGCAAGGGTTGCTTTGCGGATGATTTTTCTGATCTGTGCATCCTCGGAAATAATTTCTGCAACAATATCACTGGCTCCGGCCAGGGCCTGTTCGGCGGATTCAACCCCTTTTTCGGCGTTTATAAAGGTTTCGGCATATTCGCCGGGATCTCCTTTTATAATTTCCTCTTTCAATATGAGGTCTGCTAGGGGCTCCAGGCCTTTTTCCCGGGCGATAATTCCCCGGGTACGCCGTTTTGGCTTGTAGGGCAAGTAGAGATCTTCAACCTCCTGCAACCTGGTTGCCGATTTAATTTGGGATTCAAGCTCCGGGGTGAGTTTGCCTTGTTCGGCAATACTCTTCAACACCGTCGCTTTGCGCTCTTCCATATGACGAATGTATCGGATCCGATCCCATATAGCCCGTATCTGGTCCTCATTCAATGAACCGGTAACTTCTTTTCGATACCTGGCAATAAAGGGGACAGTGTTATCCTTGTCCAATAGATCGATAGTGTTTTGTACCTGATGTTTACCCAGGTCGAGTTCTGCAGCGATCTGTTCAACGATTTCATGTGGTTCCACGGTATATCCTTATTATTGGTTGATTTGAAATAGTATAAAATATAATTGGACGGAAAGAGAAAATCAAGCGCTTTTCCTGAAGGTGACAAAAAATTCATTGTCTTCAAGTATGAAATCTTGTATTTTATATTCAACAGTATCCTAATACTTTGAGCAGGTGATAAATGAACCCAAAGCGATTTATATTCTTCATATTGTTGTTACTCGGCTGCAACAATGAGCCGGCGAGGCTGATTATTTTCAACGCAAAGGTGTGGACCGTTGACCGGAAAAACCCTGTGGCTGAGGCGGTTGTTGTTCAAGGCAACCGCATTGAATATGTCGGATCTTCAGATAGTGCTCTGACTTTTAAAAATGGCAACAGCCGGATTTTAGATGCCGGACAACGCCTGATGCTGCCGGGTTTTAATGATGCGCATTTACATTTCCTCAGCGGAGGAATGCAAATGATGAATATAAATATGATTTCCTGTAAAACCCTCGCCGAAATACAGCGCAGAATAGCTGAAAAGGCGGCAGAACTCGGCAAAAATAAATGGATTACCGGCAGGGGATGGGATCATACGGTCTTTAATAAGGGGATTTGGCCTCACAGAGGAATGATCGACAGTGTTTCATCAGATAACCCTGTTTTCATCAGAAGAGTGGATGGTCATGTTGGATGGGCAAACACATCTGCGATCAAAGCAGCTGGAATTAATGACAAAACGATATCCCCTGAAGGGGGTGAAATTCTCAGAGATGAAAACGGCGTTCCAACCGGGATTTTTAAGGAATCTGCAATGTCCCTGATTGAACGCGTTATCCCACCCCCGGATGAATCACAGAAATTGCTTGCTATTCGCAATGCTCTGGAACGTGCACGTAAACTCGGCATAACCTCCGTACAGGACAATTCCGGAATTTATACCATCGAATTATATAACAAGTTGGATGAAATAAACGAGCTGACGCTCAGAATATCCGAGTGGATGGATTTTGATTTGCTGCAAAAACCGGATTCACTGCTGAAAATGATACAGTATTACGAGCCCTTTTGCCGCAATAATATACTGCGCCTGGGGTTGTTAAAAGGATTTGTGGATGGAACGCTGGGATCTCGTACCGCATTGCTCTTTGAACCTTATAGCGACGATCGCTTTACCACCGGATTGCCACAATACAGCGAAGAAGAGCTCACCAAAATGATTTGCCGTGCTGAGAGTTTGAAATTACAAGTTGGATTACATGCCATTGGAACCCGGGCCTGCTGGATGGCGCTCAATGGTTTTTCGCTTGCCAAAGAACAATATGGTTTGCGCGACAGCCGGCATCGTCTTGAACATGCCCAGGTTCTGTCGCCTGAAGATATTAAACGGATTGGTGAGTTGAACGTGGTGGCATCCATGCAACCCACGCACTGTACCTCTGACCTGAGATGGGCATACGAACGCCTCGGGCGACGATGCGAAGGGGCCTATGCCTGGAAGCAGATTTTGCAAAACAAGGGCAAGATTGCATTTGGTACGGATTGGCCTGTAGAGCCGCTTGATCCCATGCGTGGACTCTATTCAGCGGTGACGCGTAAAAATATTGACACGAATCTACCAATCGGTGGCTGGTATCCGGATGAGCGGTTAAGTATTGAACAGGCGATAGAATTGTATACTTTGGGGTCGGCTTTTGCCGAATTTCAGGAGCACATAAAGGGCAGTATTGAGCAGGACAAGCTGGCAGATCTGATTTTGTTATCAAAAAACATTCTGTCCGCTCCACCGGCTGATATTCTAACAACCAGAGTGGAATTAACGGTTTTTGATGGTGAAATTGTGTATCGGTCTCCTTTTTTGTAAAGAATGGTTTTTATGATTTACATTCTGATCAGTTGAGCAACCACTTCAACATGAGCTGTATGGGGAAACATATCAACTGGTTTTATTTTTTGTAAATGATATTTTCCCCGGCAAATTATTGCCGCATCCCTTGCCAGCGATGCCGGATTACAGGATACATACACGATCCGGTCGGGATTCAGTTCGAGGACGGTTTCCAGCGTATCCGGATGCATCCCTGCGCGGGGAGGGTCGATGATCATTACATGCGGCCGGCCATAATTTTTGGTCATTTGTGTATGCGTATGTTTTAAATTTTTGAGATCCATTTCTACAAATCTACAGTTGGAAATATTATTTCTGGTTTGATTTCTTTCCGCATCCCGAATTGCATCCGCAACCGATTCAAATCCAATGACCTTTTTCGCATGAGGGCTGAGATAGAGTGAGATGGTTCCCGCACCGCAATATAAATCATAAACCGTTTCGTTACCTTTTAATTCCGCATAATCGACGACAATATCATATAGATTTTTTGCCTGTTTACTGTTTGTTTGAAAAAAAGAGTTAGCGGATATTTCAAATTCAAATCCATCCAAGCATTCGACAATGGTTTTTTCACCAGCCAGAAGATAGTCCTCCTCAGAAAAAGAGACGCTGGATTTGCTCTTTGTTGTACTGAACAGTAGAGTGGTAATATAGGGAAAGGTCTTCTGCATCATGGCTTTGAACTGCTGTGCAATATCTTTATCATATTCCCGGGTGACCAGGTTGACCATGAAATCTTTACGAAATTTGCTTTGCCTGATGACCAGAAAGCGCCAAAAGCCGCTGTGATCGCTTGTACTGTAGGCTTGCTTTGACGGATATGAACGGGCGAAATATCTGACAGCCGATAAGATGTCGTTTGTTTTTTCATCCTGTAGATAGCAGCTTTGAATGTCGATAACTTTTTCATAAAAGTTCTTTGCATGCAATCCCAGAAAGAGTCCCTCTTTATTCAGCTTGGTATTGGATGCGATCTCTGTAGCGTCGAGCCAGCGGAATCGGGAGAAAGAAAAATCCATCTTGTTTCGATAAAAATATAGATCCGGTGAGGGGACGATGCTTTCGGTGTGAAAATCATCGATCTGGCCTATACGATGTAAAATGTCAACAACTTGTTTTTGTTTTGATTCGAGCTGTGTTTGATAAGTCAAATGTTGCAGACGACATCCACCACATTGACCAAAGTGCTTGCATTTGGGCTCCGTGTAGACGGGGGATTGCTGAAGAATTTCTAGAATACGGGCATTGGTGTATTTTTTTCTTTTTTTGATGATTCGTCCTTTAAGACGCTGTCCGGGGAGCCCACCTTCAACAAAAATGACAAAATCATTCAGGCGTGCAATCCCCTCGCCGCCAAAGGCCAATTCCTCGATAACCAATTCCAGCTCCGCTCCCTTTTTAGGTGTCTCGGTCGGTTGATTCATTCCAATATTCTCCTGGCACCAATGAACAGCGATGAATAGGGTCGCTCTTTTAGATTATTCAGGCTAACGCCTTTGCTTACAGAAGCATGCAGAAAAAAATGATCTTTAATATATATGCCAACATGATCGGGTAAGCGGCTGTTTCGATTTTTAAAGTTAAAAAAGACCAAATCACCAAAAACCAGGTTCGTTTTAGAAACCGCTTTACCCTCTTTGTAAAGCAGACGAGTGTTATGGGGAAGTGCTATACCGACAGCCGCCCGGTATATCGATGTAACGAGTCCGGAGCAATCTGTTCCTTCAGGTGATGCCCCCCCCCAGACATAGGGTGTTTTCCAGAAACGGCGGATTTCTCGCCTGAATTGATTCAGAATATTTTTCCCAATTTTTTCGGCCCTATCCGTCGATGCGTATCTATTGCTTCTTGCAGAATGTATCTCCCCCTCAATGCCGGCTGATTGTTGCCGCCCCTGGTTGTGATAGGCGCAGGAGAAGAGGACGACAGATAGTGTGATTATGGCTAGAATGGGTTTCATATATTTCTTTCATTGTTCAAGTAAAAATATAAATAGACGGAAACTTATTCAAGAAAAATTTCGTTACATTTACAGTATTAAATTTTTATCAATATTTCTATATTTTTCTTGATTTTTGCTCCATCAGGCGATACATTTTAAAAACCATGTTTTTTACAAGAGTTTATGAATGGCTAATTCCAATTCCAGCGCCCTCGCTATCAAGATTGCCCTCGGATTTGCATTTTTATTGACATTGTATGTCGTGGTACAAAAGCATCAAGGCTTTTCACCCAGGGATGAATATTTTTATTATGATACCAATCCGGACAATGATGAATTTATAAAGGGAAATCTTGATCGGGATCAGCTCTTATTATTGGATAAGATTCTGATGACGGAAAAGAAGCTACGAACGCATCCCTTGTCGGCCCAACAGGTGCAATCCATTGCAAAAAATGACCCAGCAGTTATTGCCGCATATGAAAGATGGTGTAAATGTTACGACATGATTCGCAGTTCAACTCATGTCGTCTATCCGGATGAAAGATTATAGTAAAACACCGTGATGTTTGGCAAACCATTTGCACATTCCCATAGAACTCTTTCAAATTAATTGCTACAAGCATAATATTATCAAGGTGTTTTCCCTTATCGGGGGCGTGCATTCTGTCCCATTTTTGTCTCATTACTCATGGAGGAATATCAATATGAGTAAATATATTTGTATTGTTGTCCTTTTTTTTGTTTCGGCTCAATTCGCCGGGGCGCAAAATGCGGTAGCGCTGTTTCATCTCTTTTCTTTTGGTGAGCAGGGAGAAAAACCGGGAGACTTGAACGGTCCGATGGGAATAGATGCAGACATGAACGGAAATATCTATGTTGCGGATACCGGCAACCATCGCATTCAAAAGTTTGATCAAAGTGGACGCCTGATCACTTTTAATGGTGGTTTTGGATGGGGGGTGGAACAGTTTCAGCGCCCGATGGATATTTTTATTCAAAGCGGTATGGATGTTTTTGTTGCAGATTATGATAACAATCGAATCGAGAGATATGATAAGGATTTACACTGGATACATTCTATTTCATCAAACCAGAGAGAGGAAGAGCGATTTAATCTGCAGTATCCGGTCTCTCTAATGGCGAGTTTGCATCAGGATTTGTTTGTTATTGATGGAGAAATGGCCAAAGTACTCAAATTGAATGCCCAGTTTGAGCCTGAAATGAGTTTCGGAGGCTATGATTGGGGAGAGGGAGCGCTTTATAATCCAAAACAGTGTGTTATTTCCGGAGAGGATCTACTCTATATTTCGGATCAGAGCAGGCAGAGCATCATGATATTTGATTATTTTGGCAATTATATTTTTGAAATCGGAGCAGATACACTAAACAAGCCAACCGGTCTGGATTTATATCAAAACAATATTCTCTGTGTTGCAGAAACTGATCCCCCCTCTTTTTTCTTTTTTACCCTGGAAGGGAGAAGAATCGATTGCAGCCGGCTGAAAGGTTTTACAGACTCTTTTTTTAGCGATATTACTCTTTTTGGGAATCGTCTTTATGCCGCGGACGTCTATCGCCACTGTATCCACGTTTTTGAACTGCGAGTCAATTAAAAAGGTGATGGTAATTTTATGCGGCAGTGGATTTTCATACTTATTTTCTGCGGATCGGGGTACAGTTTTGCTCAAACCGTAGGCAAAATTGAAAGCTTTTCTCTGTTTGAAAAAGATTTTGTCATTATGGGGCAGGATCGGAAAGGTCCTTATCTTTTGCCGGACAGCCTGATCATTGAAAATTCTGAACGGGTGTTTATCGATGGTATCCGACTCTTGGAGTCCGAATATAATTTGAATGCCATAGACGGAGAGATTCGTTTTCGACAGGTGGTTCCCAGCCGGGCTAAAATCAGGATTGTTTACAAGATATTTCCCTATAAAATCAAAAAAAATTATTACCATCGAAAATTATTCAAACGGGTTTTCGGTGCCCCGACCGGTACCGCTGAACTGCCGGCAATAGAAGCTGAAACCCCTGAAGAAAACTATGCTTCGCGGCTAAATAAAAGCGGTAGTATTACCCGGGGGATAACGGTTGGAAACAATCGAGGTCTCAAAGTAAATTCTGCATTGAATATCAACATAAGCGGAGAAATTGCCAGGGATGTAAACGTCACCGCCGCTTTGACGGATCAGAGTACGCCTATTCAACCTGAAGGTACAACACAAAATCTGCAGGAAATCGATAAAGTTTTTGTCAGAATTAAATCCCCGCATCTTTCTGCTACCATGGGCGATTATAATGTAGAGTTGCAAGCATCGCGTTTTGCGCAATATAACCGAAAATTACAGGGCGCAATGGGACAGGTGGATTATGGAAACACGAAGGCACTTGCCTCGGTAGCCGTTTCTCGTGGAAAGTATCGCTCCCAGTCTATCCAGGGCAGGGAAGGATACCAGGGGCCATACCAACTAAAGGGAGATCAGGGTCAGATTGATATCATCATATTGGCTGGTACCGAACGGGTTTATATTGATGGTGAAGCTATGGTACGTGGTGAGTCCAATGATTATGTAATTGATTATGCATCTGAAAGTGCTGAAGTATGGTGTACTCGGTC
>CAZMUU010000002.1:33529-34003 GCA_964569215.1 uncultured Cytophagia bacterium
ATTGACCTTCACCCGAAGGCGGCTTATTACCTCCGATTCCCGTATTGTCGTTGATTTTCAATATTCAGATGAGAATTTCAGGCGGCATCTTTATACCTTTCATTCACGTACAAGCTTTTGGCGTGATCGAATTAAATTTGGTTCTTCTTTCATTCGCGAAGCCGACGATAAGGAAAATCCGCTCGATTTTGTCCTCACTGATGACAAGCGCAGAATACTGGAAAATGCCGGAGACAATCCGGATGAAGCCGTACAGGATGGGGCAACTTTTGTTGGGGAAGGGAATGGACGATATAGCCTTACTGAAGACAGCGTTTTCGTCTATGTGGGCCAGGACTCTGGCGATTACAATGTTTCTTTTTCAGATGTCGGTAGTGGCAACGGGGCATATGAATACAAGGGGGGAGGGGTTTATGAATATATTGGAGACCATAACGGACGCTATGCACCGGTACAACTGCTGGCAACCCCTCA
>CAZMUU010000003.1:0-19126 GCA_964569215.1 uncultured Cytophagia bacterium
CCGTGGGTTCCAATCCAGAGGCAATTTGGGTCAGAAGGGTCTGGGTAAATAATTCTTACGATATTGCTGCTGAGGCTATTTGGATCGTTGGGATCATGCTGTAAATGTGTGTAATGATTATTTTTTCTGTCCAACCGGGTCAGGCCTCCACCGTGCGTTCCAATCCATAGAATATCGGAAGGGTCTTCATAGAAAGACCAGACAATTTCACTGGGTAAGCTATTGGGATTATTCGGGACAGGTCTGTACATACTGAATTGTTTTGTTCGTTTTTGTACTTTATTGCTTCCTCCGCCATAAGTACCGAGCCACATGATACCCGACCGGTCTTCGAAAATACACCGCACTTCATTTTTACTCAGGCTGGTGGCATCAAAGGGATCATTTTGGTAGTGTATAAAGTTGATTTTGCGGTTTTGGTTTGTTCGGGGATCAAAGATGTTGATTCCACCGCCTTCGGTGCCAACCCAGATATGGCCTTTGGAATCCCGATAAATTGTATTGATCATGTTATGGCTCAGACTGTGCGGATCGGTCGATTGGTGATAATACGCTATGAATTCGTTTTTATCGCGATCAAAGCGGTTCAAACCGTTTTCTGTTCCAATCCAGTAAATACCGTTGTTGTCCTGACAGATGGATGTGATGACATTGTTGCTCAGACCGAGATGGGAAAATGAATCCTGTTGATAAATCGTAAATTGGTCACGGGTTGCATCATATTGGTTTAATCCTTTATCTGTCGCAATCCAGAGCTTGCCTTCCAGATCAATATATAGATCGTTAACGGTATTGTGACTCAGACTATTGGGGTTTTCGGGGTCATTTAGATAGATGTAAAAATTTTCTGTTTTTTTGTCGAATCTGTTTAATCCAAAATCGGTGCCGAACCAGAGATTCCCCTCTTTGTCTTCAGTGATTGCTTCAACATTATTGTGACTCAGGCTAGACGGATTGTCTTCATTATGCAGATAGTGTGTGAATTTTTTTTCTCTGGGATTATATTTATTCAGTCCACCATAAAAGCAGCCGATCCAAAAATTACCGGAGATATCCTGATAGACAGACCGAATCTCATTATAGCTAAGACTATTATCATCACCCGGATCATAGCGGAATATGGTAAAATGATATCCATCATATTTATTGAGGCCGTCTTCTGTTGCAAACCACAGGTATCCAATGTTGTCCTGAATAATGCAATTTACGATGCTTTGCGACAGGCCATCTTCAATGGAAATTTCCTCAAAGCTTAAATTGGCGTATTGAGCCGGCAGGATATGGAGGGGTAACAATAGAAAAAATAATATAGTCGGGAAAAGAAACCCTCGACAGAAACCCCTTTTGAATATGACCAAATGTTTCAAAAAAGTATAAATCACGCGTTTAACCCTCAGGTTTTCAATTTCTTTTATTCTCAGATGTTTCGACGCCAGGGCTTGTAGAGAGGGGATGCTGATTAAAGGTAAAATAGGTATACTGAAAAAGCAAGTCAAATAGGGGGCATTGCATGAAGATATAGAATTTTGTCTTGTTCAGACATGTGTGGTTTCGTCGATAAAGAACGTCGAATCCGGGGGTATTCAAGGTGGAAAAAATTGTTCTTAATAATATCGGATTGAATCTTTTTTATTCATAGCGCAGCGCTTCCACCGGATCGACCTGAGCCGCCTTTTTAGCCGGGAAAAACCCTGCCATCAAGCCGATAACACCCAATACCGATACGGATAACAGCATCACCCCGGATGACATGAGGGGGCGGCCGAGGAACTGCATGGCCCCATCTCCGGCCGGCACCATCCAAATGAGTTTAATGATCGAATAGGATAAAAGTATACCGCCGGCGCCACCGATTGCTGCAATCAAGAGGGATTCAAAAATGATCTGTAACATGATGTGCCGTTTTTTAGCCCCGATCGCGCGTTTAATACCAAACTCCCGGGTACGCTCCTTCACCACAACATACATGATATTGGCGACGCCAACCCCGGCAACGATTAAGGTCATAGCTCCCAGAACACCTAAAAATATTTTGATACCCAGAAAGACGCGATCCTGTATTTTTATACCTTCTGCCATATCCCAAACGGCAATGGCGCGCTCATCTTTTGGGTCAAAACGGTGCTTTTTACCGAGGACCTGATAGATTTGTTGCTTAATTTGGTCTGAATATTTTTCGTCATATGATTTTACAATGATCGAGTTGATATATCTCCAGCCGTACAAACTCATAAATGTGGATAGAGGTATAATGGCGCGTCTGTCATCCGGCCCGTTATTCATCGATGTTTGCAGCTTGCTGGGCAAAACACCAATGACTTTAAAAGGGACGCCGTCGATATCCAGTCGTTGTCCGATCGGGTCTTTAGTTCCAAAAAGCTCTTCAGCGATGACCGAACCCAGAAAAACGACGCGTCGTTTTTGCGTCAGGTCTATGTCATTAATAAAACGCCCTCCCGGCTGCGGATACATGCGGCGCAAAACTTTAAACTGCGGATAAACGCCTTCCATGTGGGTGGTGGCGCTTTTTTGCTCGTTTCGCAGCTGAACGGATCTTCCTGCCTGGGCGCTGATCCAGCCGATTTCCGGAATGTTTTGTTTTAAAAGAGGAATATCGCGCTCAGTAAAGCGAATTCTGCGACCAACGGGTAGCCCCTGATATTCCATTCTGGTTTGAGATCCATAAACCGTAATAATGCGGTCTCCGGCATTCAACAGGCTTTCGCGCATGCGGAAATTGAGACCGGATCCAAAGGACATCAGCAAAATCACCGCCAGTGTTCCCCAGGTGATGGCAAAGGTGGTCAGAAAAGCCCTCATTTTCTGCTTTTTTATATCCTGAAAAAACTCACTCAACAATACAAATATATGCATAACGGTTTCCTGCTTAAAATCGGATGGAATCGATTACAGTCATGTTTGCCGCTTTTCTTGCCGGGAAAAACCCTGCGATGATGCCGATAAGACCAAGTACAGATATAGAGACAACCACAACCGGCAAGGAGATTGATGGATTTCCGACATATTCATCAAAGGGCAACATGCCGATCAACTTGACGAGCAGAAGAGACGCGGTAAATCCGATAAAGGCGCCAAAACTTATAATAATGATTGCCTCGGTCATAAATTGAAGCATAATATGTTTGCGTTTAGCTCCGATTGACCGGCGGATGCCGATTTCTCTTGTACGTTCCTGGACCACAACATACATTATATTGGCAAGTCCAATACCACCTACTGTTAGAGTCATAATTCCAATAATTCCCATAAAAATATTGAATCCAAGAGAAAAATAGTATATAAACTCATCTGATTCGGAGGTATCCCAGATCCACAAAGCTTCGCTGTCTTCAGGATCGAATTTGTGCTCTTTACCGATGACCTGATAAACGCGTTTCCGGGTTTGTTCATTCAGAGTTGGATCGTGCATTTTATAGATAATATTGCTGAGATACCTGTGGCCGAAAAACGATCGAAAGGTGGTATAGGGAATAAACGCCCTATCCTTGTCGCGTGAATTATAGGAAGACGCCTGAGTTTTTTCTCTCAGCACACCGATGACCAGAAATGGTGAATCACCAATATTAACATATTGACCCACTGCTTCTTCATCCCCGAACAAAAATTCTTTCAGGTCATTTCCCAAAAAAACGACTCTTCGTTTTTCTTCAATATCGAGTTCGTTCAACCAGCGTCCCTGACGTTGAGGTCTTTCGTGTCTCATAAGGCCATATTCTTGATTGGCACCGGTAATATTGGGGTTTATCGATTTGCTGCCGCGATGGATCGCTGCTCGCCATGTGCTGTATTCAGGACTGATCATATCTATGTTTCTTATTTCGGATTGCATTAGATCTACATCGGATTCTCGAAAGTGAATTTGTCTGCCACGATTGAATCCCTGAAATGGTTTGCCGGTTTTGCCCGCCCATATGATAACAATTCCTTCCCCGATACCGTGCATGTTTTTACTCATGGCATGCTGTACGCCCACCCCAAACGCCAGCAAAACAACTATGCTGATCGTACCCCAAATGATACCAAACATCGTCATAAAGGTACGCGCTTTATACTGCCTGAGATAGTGAAAGATTTCCCGTATTGTATCAAATAATTGAGCCATGATTCTATCTCTAGATAATATCCCTCACCTCTTTTTCAAGAACCTTTTGTCCTTTTTGTAAACCGGATTTTACCTCAATTTTAATCGCATCGCTGAGGCCGGTTTCGATATATTTCTCGACCGAACTTCCGTCCTCAGACAGAATCTGGACGAAGGCTGAATCATTGCGAAAAGTGACCACTCTTTCCGGAATCGCCAGAATGCTGTCTTCTCTGGCGATAATGATATTGGCATTGGCGGAAAACCCTGCCCGTAAAATCACATCGCCAACTTTTAAAAGTTCAATTTCAACCGGGAAAACGGTTGTGTTGTCTTCCTTTTTTGCTTTTAATGAGATTAACGAAACCACGCCTTCGACAGTTTTGCCCGGCAAGGCTCCGATTTCCAATTTCGCCGGCATCCCTTCCTTTATTTTTCCGACATCAATCTCATCGATCGTGCCTCGGAAAATCAGTTCTTCCATATCCGCCATTTTCATCAATTCGGTACCGGCCTGATAAGAGGTCAATGGAACAACCGGATCTCCAACGTTGACTGATTTTTCCAAAATATAGCCTGTAATCGGTGCCTTGATTACGGTTTCAATGTTGGTGTTTGCAATCCGCACTTTACCTTTTTCAAGCAATTCCAGTTGTTCGATTGCAATTTGATGTTCCAACACAGCCTGGTCGTACTGACGACGAATATTTTCGAAATCCTGGTCTGATATCAATCCACGTTCTTTTAATTGATCTTGTCGATCCAGCTCGTTTTTCAACTTTCTAACGTCTATCTCTTTTCTTTCAACGTTCCTTTTGCCTTCAGCCAATTCAATGGGTGTGGGGTCGGGCTTGACTTCCAGGAGAGGTTCTCCCTGTTCCACATAGTCCCCAACGTCAGCATAGAGTTTGCCAACCACTCCGGAAATTTTAGACTTGACAGCAATTTCTATTTTCGCTTCAATGGCACCCAATGCCATCGCTTTTTTAATGATATTGACCTTTTCGACCTTGACGACGGATTGTTGATGTTCAGATGAATTGTTTTTGGAATTTTTAATGACTACAAACAAAACCACACTTGTGATAACGACCAGGGCAATAATTCCGATAATCCAACCTGGTTTTCGTTTTTTTATGGCCATGAACGAAGAGCCTCCCAACTATATATCCGGTTTTAACTTTTCACTTTATGATAGGTACGTGAATAGAACGCTGAAAGTTACATGAAATTACTCTGATAGAATGAAAAGAGGTGGTGATCCTAAACTTTTCCGTTAAAAAAAAAGCCCAAAGCAAACGCTTTGGGCAGGAATGGGCGGAACAGGAAGGGATAAAACTCAGGCCAGGTTTTCCAGCATATTCAGGACATGCTTGTAAAAGGTTTCTACCGTACCGATATGAACTTTTTCTTCTGGGGAATGGGGATGTTTGATCGTCGGTCCCAGTGAAATCATGTCCATTCCTTCATATTTATCCCCAATCAGTCCACATTCGAGGCCGGCATGAATGGCTTCGTATTTTGCCTCTTCTCCGGTGGTTTCTTTATATGTATCCAGAGCGACTTTGAGGATATCGGAATCGAGATTAGGCAACCATCCGGGATATCCTTCTGGTTTCTCAATGTCAGCGCCGGCAAGCGTACCGATTGCTGTCAGTTTATCCCGGGTAGCTTTCAGAGCGGCACCATTTGAACTTCGGCTACTGAGGTGCAATTTGGCTTCCTTTTCTGAGCATTTAATAGAAGCGACATTATTCGATGTCTCAACGAGTCCTTCTATGGTTCTGCTCATCGCCAGCGGACCGTGCGGCAAGGCAAAAATCAAGGCGAGAAGTGTGTTTTGTGAATTCTCATCCAGGACATGCGGAAGTTCTTCTGCGAGTTTTTGCAGTTTTAAGGTAATCTCTTTTTCCACCGGCTGAAATTCAACTCTGATATCCTTCATGGCTTTATCGAACCAGTTTTTGATATCATCTATTTTGGCATCATCACAGACGATTTGTGCCATCGCTTCGCGGGGGATCGCATTGTGCTTGTCTCCGCCATCCATGCAGACGATTTCAACCGGAAGATCTTTGTCAAGTTGATATAAAAGTCGAGTCAAAATTTTTACCGCATTTCCCCGTCCTTCGTTGATGTCGAGTCCGGAGTGACCGCCCCGTAGTCCTGCAAGGTGAATTTTGAGCAGAGCATCTCCTTTGGCCTGTTTGCGGTGTAACGGCAATGATATCAGTGTATCAGCGCCACCGGCACATCCAATGGAAAATATACCGAGGTCTTCGCTGTCCATATTGATCATGGTTCTGCCTTCAAGCCAGTCGGACGATAAATTCATGGCACCATTGAGCCCGGTCTCTTCATCGACGGTAAAAAGCGCTTCGATCGGTCCATGCACAAGATTATCATCTTCAAGGATTGCCAGAGCGGCGGCAATTCCAATGCCATTGTCGGACCCTAAGGTTGTTCCGTTCGCCGTCAGCCACCCTTCTTCTTTTACCACTTCAATTTCATCATTTTCAAAATCAAATTCCTTATCAGAATTTTTTTCACAAACCATATCCAGGTGACTCTGGAGTACCACGGTCTTTGCGTTTTCGTGACCGGGTGTTGCCGGTTTTTTAATCAGTACATTGTGGACATTGTCTTCTTCATATTCCAAATTATGCTTTTTGGCCACAGAGATTACATAATCTGCCAGCTGTTTTTCATTTCGGGACGGATGAGGAATTTTGCGTATTTCATCAAAATGTTTCCAGAGACGCTTTGGTTCTAAATCGCTGAGTATGGACATTTTTTCCTCCATAGTTATCGCTATATTGTTTTCTTATAGTAAAAAAAAAAAGAGATAAAATCAAACTAAATGTCTCGATAAAAACAGACAGGAGCAATTATTCATCATCGGCTAATCCTGCAACGGGTCATCACTCTTTTCGAAGGTGCGGTGCTGACGATTTTTGCGAACACCCGGCATCACATGAATTTTTCCGTGCATTGAAATGTAGACCCCGGGCTTGACGAGTTCGGATGCCATCAGGGCCTCGGTGAAATTCTGAAGCGCATCCGAATCCTCGAATCCGAACGGTTTCATTGCACCGGTTAGAATGATCGGAGCGGATAAATCAGCGAAGGTTTCATATAATCTTTCCGCAGTGACCTGCATGGTATCTGTTCCGTGCAGGATGATGATGGGAATGGTGTTCAGAAGTTTTTCGATCGTTGCAACAAGTTTCTTCCTGTCTTCTTCTGTCATGTCCAATGAGTCTTTGCTCATTAGATCGTGATGTTCCACATGAGTATAGGGCAGACGCAATCTTTTTAACATTTGTCGCAGGTGCGAACCGCGATTGCTCAGCGTTCCGCTATCTTCATCATAAATTTTTTCAATCGTTCCCCCTGTTGTGATGACCACTACTTTGCGTTTCATACTTGCCCGTGTTTATTGTTTGTGTCCGACCGGAAATTTTTCCGGATGACGAAAAAATTTTTTCCGACTTTTGTCAAAGGGTTCAATATACAACCTTCCGGCAAAACATTCTATTAAAAAATTATGAAAATTTTTATTGACACATAAGGGTTTTTTTAGTAGCTTTTAAAAGCGACATAAAGAATATGTTCTCTTTTTTGCTAACTGCAAAAGGCCCTCTAAAAAGGCCTTTTTTTTATTGGCTCAAATTGATCTTGGAATAATAAGGAGTTTATATGAAGGCTGTTTATCTTTCAAAGGATCAGCATCAAAAATTATCGAAAGAGTTGCATACCTTAAAATATACGGAGCGTCCCAAAATTATTCAGGATATTACGGATGCGCGTGAGCATGGCGATCTGCGAGAAAACGCCGAATATGCTGCGGCAAAAGAAAAACAGGAGATTGTGGAACGGAAAATTTCCAGGCTTGAGGAGATGTTATCCCGGGCCCGTATACTAGACGAGTCCGCTTCGGACGGCAAGCGCGTTTTGGTGGGCAAAAAAGTAAAATTAGTGGATACAAAGACAGAAGAGATTATGGAATACGAACTCGTTCCAACCACTGAATTCAGCACCTTTGATCTTGAAGCCGTATCGGTCGATTCTCCTGTGGGCAAAGCTTTGCTGGGGAAAACCATTGGAGAAATCGTAGAAATTAAAGTTCCCGCCGGTACGATAACTTACCGAGTTGAAGAAATCTTCTAAACAAAACATATTTTTCATCCATACGAGCCGCAAAATCGATTTTAATGGGTTGATTTTGCGGCTTTTTACCCGACCTTTATTCTTTGGCCTGTTATTTGCTCTATTATATCATCTTATATGGCTGTTCTGTTTAAGTTGATGATTTTAATAGAACTATATATTGGTATATAGTTTTGATCGAATAAAAATGAGCGAGGAGAGCGTCGCAATATGAAACATTGGCAATGCTTTGAAACAGTCACATTTTGTTTGTTAATATGTCTGCCCTGTTACCTGTTCACAGCACCGCTGATGGGAATACCATCTGCAGCTTTGGAACTCGATACGACAGTACCCATTATCGCTCATGAGGTTATCAATGTTGGAAGAAGAGGTGAATCCTTTAATATTATTGCTTATATCGGTGACAATAACAGGATTCGACGTTCTACGATTAAAATAAAGTATGGTGGCAAAGCGGTAGAAGGTGAATTTCCTGTCATGGAAAAAGAAAAAACAGTTCCGGTTGTGGTTACTGTGGCTTCTGATTCAGCCCGTGTTTATTCAGAAGCGAATTCACAGTCACCGATTTTATCAAGCGTTGCTGTGGGAACCCGGCTTTTTGTCTCCCGAACCGGAGATCGTTTTTACCGTGTTCTGAACAAAGAAGGATTGAGAGGATATATTTCAACCTCAAACGTAACGGTTTCCCTGTCGGGGTATCAATATGGTGCAACCTTACCTGAAAAGATTACAGAATACCCCTATATATTTTATCAAATTCGGGCTCTTGACGAATTTGGAAATCTTGCCGAAACTAAGTTTGTTGAAGTGCGATTTTTGACAGACGATGAAATTGCCGAGTTGCGCGGGGAAAAAGTTCGCCTGAAAACATTCAGCCGGCAAGGTGGGACCCCGTTTTATAAAAAAATCTGGTTTTGGTTAACCGTGGCAGCGACTGCCGGCGGAGCATATTATTATGTATCGAAAGAACAACAAGAAAAACAAGCCAATGTGACCATATCGGTTCAATGGTATTAATAACAAGAGTTTCATGATGATGATCAGCGCAATAAAACCCAGATTGTTCATCACTTTTTGGGTTATATTTTTTTCAATATCATGTCAGACCTATAACCCCTTTGGGCCTGAAAAAAAAGAGTCGATGACGATCCATACCACCCTGGCCGGAGTGAATCGGGCAGCTGTTTGCCATGTTCTTACCAGGATGGAATTAATGATTTCTGCTGCAAATATGGATACCCTCCTGAAAGAGATGAATATGGATCAGACCGGCGCTTCGGTTTCTGTTCAGGTGCCTGCAGGTAAGAACCGCACCTTTACGGTCAATGGGTGGGTCAATTCGGTAAAATTGTTAAGCGGTTCAACCACCTTGGATTTAAACCCGGGAGAAGATCAACAAGTCAATATTGTACTTCGTTTTATTTCTCCTGCTTTGATCATAACGCCCCCGGATACGAGTGTGCATTCATCTGCTGAACTGCGCTTACGGATCAGTACCCGGCATATTGAACGGCTTGCAACTGCAGGTATACGACTCGAATATAATTCTGAGATCCTGCAGCTCGAATCCATGGCACCTTGTATGGATTTTTTATCTCATAATGGCGGGCAAGTGGCGATTTTGCATCAAAAGCTGGATAATAAAAATGGAATTGCAGAATGTTTTTTCAGTATCTTACCGGCATCCAAAGCAGTAGAGGGTAATGGCGACCTGATTGAATTGAAATTTCGAACTCTGAGAAATGATTCAACAACTGTCACGATTATCGCCGATCACAGTGTCGAGGCGAACCTTGGGTTATTCGGCCAGGACGCAAAGCCAATTACGGTTGTATCTCTCAATGGTACTGTACGGGTTCAATAGATATAGATGGTAAAATATCGTCCGGGAGCAATTGTATGAAAAAGATTTTTTTCTATATATCAATATTATTTTCCGTTGCATTTCCTCAAATTGTTGAGAGAAATATTTCATCAATAACCGACCAAAATCAATGGATAAAAGTATCCATTCCGATAATCCCGGATGCATTCAATCCACAGGACAGCAGCAAGTTTTTTGAGATTTTTAGTGATGTAAAGAGTGTGTGGTTTGAAATCAATTATTCCGCCTCGGCCATCCGTTTTGATGTGGATGATTTCAAGCTGGTGAGCAAAACCGACTCGATCCCCTTACATACTTTTAACAATGGCTATGAACGCTGGAATACGCAAGAAAGTGTGATGCAATGGTTCCCGGTTGGCGGGAGAGACGGAGGACCCTTTTTACGCGCTTTCTGCTCCGGGGAGCCCAGAACAGAATTTTCACTTCTTCCTCCCAGGGAGTACTGGTACGGTGATCTGCGTCAATGGATCGGCTCGCGGCTGGAATTTTATGCCAGAACCGAACTGGATATTGAACGTTTTGCACTGAGATTTTCCGCAGAAAAACGGCCTGAGCTACGCCTGATTCCGGACTCGACTATGGCGTCGTTCTATACCGGTATAGGGTTTGAATGTGTCCCGGCAGATACGGCTGTAAACGACACGATTTTTCTCACCTCTTCGACACCGTCTTGTTTGAACGTGCCGGATAGAATCATTTTGAACCGCGGAGAATGGAGTCAAAAATTCAATGCAACGTCCGGATATTCGCCTACTGTCGGTTGTAAACCGGTAATACGGGCAGAATCGAAATCTTCACCCGGTCGCTATACAGCTGTTACCGTAACTCTGGGGGAGGGCAAGAATGATTTTCCCCTGATCATGGGACGTGTGATGGATGCCGAGTCGGGAAATGTGATTGATGACGCCCGGGTGTCTATTGGAGATTTAACCACAACCACAGATGACACCGGAGGGTATAGGATCAGGAATATCGATTTGCTTGAGGTGGTTCCGGACTTTTATGCGGTTCCCAAAAAAGGTCATGCGCCTTTACAGGTTCAATTTTATGACAACAGCCTACAAAGTTCGCAACTTATTTCAATTATAGCGCCGGGTTACGAGTCTATACAAACCAAAGTCCGGTTGGAGCGGAATAAACCGAATATAGTTAATATATTATTATCTCCTCTATTAAAAGAGAACCAGTATCGTTTCGAACTGCATTGGGGGCAGCGCCCGGACGATCTCGATTTGCATTTGTTGACTCCGGAATTGTCAGGCAGAATATATGATATTTCTGCACAACAGCAAGGCCAAAATACGGGGCCGCCGTGGGCAATATTTAATCAGGATTTTAACCAGGGCTTTGGTCCGGAAATTATCACGCTTTATCAACCTCAACTGAATCGTTATCGATTATATGTTGAAAACTATTCCAGATATCCGGCCCTAAGCGAGTCAGGTGCATATTTGGATATTTATGATCGTAACGGCCTGATGAACACGATCAACATACCAGTCAACGGAGAAGGAGATTATTGGTATATAGGCGATGTGGTGTTTTCTCTCGATAGCGTGAAAATCGAACCAGTCAATGTCATTCAAGTCGATCGTCCCGATGCAGAGGTCAGATCACTACGAAAGCCAAAGATCGTTGCTCAACCTTTCAACAATCCGCTCTCTGCTATTGAAGAGTGGGCCTGGGATTTTGATGGAGACGGAAAAATTGATTCTTATGATCGCTTTCCGGTTTTTGAATATACAACTGCCGGTAGTTATAGCGCTCAACTGCGGATAAAAAGCAAAGACAGCTATTTTCACAAAACGAGAACTGATTATATTGTCGTTCAACCGGAAGTACAATATCCCACCATTTGGCGTCAGCAAAAATCCGGTTTTCTTACTGACCTGACTGCGGTTAGCGCTATCGACAGTCTGAGTGCCTGGGCGGTTAGTGAAAACGGTAATATACTGGCCACAACCAACGGTGGAGCCGGATGGGATATTATCCCGGAAAATGAAACGTTCCATTTTCATGATATACTCTTCAGCGATCATCGACTGGGATGGATTGGTGGCTATGACGACAAGGGGAATGCTTTGCTATTGAGCACGAAAAATGGCGGCTATACCTGGATGCGGTTTTCCCGCCCGTCACCGGGAGCTATTCAAGAATGTTTCATGCTGGATTCGAAAATCGGTTATCTGGTCGGAGCATCCGGCAAAATCGAAAAGACGGTAAACGGCGGAATAGATTGGCAGAGTCAGAATAGTGGCACAAGCGAAGATTTGTTCAATTTATTTTTCCTCAATGCCGATACCGGATGGGTCGTAGGAGAACATAATACGGTCTTGTTTACCAATAATGGCGGAGAAGAGTGGAGGATAAAAAACATTGGTGGCGAGCGTCCGGATTTGCTGGATGTTTATTTTGTTAATTCTAATACCGGCTTTATCGTAACCAGTCGGGGGGTGATTTTACAGTCGAAAAACGGTGGTGAAAAATGGGAAGAATTAACCAGATATGGGGATGATCCCTTATATTCGATTGATTTCATCAATCCCAATCTGGGATTTATTGCCGGATCAAATGGTGTTATTCTGCGCACGAGCAATGGCGGCCAATCCTGGATGATAGACAACAGCGGGACCACGGAAGATCTCAATGATATTGTGATTATCAATCAGGCCTGCGGCTGGGCGGTAGGTGATCGGGGGACGATTATCAAACTGGATTTATCTGAGGAGCAACCGAATAGCATTCAAAATTTGGTTTGTGAAACCAGAGGCTCCGGCGCTATTGAGTTGACATGGGACAATCCTGCACAGCCGGAATTTTCAGGCTGTAAAATTCTCCGGAAAAGGGATGTATTTCCTTCTCATCCTTATGATGGCGTAGAGGTTTACCGGGGTACCGATGAAAATTTTGTCGATTATGATGTCGATCCGGCAACCACTTATTACTATTCAGCTTTTGCTTTCGATCACTATAACCGCTTTTCCGAATTGCAAAACGAGGCTTTTTGTTACGCGACAACGCTGGATGATGTGGATGTAGAGGGCTATAAGGTTACCATAAACAGCATCGATATCAGCCGCTTTCCTACGATTGTTAACTTTATTACGATTGTGGATGATAAAACGCTTCAACCGGTTTCAGATATCGGAATTGGCGATATTCTGGTCAAAGAGGATGGTGTCGAAGAGGCTCCTGAAGCTTTTGAGCAGATCAATACCAGTTCCGGCGGAAAGGCTGATATCGTGTTTGTCTTTGATGTGACAGCAAGTATGACGCAGGAAATTGAGGATTTGAAAAACAGAGCTTCCAGTTTTGCAGATTCCCTGGCTGCCAAAGGAATTGATTACCGTCTGGCTTTGGTTTCTTTTAGCGACAATGTCCAAAGCACCTACGATTTTACCGATGATATTGTTCAGTTTAAACAGTGGATTGAAACCCTGTCTCCGGTCGGTGGCGGAGATTATAAAGAAAATGCACTCGAAGGTATGGCAAAAGCCGGTGAATTGAGTTTCAGGGGAGTCAGCCAGCGATTGATGATTCTTATTACTGATGCCGAATATCATCAGGCGGGAGATCCGGGAGATGGTACGACTCTGCATACCACTGAATCAATCACTGATTTGCTGCAGGAAAAGAGAATTGTTGCAGATATTGCTGGTCCCAATTTTGAACAGTTTCATCAACTGGCCCTTCAAACAGGAGGATTTTATTTCGATATAAACAGCGACTTTGCTCAGGTTGTGGATCATATCGGCTTGATCATATCATCACAATATGTATGTACCTATAACACGCACAATATCGATGAAGATGATAAAGGCCGGAATGTAGAGATTCTCGTTCAAAAAGCGGATAAGGGCGGCTATGATTTTGATCGTTACCGATACGGCAAAGTTATCGAAAATGTCAAAGGATTTATCGCCTCTGCGGCGGCACCGGATAAGATTTACTGCCGCTGGCAGAATCCATCCTCGCCGAAATTCGATGGTGTTATGGTGCTGCGCAATCAAAGATCTTTTCCTAAAACCACCTCCGATGGTATTGTTGTCTATACGGGCAAGCTGTCCGGATTTATAGATGCCGGTCTTTCTCCGGAAATGAAATATTATTATGCCGCATTTGCCTATAGTACGGATGGAAGCTACGCAAGGGCGACAACCGCTTCACAGGCTTCTGCTGCAACCCTGCCGGTATGGAGCTATAATTTTCAGCTGAATCAAAAAACGACATCGATTCGTGAAGATATACATAAAATTTTCTTTAAAGACTCGCTTAAAGCCGTTGCGATAGGCTCTAAAGGTTTATTCGCTACCAGCGAAGATGGTGGTTCACAGTGGAATCAGAATCCGTTACCCGGTAATCACCAACTCTATGATGTGTATTTTACAAGTTATTCAGATGCCTGGATTGTTGGAAAGAACAGTCAAAACTCAGGAATGATTTTACAAAGTAAAGATGGTGGTAAGACCTGGCAACAAAAATTCAGTTCATCTGAATATGCTTTTTATGCACTCGAGTTTGTTTCTGATTCTATCGGCTGGGCGATAGGTGACAAGGGCATTGTTAAACAAACCACCGATGCCGGAAATAACTGGTTGCATCGCTACCGAAATGATCCGTTGGCTTTTTATGCAATGGATTTTATCAATAATACGACAGGGTGGGTCGCAGGTCCGTTGGGCCGAATTATGAAAACGGTTGATGCGGGTATGTCCTGGCAAGATCAAACCAGCGGAGTGACGTCAACGATTCGCGATTTGTGTTTTTTAGATAGCAAAAGAGGCTGGGCCGTCACTTCGGAAGGGGAAATATGTCAAACGTCAAACGGCGGAGAAACCTGGATTTCAAAGACGGTGTCGGATCTTCCTCTCAATGCCGTTGCATTCAGTGATCTTGTGAACGGTTATGCAATCGGGGATCAGGGCACTCTTTTTAAAACCCGTACAGGGGGGAAAACCTGGGAAAAAGTTGATACCCGGGTCGAATTCGACCTTAATGACATTGCTCTTGTTTCGCCTCTGAAGGGTATGATCGTAGGTGATGGGGGCCTTATTCTGCAAATCATTCCGGCAAGCAGCGAAACCAATCTGAGCGGATATTATGTGAATATCCATCAAATTGAATCGTGGAATTTCCCGAATGTTTCTTGCTGTTTTAGTGTGTTTGATCAGACATCTAACAGAACTGTCGACAATATAAGTGCTGATCAGATCTCGCTTTTAGAAAATGGACTCAGCCGACCGATAGAGAGTATCGAAAATGTTAAGGCGGGCGATAATATATTTATGGATATTGTATTCATCCTCAATACCGTTTCGAGCATGCAAGCTGAAATAGAGGTATTGCAAACAAATATATCCACACTTGATAATATTCTTACAGCCAAGGGATTCATCCCCCGTTATGCTCTGATTACCTATCACGAGGAGGTCGAGTTTGCGTATTCCTTTACATCGGATTTAAACGAACTGATGGGTTGGTTTGATGTGATATCCTGTAAGAATGACGCAGTGTCCCATTCGCTACCGGAGGCACTGAGCACAATCGAGGCATTCGATTTTCGAACATATGGACAAAGATTTGCTCTTTTGTGTACGGATTCTCCCATGAGTGGGTCTGTTGCTTCCACCGCCGTTCTTGATTCGGTTACAAGTTCCATTTTGGATAACCGATTGCATTTGTTCAGTATTGCTTTGGATACAGAGTCTTATCGCACTCTATCAGAAAAATCCCGTGGCTTGTTGTTTGATATTGAAAGCGGTTTCAAGTCGGCTCTTGATTTGATTCAGAATATTATTTCGTCGCAGCATCGAATTATATTTCAGGCACAACAATCCCAAGTCAAGGTGCGCAATATTTCGGTTATGATAGAGCGGGGAGAAAAAGGCGGTTCGACCAACACGCGTTTCAGCTTGTTATCCCCCTCCGTTTCTATTTTGCCCAGGGAGGTTGTCGGAATAAAAAACGAATCTTTTTTTGTCAACCTCTTTGTAGATCAGGTAAACGCTTTCAAGTCCGGTCACTTTAAAGTCAGCTATGATCCGACCCGGGTAAAAGCTGTTCAAGTTAGAGAGGGCGATTTTTTTGAGCCCAATACCGTCTCTGCTGATCTGGATTTTATTATAAGTGAAGGGGAGCTGGTTATTGATCTAAGGATTGTTTATGAGGATACAACCAGGGGCATGTTTGGCTATGGAAATCTTTGTTCTATAGAATTTCAGGTAATAAGTGAAAATACGTGCAATCTGGATATCCAATCAGCAGAATTATGGCGGACAGATCTCTCTGCGATCGTTGCTCTCACCGCCGGAGCGAAAGTTTATCCTCTGGAAAATCTGACAGGTGATTTTGATGCAGATGGCGATATAGACATGCAGGATTTCGCTCTCTTTTCGACTTTTTGGAAACCCGCTAATGATAGAAAAGGTGATATTGGGCCGGCGAACGGAAAAATTCCTCTGATTACCAGCGTTGTTGATAAACTTGTCAATTATGAAGATTTATTCGTATTTGCCCAAATGTGGAACTGGTTCAATCACAATAAGCAACAAGACAATACCGTTCAGAAATCAACAATTAAGCGCTGTTTCTGGGATATAAAAAAAGCTTCAGATCATCACACGGCAATTCTTTATGCTGATGGGATGAATGATTTTTCCATGGGACATGTTGTTTTGCAATACAATCCCGCCGGTTTGTCGATAAAAAAAGTATATGCCGGCAGAGGAAACAATTCCGGCGATCAATACGTGTTTTTTAGTGATTTTGAAACCTCCGGCTTGTTGGATATTTCTTTTGCAAATTTATCATTAAGCAGCCCTGCTATGCAAAAGGGACCGCACCAATTATTAAGTGTTGATTTTAAACTCCAACATGGGGGAGGCTCTCCCATAAAAATCAATCAAATTGATTTGCGTGACAATGAAGGTAAAAATTTAGCTGTTGCCGGGATAGAAGAAATCGGTACCATTCATCCCCTGGATTATTATCTCGAACAAAATTATCCCAATCCATTCAACAATCAAACATCGATTCATTTTCAGTTGCCTGAAAAAAGCAGCGTTGTGCTAAAGATTGTCAATATTATGGGTCAAACGGTGGATATGCTTATCCAGGACACCCTGCCGGCAGGTCGGCATTGTGTTAAATGGGGGGGAGAAGACCTGGACGGTAATGCTGTTTCGAGTGGTATATACTTTATCGTTTTTAAGGCAAATCAATACACCAGACTCCGTCGCCTGCTTTTATTAAAATAAAGGGTCCCATATTCCCTTGCAGAAGTATCAGCGGAATAGTTCTTGCATTTTGCTCACATCCATATTATATTGAAAATTGAATAAAAAAGATTTTTTCTATTCGAGAAAGAGAATCATTGAAAACGGTTAAGGGATTATACCGGGCCAGTCGACCGGTAAATGTGTTGATTGCGGTTTTTTCCGTACTGGTTGCTGCGATGATGACTGGCTCAATCCGATCCTATAATCCTGTTTTTTATGCTTGTCTTTCCGCTGCTTTTTTAACTGCAGCGGCAAACGCCATCAATGATTATTATGATTTTGAGATTGATATAATAAATAAACCCGAAAGACCGATTCCGAGCGGACTGGTGTCGCGTCAACAGATTTGGTGGTTTGCTCTTTTTTGCTTTGTGTTGGGTTTTTTAGCCAGTTGTCTGATCAACGCGACAACCGTAACTCTGGCGTTAATATCCGTATTTTTATTGTATGCCTACAGCGCTTTTTTCAAAAGGACGGTTTTATGGGGGAATATGCTGGTCAGCGTTATGACCGGGTTGGCATTTATTTTTGGTAGCGCTGCAGTCGGCAAAGCGATTTATGGGATTATCCCGGCATGTTTTGCCTTTTTAATGCATTTCGGCAGAGAAATCATCAAAGATATGGAAGATGCAAAGGGTGATCGAGCCTTTCATGCTTATACCCTTCCCGTTAAATACGGCTTTCGGATTTCCAGGATTTTGGCGATATCGATTTTTCTTGTACTACTGATAGCTACTTTTATACCCTATATTCTCGATATCTATGGTCAGTGGTATCTAATCCTGGTTCTCTTTTTAGTACATACGGTGATTATTTATACTATAATTGTCCTGTGGAAAAAGCCGAATACAAAAAAATTGGGCAGATTATCCGTGCTTTTAAAGGCCGATATGCTGGCAGGCTTGTTGGCTATTTGGATGGGTTGATTTTTCAGAGTTTATTATGAGAGCATTATTACAGCGAGTTTCATCTGCTTCCGTGGTTATTGAGGGAAAAGAATACGCCGCTATTGAACAGGGAATGGTGGTTTTACTCGGCATCAAAGCGGGCGATGACAAAAAAGCTGCTGATTATTTAGCTGATAAAATAGTTAATTTGCGTATCTTTGAGGATAATGAAGGAAAGATCAATTTGTCTGCGATGGATGTCAGGGCTGATCTTTTGGTGATTTCTCAATTTACTTTATATGCAGATTGCCGGAAAGGCAGGCGGCCAAGCTTTGTTAAAGCTGCAAAGCCCGTGATATCTGAACCTCTGTACAATTATGCTGTGGAAAAACTCAAAAAAAGCGGTTTGCGCCTGGCTACCGGTAAGTTTGGAGCCAATATGGTGGTAAAGATTTTCAACAATGGACCGGTTACGATTATGCTGGACAGTGAGGAAAAGCGTTAAATTTATGACCTTGTTCGACCAAATACATCCTGATGCTTTTGTTTTGGCCTCTGCTTCGCCCCGCCGGGCGCAACTTTTGTCTTTGATCGGTCTGCCTTTTTCTATAAAACCCAGTCGCATTGACGAGGATCGATTTTCAGAATCGGATCCACAAAAGCATGTCCTCTTATTATCGCTGCATAAAGCCAGGGATGTTGCTGCCGGCGCAGAAAACAGCATTGTTATCGGTGCGGATACGATTGTTGTTCTCGACAATAAGATTTTGGGAAAGCCCAAAAATAGCCATGAGGCCTACTC
>CAZMUU010000003.1:19136-31756 GCA_964569215.1 uncultured Cytophagia bacterium
CTACTCGATGTTGAAAGCGTTAAGTGGAAAAGTTCATCGTGTCTATACGGGTTTTTCGTTGATCGATACATCGAGCGGGAATGCAATTAGTGATTGTGAAATGACCAAAGTCTATTTCAGGACACTGGAAGATTTTGAGATTAAGCGATACATTGAAACAAAGAGTCCAATGGATAAAGCCGGTGCTTATGGTATTCAGGATCTGAGTGCTGTATTTGTGAGTAGAATAGAGGGCTGTTTTTATAATGTTGTTGGGTTTCCATTGGCAAAATTTTATAAAACATTAAGAGAATTCACATCCTTTCGCCTTTCGGACAATTTAAAGCATCATCATGAACAATAACAAAAGAGAAGAGATACACCAAAAAATCGGCAACGAGTTGTCGGAGGCACGCAAGTCCAGGGCTATCCGGCTTGAAGAAATTTCCAGGCAGACGAAAATTTCCAGGGCGTTTTTGAAAAAACTGGAATCCGGTGAACTGGACTTTTTGCCTTCTTTGTATGTTAGGGCATTTTTGAGAGCTTTTGCTGAGGCTTTGGAGCTGGATGGTGAAAAGTTGGTTCTGGAATATGAACAAGCCCGGATATTAACTGCACAAGAGAGCGAAGAAGAGGCCGTCGGTTCCCAGTCTAACCACGACCAGGAGGGTGTGTCTTTTGCGGATGTTTTTGGTAAGCTCAAAAATGTTTTTAATCGAAGCGTTTTTTGGTTTCTGACACTGTCATTAGCAGTGATTGTTTTACTTTTCCTCCTCTGGCCTCAGAGCGAGGATTCCAAAACAAAACAGGTGCAGGAAATCGAAATACCGCGTTTAAGCGATGCGATTGCAGATTCTGTGGCGCAACAAACACCTGATATAGACCCGGCAAAAATGCTAAACCTGAATATCGTTGCAAAAGAATCCACATGGATGAAAATTATTTATGACGATACGATATCAGAAGAAGTTATGTTTTTACCCGGTGACAGCAGAGAGTGGGAAAGTCAGGTGTACTATTTAAAAATCGGAAATGTCCCTGGTTTGGATTTAAAAGTCGATGGGAAGAATCTCGTCTTTGAGGACAGTTTAAGGCGGGTCGAGAATATCAGGATAGATGAGAATGGTGTTGAATCGATTTCAGATTCGCAATTTCCGCGTTAGAGAGAAAGAGCAAAGTGATTATAACAAACAAACAGCCCAAACGTATATATTTTATGGCGATTTGCGGAACCGCCATGGCATCGCTGGCAGCAATGTTAAAAGAGAGTGGGTACAAAGTCTGTGGTTCCGATTCTGATGTTTATCCGCCGATGAGTACGTTTTTAGCAGAACATAATATCGATGTTTTTGATGGGTTTTCGCAAAAAAACCTGCAGCCGGCTCCGGATCTGGTTGTGGTCGGCAATGTGATTTCGCGGGGAAATGAAGAAATTGAGTATGTCCTTGATCATCATATCCCCTACATCTCTTTGTCGGATGCATTGCGGGAGTATTTTATTCGCGGTCGCCGCTCTTTGGTGGTAACCGGGACTCATGGAAAGACGACGACGAGTTCGCTTCTGGCCTGGATTTTTCAGAGGGCCGGCAGAAATCCCGGGTTTTTAATCGGTGGTATTCCAAAAAATTTTGATCGAGGCTATCAGGTAGGAGGTGATGAGTATTTTATTGTAGAAGGAGACGAATATGATTCTGCCTATTTTGACAAAGCGGCAAAATTTCTGCGCTATATACCCGATATAGGCATAATCAATCATTTAGAGTTCGACCATGCCGACATTTACAATTCATTGGATGAAATTAAATTGGCATTCAGGCGATTTGTCAATTTGATACCTCGTAATGGGCTTTTAGCAATATGTTCTGATTTTCAGAATGTTGTGCAAGTAAGTCAAAAGGCTTTTTGTCCTATACTCACATTTGCAATAAAAGATCAAAACGCGGTCTGGAAGGCAAAAGATATCACCATAGATGTTAACGGTATGCGTTTTGATGTACTGTACAAGGGAGATTTTTGGGGACGTGTGGAAACGGTTTTAAGCGGAGAGCACAATGTCCGCAATATTTTGGCAGCCATTGCTGTTTCGCATCATGAGGGTATAAAAAGCAATGAGATATTAAGCGCGCTTTCCTGTTTTGCCGGAATTAAAAGACGATTGGAATTTAAAGGACTGGTTAAAACCGCAGAGCTTTATGATGATTTTGGTCATCATCCCACCGCCATTCGGGAAACCCTTTCAGGATTTCGAAAAAAGTATCCTTCTCATCGAATCTGGGCACTCTTTGAACCCCGGTCTGCTACAATGCGAAGGAATATTTTCCAAAGAGAGCTCGCAGAGGCACTACAGGTTGCTGATGTGATTTTATTGGCACCGATTCATCGACCGGACAAGGCGCCGGCAGGTCAAATACTTTCAATAGAAAAACTCATGCAGGACCTGAACAGCGAGCACCGAACGGTGCAAAATTTTCAAAGCATTGATGAAATAGTTCAATATGTAAAAATGCATATCGGAGAAAACGACGTGCTCATTACGTTCAGCAATGGTGGTTTCGGGGGGATACATAAAAAAATGGTCGATCTGGATAAATACTAGACAGATTTTAAGTTGAAATAACTGGAAAGGAACAAATAGAAGTGGAAAGAAATAGAAAATCAGATCATGGAAAATTTAAGAATCGACAGGACGATGTAAAGATAAATACTTTAATTCAAAAGATAAAAAAGGAATTGGATGGTTCCATCGTACCGATTACGCTTTCCGAGTTAAATGCGTTTGAACGTAAATTGGTTCACAGGCATTTTGATCATGATCCCGACATTGTCACAAAGACTTATCGTCGTGGAGACGTTCACGAATTAAAAATATATCCTGTCGGAAATCTGCGAAAGTATGCCGAAGAAAAGGCCAGGCTTGCCATTGATAATGGCGAGACGGTGGTTTTACCTCATATGAGCAGTTACGAACGGTTTATTATTCATGATTTTTTAAAAGAAAACGAACTGATCACCTCTGAAAGCAAGGGTGAGGGATATGAACGGCACGTTGAGATAAAGCCCAATATGTTTGGCCGCGGATTGAAAAGAATATTCAAAAAAATTAAATTGATCTAGTCCTGGCCGAGATAAATAGGATTGCTGAGTAATTGGCGGTTAAGGGTTGTGAGAGCTTGGAGTCGAATATAGCCACGTTTTGGCAAGGTGTCGATCTCATCAAGATGCTCGAGTTCATAGGAGTTTGCCGGATAATAATAACATTTTTCTTTTTTTTCAGCGCAGTCGCCGACAAAAACGGCAACGGATTTGATCATTCCGAAAGCCGGAGTTGATTTTCCCCGAATCCTGAGAATAGCGTTCTTGTGGGAAAAGGTGTCGCCGAGGTGAAATGTCCTTTTTCCCTTTTGCAGCTCAAAATATGCAAAGGGTCCATCCGTTATTACTGTTCGCCCCAGTTTGAGCGCTTTTACGAGAGTTGTTTTTGAAAGTGGTTTTTTTGTCAAGATAGCGGTTATTACACCTCCGAATATTTCGTGTTCGTTCTCCTTCAATGAAAAAAACGGTATATGAATTTGCCGAAATCGACTAAAATTGCCATGGGCGTCATTTCCGGCTATTATGGTTTTTTTGTGTCCCATGAGGAGTAGTTGAACCCAGCTTTCTTTACCTTTTTTAAAAGATTTCATGTTATGGCCATTCCAGAATTGGAGACCGTTTAAGCGCGGATAACGGTGATCTGTGCTACTCCATTTCCCACGGTTAATCAGCAGACGCTGTGAAAGCGGAGGCAGAGTAGCCGAATGAGCGCTAAATGCCAGGGCTTCATTGTCCAGGGATTCCAGCACTGAGGGTATTTGGTTTTCCGGTTTATTGGCAAGCCATTTCTCAGCACCATCTCCCGATCCATGTATGAAGGATTTGTTGTTAAAAATGAGCATATGGACATTTTTTTTATGGCGATTGCCGACAGAAAGTTCTTCACCGGCGAGAACAACAAACGAATTATTTTTCCGGTTAAGCATTTCCATAGTCCGCCACAAGTCAGCCCACTTTAATAATTCGGGATCGTTTTGCAGATAGTTTTCACGCTGATCATCCAGATCATAAGAATGGTCAGTACAGCCGATAAAATGCAATCCCATTGCTTCGGCCATGATCTTGGCGGCCTCTATCGGTGCGCCGAATTCCACCTGGTCGCGTGTATAGTAACTGTGATAATGAAGGTCACCATAGTACCAGTTTTCCAGTCGGGGCAGGGGGTGTTCATCAATGGTGGTTTTGAGTGGTGCATGGCTGGAGTGACGGTAATTATCATTATGACAAATTTTTTGTTTGCCATTCTGTTCATAAATAAAGGATACATCAATACGGGCTGTTGTCAAACGGCGGTTCGGGAGATTGAAATAAAGAATTTTATACATCAAAGGCTGATCAATGAGTTCGCAATACTTGAATCTTTTGTGATATTTTTTATCCATTATGCTTATATTGATATCGATGCTAAGCAAGGTGATCGGGTAGAGATGGGCATCGTTTATAAGAATTAAAATGGGGATAGCTTTTCCGGGTTGAATGCGATGCGGAATGTCCGCTATAATTTCAGGTTCTTTTACAAATAAACGATTCAATACCCCTTTCACACGAAAGTGAATTTCAGCATATAAGAGGAATATTGCCACTATATAAACACATTTAAAAAATGCCGGATCAAAATACATCGAGCAAACCATTTCTTTGTGGTGTTCCGTTTCGGACCTGAGAGATTTAAAAGGATAGAGCATACCGGTCAGATGAGATTCCAAACTGACAAGATATTATTATATAATAAATAGATCCCGGTTTATCAACCAATTTATTTGTCGAATTTGTTACAGCTGTATAGGTTTCGGACTTTGTTTATGGAAAAAAAAGAGATGAAATTTTTATTCATTGTACAGGGAGAGGGCAGAGGTCACCTGACACAGGCGCTGGCATTAAAGGAAATTTTAAAGTCCTCGGGGCATAAACTTGTCGGCGTCATGGCCGGACAGAGTCCGCAAAGAACGATTCCCGACTATTTTATTGAAAAAATGAATGCATCTCTTATCTATTACGACAGTCCAAATTATATTCGGGATTCAAAAAATCGTTCGATTAAAGCCTTTTCTTCTTTGCTGTCAACATGTTGGCGGATCGGTCGTTATATCAAGTCTATACGCTGTATGCAAAAAACGGTACAAAAGACACGCCCGGATATTATCATCAATTTTTTTGAGCCGCTTGCAGGCATCTATTCGTTGTTATGCCGGCCACAAAGTCCTGTTATTTGTATCGGGCATCAGTATTTGTTCCTTCATCCCGGCTTCCGATTTCCTCCGGGACGGGTCATAAACAAATGGGCGGCAAAAATTGTTACACGAATTACAGCAATCGGGGCCGAACGACTTTTAGCGCTTTCATTTTATCCCTTATCCGGCGGTCGAGACAAGAAAATTGTGGTTATGCCTCCTTTATTGCGCGATTATATCCTGAAATTATCCGTTCGAAATTATGGTCATTATCTCTTTTATATCCTCAATGAAGGCTATAGCCGCGATATCATTTCGCTTCATCGAAAAAATCCCGATCTGAAGAGTATATGTTTTTGGGATCGGCCAAAGGCGCCGGAAAGACTTGAAGCGCTTGAAAATTTAACCTTTTATCAGTTAAACGGCGATTGTTTTTTAGAAGCCATGGCAACTTCAAAAGCTGTAATTACCACCGGAGGATTTGAAACGGCCTGTGAGGCGCTTTATTTGAAAAAGCCGATCGTGGTCATTCCGGTTTCAAAGCACTATGATCAGGTTATCAATGCATATGATTTAAATGATAATGCGAAACTGGGAAGGGCGGCGAATCGATTCGACCGGGAGAGTATTGATGACGCCTTGTCCCGGAATATTGGCTATGACGTTTATCTAAGGTGGGTACAAACCGCCAAAAGGCGGTTTGTGCATGAGATTCAGCACGTCATAGAGTCAGGGGCTAACGTGCGATAATGACTTTCCCGATTCTGTTGATTTTATGCTCCTTGCCTTCCCAGAATGATTTAGCGGTTAATTTATAGAGATAGACCCCATTGGCGAGATAGTCACCTTCCTCGTCTGTGCCGTCCCAGCGTTCGGGCAGAACGTTATAACCGGTTTGAGTATAAACGGGATGAAATGTTTTTAATAGCCTTCCCGCCAGGCTGAATACCTTAATCGAAACGTTTGCATCTTGAGTGATTTCAAAACAAAACGCTGTTTCTTCGGTCATCGGATTCGGGTAGGTTAGGAGGTCGCGGATTTTCAGGATTGAATCTTCAACAACCGTAAACCAGGTTTCATAGATAGAAGAGTTGTTCGAATTGTCCCACGCTTTAATTTCCACCTGATGCTTGCCCAGGGAGAGATTATAGAGAGGATAGTGTATTTTCCCGGTAATATAACTGTTTGGATCATATTCAAAAAAATCGGTAATGTTTCTCGAATTCAAGATATCATTGTCAAAGGTCATGGTGATTTGGTGGCCGATTTCACCGGTAATATTGATACCGCTGAGAGAATCGCTGATTTCAACATGTAAAGTATCGCTGGGACGTATATAATCTCCAGCAGAAAAATTGGGTTGATGAAAATAGGCGCGTATATAGGGGCCGGTATGATCGATCAGATTTTTTGCTGTACCCCCGACCATCAATTTTTCTTTATAACCGGTTCCTTCTGCCGACTGATTCCAGAAATAGGCGCTGATTTTGCCTTGCGATCCTCCATAGGATATGTCTTTGGGTACGATAAAATCCGCCGCAAAATGTCCGTTTTCAACGTCAGCGCTCCCGCGAAAAAGTCCATTTCCGGGTAGCAGGTAGCTGATTGACAAGCCCCCCTCTGTCTCGTAGGTTTTCCTGTTTTTGGAATCCATAATTCGCAGATAAATTTTGCCATTATAATCATTCCACAGGGCATTATTTTTTTCAATGTGTCCGGTCACTTTGGTTTTTCGTAAGGCCTGGATGGTATCCGGTTCGATGGTTTCGATAATTGCGCTGTAACGGGGAGCGCGCAATCTCATAGTGGGGTCACCTAAAACATGGTATTTTTCCTTGTTGTCGCGGCTTAATGTGTTTTGTTTCGCCAGCAGGGAGGCCATTCCGATCCTCTCGGTCATGCCGCTGCTTTGATAGGGTGAAAAGAGTTTATCATAAAGTGCATAGTTGTAGGCGGCATTATCGGAGGAAAAAGCTGCCCGCGAGGAGGCGATGAGGCCTACCGCACCACGGCCGGCGACATTGAGTAAATCTTCGGCAAAGCTTTGTTTTTGGGGTTGATCCCAGTACGCAAATT
Source organism: uncultured Cytophagia bacterium (assembly GCA_964569215.1). Taxonomy (GTDB): domain Bacteria; phylum Zhuqueibacterota; class Zhuqueibacteria; order Residuimicrobiales; family Oceaniaggregativiventaceae; genus Oceaniaggregativivens_A. The sequence continues at coordinate 26,456 of CAZMUU010000003.1, forward strand.
CGCAAGTAGCGGCGACAATTAAAGGAAGGCGATTTTCGTTTTGAATGCGGTCGAAATCGCTTGTTCTGGTCAGGAGGTGTTCATGGGTCCAGAGCTCGTCATTGCCATGTCCGATAAAGTTCAAAACCAGAGTGCCCCGGTTAATCCGGTGTAAAAGATCTTCGGTTGCCGTTGGTTTGGTTATTCCTGTTGTGCTTGCCGTTCGAACCGGCGGGTATTCCATGAGATAGATTTTTTCGATATCAAAAGCCGACGGAACATGACTTTCAGCGAGTTTTTCCGCCTGCCGGGTGTGCTCAAGTTCTTCTCCATATTCTCCCAGCTCATCATCACCTATTATGGTCAACACTTTACGCCAGTCGCCAAAGCTTTCATCCGTTTCATATTTTATGATTTTTTGCACAACCGCTTGCGCCGTAGCAATCGATTGAACCGGTATCCGTCCAATTGCCATCTGCATGCCGGCAGTGGTTCCTTTCGTATAGGTAAACCAATCATCAGACGTTCTGGAATAATTTTCGTGACGGTCTCTGGTCTCAAAAGGGGGAATAAGATTTGGTGTATTGAATTTTAGAATATTTTTATAATCATAATGTCCATCCCCAAAAAGGAGAACGTATTGGGGAGCATTCCATTGTTTATCAGCCCAGGCGAGAAAATCTCTGATGGCAACGACATCCGGAATACCCCAGCCAAATTCATTGAAAACCGAAGATATTGTTACAACTTGTGTTTCGAGACGTTGAGTTGAATAAGTCTCTCTCAAACTTGCCAACTCTTGTGCCTGTTGAATAAACTTTTCGTGCGTGATGATGATATAATCCGCAGAGCGGGCAGAGCGCAAATCCGTTCTCTCCTCTTTTTCAATTCTGGGCACAGAACGATAGGCAGCCGGAGTAAAGGCAATATATTTTGTCGGAACCAAATCGGCCGTCTGCTCGGCGAATGACACATTTTTGTTCTGAATGAGGGTGTTTTCGATTTCTTCAATGGAAGAAATGTCTGAAATATCGAGGATGCGAATATCATTGCCGGCAAACCCCTCGATTTGATAATGTGCAGTTTTGTTTTCCGGCGGACTGGTAAAAACAAGCTGTTCATCTTTGGCGATAAACTGACGGTCGTATTCTATCTCTACCCAATCGACGTAGGAGATGAATAAATCCGATTCCACGGGGTACTCGATCACCAGATTGCTTTGATCGCGGTCTATGAGGTTCTGCTTGCTCAAGGTTACATCGTCCAGAACATAATTATAGTTGTTCCTGGTGGAGTATCCCCTGATACTGGTTTCGGAAAGAAAGGTCTCGTTCACAAAAATGCGAAAGGGATGCAGACCGTTGGTGACAACCGCCATTTGAAGCCGGACGATTGTACTGTCATCTGCCGTAGCATCAGGTGTATCAAAGGTGTGGGTAAATGATTTTTGGATTTTACCCATTTGATATCCAAACCAGTCTCTGCCGGAGCCAAAGATGTTGTGTTTTTCCTGTTCCCAAAAAACGGTTTGACGAAATCCGGATTCGGGGGTGAGACCCTCAGTAGAGAGAGAGGGGCGTTTTGTGATTCTTTTGCCGGCACCTTTACCAAATGTCAGCCAGTAAACATTTTCAGAGGAATAGGGATTAATATAATGATAGTATTCCCCTTTATTCTTATCGTATTCCACACCCTCAAGGGATCGTCCGTAGAACAGAATATAATCACCGGCATTCAGGACGCCATCTTCTTCACCAACAACCAGAATTGGGTTTTCGATCAAACTATCCGGGCGGGGTGTGCTGATGTCCACGGCCAAGGGTTTACCACCATTGTTAAACAGCTGCAGAGTACGGGGGTCTATGGAACCGATAGGTAGACCGGCGTCCTGCAGTTGGGATGCAGTAACCTTGTAAATCCCTTCTTTTCCACCGCTCCCATCACTTTGTATGATAAGCTTGTACCAGTCATCGGGGTCCAGTTTATAGGTAGAACGTTTGGGTAAGGGTTGATTGTGGCGCCATTTTTTTGCTTGTTCATAATTCAGCAGGCTCTGATAAAAGGATTCATCTTTCATTGGCTGAAAGGGACGGCTATAGTGATTGGAAAATCTTATTCGTATGGTCATCCGGTTGATTTTTTTAATTTTTTTTTGTGCCGGGAAAAATTGCAGGGGTTGTAAAACCAATTTTTGAACGGTTTGGCTGCGGAAAATATAAGGGTCGCCGGTAACAACATTATGTGCTGGAATGGCATCGCCAGAAGCGTAAATACTTTGTTCAGGCTGGTAACTATAGGCTGTGCCAAGGGATTTGTTGGAGGAAAAGGGCACTGGCAACAGTAAAACATTGTTTATTTCTTCGAATGTCAAATCGACAATTTCGACCTCTGTGGATGCGTTTTCGGGAATTCCCAGTGTGAATACTTTGACCGGAATTTGAGGCGATCCGGGCTCGCCCATCATCTCCGCGCCTTTGAAAGCAAACTTTGAATATGTTTTATTCTCCAGTTTCCTGGTGTGTTGCTGCCATTCCTGTGGTGAAAATTCCACAATCAGTCCGTTATCCCGGGCAGACAGGATTTTAATATCGCTGGTTTGCGGAAATACCAGAATCGCCGGCAGTAGAGAGAAAAGCAAAAATATTAATTTATGAATGGTCACGTGAGTATCCTATTATTTTCGCAGCACATTTTTCATTTTTTGAATAGTGACGATTATAGAGCCGGATGATCATAAAGACAAGGAGCAAGGCAATAAATGCCCCCACTATCCCACTTTTTTCACCACCGGGTTCCGGAACCAGGGTTACCCCGACCCAATAACCGAAAATCATAGCTATAATCGGCAGGATGAAGATTACAAACGAGTGCTTGATTACTTTTTCGGGTTCTACTTTAATATCAACAATGTCACCAATACCTGCTCCGGCTTCATTAAGGGCAACCAGTTTCATCTCGTTGGAGCCAAAAGAGTCACACAGATGACAACTCTCACACTCTTCACCACGGTGTATCTTGACCGTAGCGAATTCATTCTCTATAGAAATTATGGTGCCGGATTCAATCATTGCTTTCTTAAATTAAACAAAAAAGATACGTCAAAAAAAAAGAATATTCAATAGTTATAACAAAAATTCTCCGAATATGTTCCTGCATGATTTATCCTTCCGGGCGGCAAAATATGAATAGGCTTAACGCCGCTTTCTCTTTGGTTTTGAATGCCACTGAATCCCTTTTTGGGTTTCCGCAATTTCCTTTTTCAGCTTTATATAGTGATCAAGCCGTTCCGGAGCGAGTTCTCCGTTTTCGATAGCTTTTTTAACCGCACAACCGGGCTCTTTTCGATGACTGCAATTCTTAAAGCGGCAGTGTTGTGCCAGTTCTGTGATATCATGAAAAGCTGTCTGAATACTCTCTTCTCCCTCCCAAAGCTGAAGTTCCCTCATGCCCGGGGTGTCGATCAAAATTCCACCGAAAGGTAACAGAAAAAGCTCCCGACGAGTGGTAATATGTGTGCCGTGACTAAATTTCCCCGGATGATCGGCTGTTTTTTGGATATTTTTTTTCATCAATCGATTTATAATCGTGCTTTTTCCTACGCCTGAAGATCCCAACAGGGCCCCGGTTTTGCCATTTTTTAACCGCTTTTTGATCTCCGAGAGCCCTCTGTTTTTTAGAGCACTGATAAATAATGTAGGTATATTGTTAAAGGATTCATGGATTGCGGTTCTTTTGCTTCTGATATCGTCACCTATATCCGTTTTGTTCAATACCAGAACGGGTTGGGCACTGCTCTTTTGCGATAGGAGGATATACCTCTCTATTCTGCGCACATTAAATTCATCATCCATTCCGGAAACGATAAAAATACAATCTATATTGGCAGCTATAACCTGTTCTTCAAGGCCGTGTCCTTTAATTTTGCGGGAAAATTTATTTTTTCTCGGGAGAAGATGTGTAATGACGATTTGATTATCGTTTATTTTTTTACCTAAAATCCAGTCTCCGACCACTGGAAGATTTTTATTCCGGGTATTATGGTAAAATTTTCCCCGAATGACCGCTTCAAACTCACCCTGATCAGATAATACTTTGTAGGTTTTTTTAAATTCAGAGCAAACACGACCAACCAGGTCGAAATCCTCTGCAGGAATATGTTGCACAAAGAAATCATCCCAGCCGAGCTGTTCAAGAGTCAACGCTTTGTCCCTTCTTTTGCGAAGACCTGCCGATTAAAAGTCCTATACATCCGATCGCGATCAACAATCCACCGGAAATTAAATCCAGAACAAGGCTTTGATGGTCGAGTTGTGTAAAGAGAGGCGTTGCTATAGTAAAAAAGCCGATTCCCAGAAGGACAATTGAACCCGGAAGCCAAATCTTTAAATCATATTCCTCTTTTGCCATCGGATTTACCTCTATGAACTCAGTATTGTAATCAATATATACATTAATGCTATCGTAACCGCCAGAATGAGTCCCAGGACATTGGGATTGTCGAACCAGTGTTTGGAGTAAAGGTTTTCCTTTTCCTGGTCCACACTCTGGTGATGCGAATCGAACAGGCTGATTATCACGATAAAAAGGCCTGTTGTTAAAAAGGCAACCATTGCACGGAAAAACAGTGTGTCTTGAGCTAAAAAATTCAATTTTCCGCTCAGGTCTAAAGCGAATAAAATGATTGCCATGGTAAAACCGGCGATCAAACCTGAAAATGCCGCCCGGGGGCTGGACTTTTTCCATATAGCTCCTATTATGGTTACGGCTCCAAACGGTGGCATAATGGTGGCGAGAATACCGATGGCCAGCAGAAACATCCCGTTTTCAGCATATGAAAAAATCAGGGCCGTACCAATGGCTGCGAGGGTAAAAATCACACCTGATATTTTTGAAATTTTCAAAAGGTTGTTTTTCGGGCATTTTGGATTGATCATTCTTTTATAGATGTCAGTTGTAAACATTGTGCAAAACGCATTTATTTGGGAATCACAACTGGAAAAGATACCAGCCAAAAGTCCCACAATCGTAATACCGTACAATCCGGGGGGCAGAAATGTTTTGATAAGCATAGGGACAGCGAAATCGTTATTTGGTAAACCCGGAAACAGTTTAATTGCGGCCAGTGCCGGTATAAATATAACCAGAGGAGAGAGTAAGGCATACCAGAACCCGGCACCGATATAGCTGATCGCAGCTTGATTTGGATTTTTTGTCGAAAGCGGGCGTTGTAGAATTTGCGCTTCGGCTCCCCAATAGCTCATAGAAAGAAACAACATGCCAAAAATCGTCATTCCGAGGTGTCCAAAAGGGGTCTCTTTGCCC
>CAZMUU010000004.1:0-4353 GCA_964569215.1 uncultured Cytophagia bacterium
GTGCATGAGTAAAGTAAAACCCATCAGAACCCAGCTGATGTAATTTGGGAAAGGTTTTGCTCTCAATACGAAATCCCTGGTCTTCAGTCAAATGCAGATGCAATACATTGAGCTTGACGGCAGCCATGGCGTCGATATTCCTTTTGATAACCCCGACCGGCATAAAATGGCGGCAAACATCTATGAGCAGGCCCCGCCAGGGAAATCGCGGCTGGTCCCGGATCGTAACCGCCGGAAAAAAATAACCGATTTCATCTGTATGCAAAAGTTGCAAAAGTGTTTCCAGCCCGCGAATAGCTCCGATATCGCATTCGGCATCGAGCCTGATTTCTTTGGCGGTAATTCGAAGCGAATACGATTCATCTTCGTGCAGCCTGACCTCGCCCGGCCGGTTACATGTGATGATTAACGAGGCATCCTCGTTAGACGTATCCGCCTGAATGATATCCTGTTTAATAAAGAGACCGGTACGTCCATCGAGACGACGCAACATCCGGGTCGCTTCCCGGTAGAGCCTGTTATCCGCCTCTCCCCTTACAGACAGGGTAAAGGTGGTATCGACACGGAATTTTCCCCCATTCACTTTTAATTCTGTCGGTACCGGCATTAAATTAAGATTCTTAACCATTTGGCCATATAAAAATGATACACTTGAAATTAGAAAAAAAAATAAAAAAAATCGTTTCATCATGATGATTCCCTCGCAGAAAAAATTCATTTATTTTTCGTATACGAAACAAAACCTATCGTTCAACTACACGGTTCTCGAGCAGGCCCAGATGATCAATCTTGGCGGTAATTCGGTCTCCTGCAACAATCGGCAGAGTCCCTTCCGGTGTGCCGGTGCAAATAATATCACCTGGATTCAGGGTTATGTGGCAAGAGATGTAAGCAATGATCTCGGGTATTTTAAAGATCATGTCACGGGTATTGGCCTTTTGTTTTGTCGTGCCGTTGACGTTAAGCTCCATGTTCAGCTGGTGCGGATCGTTGATGACGTCTTTTGGTATGAGAAAGGGACCGCACGGGCAGAACGTATCGTAACTTTTACTGATCGTCCACGGATAGCTTTTTTTCATATCCTGTAATTGCCGGTCGCGTGCTGTAATGTCATTGGCGATGGTATAACCGGCTATATAGTCCATTGCCTTTTCTGCGCTGATCCGTTTGCCCTTTTTACCGATGACCAGAGCCAATTCAAGCTCATGATCGATCCGTCCGCTTCCGCGCGGAATTTCGATCTGACCGCGATGCGGTAGAAGAGAGGAGGGCAGTTTACTGAAAACAATAGGCGAATCCGGTACCTGAGAACCCCACTCTTCTGCATGGGCGCGGTAGTTTCTACCCAGACAGAGAATTTTAGGCGGACGCGCGACAGGCACATCATATCGTATCGGTTCTTCGAGACGCACATCCTCGAGAGAGCGAAAATCGGCTACAATCTCGAGAACCTCCTGAAAAGTCTGCAGGGAATAATAGTCGTTTTCGATCATGACCTGTAAAAAATTTAAAGCCGTGGCTTGTTGCAATCCTTTATAATCTTTGAAAAACTCCCATATTCGAGAAAAATCAAAAACCCCGCTTTCCGTTTCGATTCCGATCCGGGGGATATTGGCATCATCATAATAGGCAAATGTTTTCATCCATCCTCACCTTTTACACCATACACAAAACCAATTCTCATATAGTAACCTCCTCAAGTATATAAAAAGTCCCGTTAACAAGCAAGAGAAATGTATTTGAAAAATTAAGATGAATTTTCTATCTTACCACAACAATAATGTATAATCAACAGGAGCATTTCAACTTGAGAGGCTAATCTATCCTTTTATCCATACCCTTTTCTGTCTCTTATGGGGTCGGGAGCAAAAGACTTTTAATTCACAAAGCAGGTGGGCCAGTCAATGAAAGAGAAATACATCATCATTCACGATCTCGGTACCAGTTCCAACAAAGCAGTACTAACGTCCGCTCACGGAAAATTCATCCAGGCCTGTCAACAAGACTATCCGCTTTATTATCTGAGCAATGATCAGGTAGAACAGGAACCAAACGACTGGTATAATGCCGTATGTGCGAGCACACAGGACTTGCTGAAAAAAGCAGCAATCGCACCGGATGAAATCGCAGGCATAACGTTTTCTGCCCAGGCTCAAACCGTTCTGGCTATCGACAGGCAGGGCAATCCCCTCATGCGGGCACTGAGCTGGCTCGACACCCGTGCGGCAGATATCATGCGCGAAAAATTATGGAAACCTCCGCGCATTCTGGGCTATAATCCGTTTCATCTTTTACGATTCATACGCATTACAGGGGGGAGTCCGGGTCAGACAGGAAAAGATCCGATCGGAAAATGTTTATGGATTAAAAAATACAGACCCGACGTTTTTGCAAAAACCTGGAAATTCATAGAAGCCAAAGATTATATCACTTACAAGCTCACCGGTAATCTGATTAAATCCATAGATCAGGCTGTGGTGTGGTGGCTTTTAGACACGCGCAAGAATCGCAATGTCTGGCATCCAAAACTCTGCGAGCTGGCCGGCATTACAGCGGATCACTTGCCCGCCTTAAAGCCAAGCGCCTCTATAGCGGGTTATCTCAATGAACAAGCGGCCAAAGAGACCGGGCTTGTGGCAGGGATTCCGCTCATCACGGGGGCAGGTGATATCAGTTCAGCTGCCGTCGGGGGTGGTGCTGTAGAAGAAGGCGACTTGTGCATACGACTGGGTACCAGTGGAGGAGTTACCGGCCATTTCCGTAAACGGAAAATCGATATCCCTCATTATACCGGGTGCATCGGCAGCACATGGCCGCGTGATTTTTATTTGGGTATCGCCCATCAGGAAACCGCCGGTGCCTGCCTTGAATGGCTGAAAAACAATGTTCTTTACCACCGGAAACAACTGCAGGAAGAGAGCAAAGAAAAAGAAATTTACCCCATACTCGATCAACTCGCCGCAACAGCACCCGCGGGTTCCAAAGGCCTCTATTTTACGCCCTGGATGTTCGGAGAACGCAGCCCCCTGGATGACGATCATGTCCGTGCAGGTATGCACAATGTCAGCTTGCATCACAAACGCGAAGATCTCATTCGCGCGATTTTTGAAGGTGTGGCACTGAATACGAGATGGGCACTCGAAACCCTGGAAAAGCTCTACTGGTCTGTGCCGAGCGCCCGCCTGATCGGCGGCGGCGCCCGGAGCAGTACCTGGTGTCAAATTATGGCGGACGCCACGAACCATACCATTCACCAAATCGCTAATCCCCAATATGCCAACGCAATAGGCGCCGGACTGCTGGCCGGTCTGACGCTGGGATATATCGACTCGTTTGCATCGATTAAAAAATATATTCTCATCGAAAACACTTATAAACCCAATCCCAAATACAGAGAGCTTTATGACGGTCAGTTCAGGGAATTTAAAAAGCTATACAAGCAGAACAGAAAATGGTTTACCAGGATCAACCGGCATGATGTATCTCAACTCTAAAACAGCCGTTTTTTGTACGGTTGCAGATTTAATCGTCAATACAGTTATCAAATGAGTCAGGATCAGATGGAGCCATACGCAGCGGAAAATTGCATTGTCACAGAGCTGTATTCAACAGTGGATGAAAGCGTAGAGCTAAGAATCCTTCGTTTTTATCAGCCAAAAACATCAAATCCGCCGATTCTGTTTGTTGCCGGTTGGATAACACGATTACCGGCATGGAAAGAGGTTTTACGGGAACTGACGCGCAATTTCAGCGTTGATTATGTGGAAACCAGAGAAAAAAAGTCAGCAAAAACGCCGGCAAAAGCAGACTATAGTGTGGAGATCATTGCCCACGATATTGCCGGACTCGTATCCAATCTCTATTCCGCTAAAGATAATTATATTCTTTTTGGCAGTTCACTCGGCGCAACCGCTATCCTTGAAGCTTTTCATATACTGCCCCATCATCCAAAAGCGATGATACTGGTGGCGCCAAACGCAGAATTTCGTCTACCCCCCTGGGGACGCCTGTTTGTACGCGCATTCTATCCCGGGTTTTATCTTGTGCTTAAACCCCTGATTAAATGGTATCTGAGATTATTCAGGCTCGATCTTAATCACGACTATGCCCAATATGAAAAATACTGCAAAAACCTCGATGCTGCAGATCCCTGGAAGCTGAAAAAAGCCATGCTGGCCTTTTCACGATATAAAGTCTGGGACAGGCTGGGAAAAATAAATGCCCCCACACTGATTATCGGAGCCTCGAAGGACAAATTGCACGAACCGCAAAACATCGAAAAAATGCAGAGCATGCTTCCCCGGGCCACATTTGTCGACCTGAAGACCAATCGGAAAACACATAGTGCAGAGA
>CAZMUU010000004.1:4363-18323 GCA_964569215.1 uncultured Cytophagia bacterium
GTGCAGAGATGGTCCGGGCGATGCAACGTTTTATAAACCTACTCGATTTCCCTGATCTTTAAATTTCTAAAGTAGATCGGAGCATCTCCATGCTTGCCTTGCAGGCCAATATAGCCTTTTGTCTCCAGCTCCGCCAGAGGCCGGCTTAACCAGGGGGGAATCTCGCTGCCGTCCGGATTTTTTTCAGCGCTGGTGTATAAGCGCATATCCAGCTCGGTAACCATTTCGCCGTTTAACATGATGTAAATAAAATGGTCCTTGCAAGTAATGGTAAAATGATTCCATTCTCCCGGTTTCTTAACCATACGCTTTTGCGGCGGAAGATGCCCGAAAATCGCACCGCATTGCCAGGTCTTGGGGGCTTTGGTCCAGGGTTCGTTATAGTCGTCGGCAATTTGTATTTCCACCGAATTCGGTATCCAGTTATCACGGTCTGAACAGTAGACAATAACGCCGCTGTTTGTTCCTTCTGCATTCTTAAATTCCAGATCGAGGATAAAATTATCATATGTCTTATCCGTCCAGATGACCTGATCCTCGCTTGCCGTTAAAATTCCCGCTTCAAATCGCCATACTGTGTCCGGGAAAACGGCGTTGTCGAGATCTTTGGAAAAGAGATTCGGCCATTCGGTCGTAACCGGATGATCCTGAGGTGGAATCGTCTCGCTGGTGCAAAAAATAAAAATCGATAACAGGCAGACAATACCATATCTTTTCATTTTCGACTCCGGTTATTGATTGGGTTCCAATTTATTACGATCGATGCGTGTCGTCACATAGCGGAACAAAAGTAAACACAAGAACGCAAAAACACCAATGCCGGCAAAGACGTACCATATATAATGCGCATGAGCGTATATCTCGGGCATCGGTCCGTCACCTCTCAGTGCCGAGTGGTAGAGTTCCTGAGCCGGTGCGGGAAGCGTGGTTGGATCGGGGCAAAAAGCATCGAGAAGATAACCGGAAATAATAAACCCGAAAAGCCAGGCAAAAAAGATGTTCAAATGAGCGTATCCCATATAAAGGCCGACCTGATCAGGCGGAGACTGCTTGGAAGCAAACTCGAGATAACGCGGTGAGAGAAAACATTCCGCCAGCCCCTGCAGGGCGATTCCGATGATGAGCATAACCGTTATCGGATGAAGACTGAATATCCCGAAAGAGACGGAGTGTCCGGTCATTTCCTGCAAAACCGGACTCAGGCTTACCGACAAGGCTGATAAGGGGATGATGAGCAGTGATATAGCAATGGAACTCACCGGGTTGATTTTGCGCACTATGTGAGTAATGGGCACCACGAATATCACAACCACAAAAGGATTGATATTTGCCAGCCATTCCGGGGCAGCGCTTTCTCCGATCATTCTCAAGGCATATTTGGGCATGGTGGCATAGAGTTGTCCCTGAATAGACCAAAAACCGGCTGTAATGAAAATCAAGACCATAAACCGAATATTGGAAAAAACCTTTAGCAAGCCGTTTACAGTCTCTTTGATCGATTTTCCCGCCCCCTCGCTGTCGATGTTTTTGTAAAGAAATATAACAATTACAAGGGCCACAAAAGCCATGGACGCGGAGTAAAAGTTGATGTATTTTAAACCAAGTTCGGTGCGAAGGGGTTTGGCAATGGTTTTTCCGAGAAAAGCGCCGATATTAACCACCTGATAAAAAAGCGAGTATGCCCGGGCTCTGTTGGCCGAATCGGATGCCTTGGCGACCGTTCCGGTTATGCACGATTTGACAAAACCGCCACCGGTTAATATCAAAAACAAGGAAAAAATGGCGGTAAGCTTGATTTGCAGGGCGCCCAATAACGCATAACCTGAAAAAAGTAGTGAAAAGGCGATCAACAAGGCATTGCGAAAGCCGATTTTATCGGCAATGGCTCCGGTAAACATGGGCGCAAAATAGATTAAACCTGCGAAAAATGCAGTGACCCACCCTGTTTCAATATCTGTAAATCCAACTTCACGCGTCAGATAAAGCGTAAGCGTGATAAACATACCATAATATGCAGCGCGTTCAAACAGCTCAATACCATTTGCGATCCAAAAGAAGCGCGGAAATCTCCAGGTCATTTTACCGGATGTTGAAGAATCGGTCATTTTTCGTCCTCAAAAGTTAATTGGTATCACCAAAAACGAATGAATGGCATTAGAATAAAAAAAATCTGCCAAACAATCAAGCACAATTCCACAACCGGAAATTTTCATTGCGATAAACAGAAGCTTCTTGATTTTCCAATGAAATTTTTCTAGCTTACAATGGATAAAGCTATAGTCAAGGAAACGAATTCAGATGGCACATATAATTATCGGTACAGCCGGCCATATCGATCATGGTAAATCGGCTCTTGTTAAAGCGCTTACCGGCACAGACCCGGATCGCCTTCAGGAAGAGAAAAAACGGGGCTTGACCATTGATCTTGGTTTTGCTTTTCTCGATAAAGATATCGCTATTATAGACGTCCCGGGACATGAAAAATTTGTCAAAAACATGGTTGCCGGTGTCAGTACAATAGATTTCGCCATATTGGTGATCGCTGCCGATGACAGCGTCATGCCACAGACACGGGAACATCTCGATATTCTCAAATTACTGGATGTAGCAGACGGCATTGTCGTCATCAACAAATGCGATCTTGTTGATGATGACTTGATGCAACTGGTAAAAGAGGATATTTCAGACCTGGTCAGAAACACGTTTCTGCAAGATGCCGACACATTTATCGTCTCCAGCACCACCGGCGAAGGAATCGACGCCTTGCGTAGCTATCTTCTCGAGTTACCGGGAAAGGTTAAACCCCATACCGGGCAGGGCCTTTTCTGGATGCCTGTAGACCGTTCCTTTTCAATAAAGGGATTCGGTACCGTTGTAACCGGGTCGGTACTGAGCGGTTCGGTGAGCGTCAGTGAAACAGTCGAACGGATTCCGGCTCGATTCCTCAAAATTCGCAATATCCAGAGCCACGGAAACAAAGTCGAGCAAGTAGCTGCAGGTGAACGCGCAGCTCTCAACCTGCACAATGTCACCAAGGAAGAAATCAAACGCGGTGATGTGTTGGCCACACCGGATTATTTCAAGCCAACAAATCGCCTGGATGCCAAACTCTATTTACTGAAAAGCGCCCCGAAAACGCTCAAAAATCGCGTCCGTGTGCGGTTGCATCTGGGAACGCAGGAATTGTTCGCCAGGCTGACCCTGCTGGACCAGAAACACCTTTTGCCGGGTGAGTCCGCTTATGTGCAACTGCACCTTGAGAAACAGACCGCAACCCGCCGGCGCGAACGCTACGTTATCAGACAATATTCCCCTGCCATTACCATCGGTGGAGGTATTGTTCTCGATGACCATCCCGCGAAACACCGCCGATTCGACTCCAATACCATAAAACAGCTAAAGCAACTCGAGCAACAGAACCCGAAAGAAATTGTTTCGCTGACGCTTTTGAATACCCCCTATCAATGTCTCGGCTTATCAGAGCTGGCCCGGCAAAGTGGCCTCCTTTCAGAGGAAATCAAGCCCTATATCGATAAACTCGTCAATGACGGTGACGTGATTGTCCTTGGTAAGGGAAACAAATCCGTCTATACCCACTCACTTTACGTCCGAAGATTAAGCGAGACCATCATCAGAGTAATAACCGATTTTCATGACGAGAATCCGTTAAAAGCGGGTATAAGCAGGGCGGAGTTGAAGGAAAATTCAGGCACAAAAATCTCCCCTGTCCTTTTCGATTACGTTCTGCAAAAGCTTCTTGCAGAAAAGCAACTCGTTATCGTTGACCGTTGGATTAAACGCCGGGACCATGAGATCCGCCTTTCCGACGAACAAAAAGCCCTGGCAGACCAAATTGAAGCCCTGTTGCTGAAATCGCCTTTTATGACGCCATCCCTGCAGGAGATAGCCGCTCAAACCGGAACCCCGGTTCAGGCCATTGAAAAGGTAACCGGCGCTCTTCAGGGGTTAAATATAGTCATCCGGGCGGAAGGAGACCTCTATTTTCATCAAAACGCGATTAAAAAAGCGGAACAGATGTTGATTGATCTGTCAAAAGAACAGGAAGAAATGAGTGTAAGCGAGTTTCGCGAAATGCTCAATACCACTCGAAAGTTCGCTATGGGGTTGCTTGATTATTTCGACGCCAAAGGCCGTACAGAACGGGTGGGAGATACAAGAGTGATTCATAGCGAATAAACCAAAAAACAGGAGGAAAAAATGAAAAAATATTTACTGTTTATAGCTCTGGTGATGGCTTTGCTCTTTTGCTGCGGACAACCCGAAGTCAATGAGCCGGTGCAAAAACCTCAAAAACAAAAAGATCTCGATCTGCAGGCGCAAAAAGTCAAACTTGAACTCTTAAAAGGCGAACTTGACAGTTTGCAGTCCGAGCTCAAACAACAGGAATTAAAACTAATCGAAAGAGAAAAAAAACTCGACCTGCTCGATGCAGATTTGTATGCCAAAGCACAAAAACTGCAGGAAAAAGACAAAGCCCTGAACAATTTTCGAAAGATATCCTATACCATCTTGTTCATCGGTGTTGTTTTGTTGATCCTGGCATTGTGGTTCTTCATTCGTGCGAAAAAATTAGCCGCACCTGAAAAAGAAAAGAAAGAAAAAGAAGAAAAAAAGGCTGAGGGCGAAAAACCGCAAATCGCCACCCCCCGTGCCTCCACAACCCCAAAAACCAAAAGTACACGTCGTAAATCACCCTCGCGGAAATCAAGCCAATCCGGTAGCGAGAGCAAAAAAGAAGAAAAATAATTCAAAAGGAGATCAGGGTTACACCCTGATCTCCTTTATCAAACTTATGGAATAACAAAGACAAGCTGATTGCCTTTGATGTAAATGGGATTACTGCCACCACCACTTTGGATGGTCGCTTCATTGCTGGTGCTGTTATAAGAGAGTTCCAGAGCCGCACCGGTTGTTGATCCAATGATAACATCTCCGGTTCTGTCGATGGTCGAGCCGGTTCCGGCGGTGCCGTTCCAGTAAGAGGCTCCGGTTTGATCGCTTTGCGGCGCCCAGGCCGAACCGTTCCATTTTAACACCTGACCACTGCTCGGTGCTGCAGTACTAACCGAATTGCCCTGAAGCTCATCGGCATTCCACATCGCCGTCGATGCCTGGGCATTAAAGGTGCTTCCGGAAAGCGTCAAACCCGTACCGGCGGAATAGGTCGTGTTTGTATCCGTTCCCGGTTCCCAATGGTTGGAGCTCGAGTTCCATTTAAGCACCTGCCCATTGGTGGACGGAGCGGTGGTGCTGATGTCGCCGCCCTGCAAGGCATCGGCGTTCCACATCGCCGTGGTGGCGTCGGCATTAATGGTCGAACCGCTGATGGTGATACCGGTGCCGCCGGTGTAGGAAGTCCCGCCGTCATCCGCACCCGGTGCCCAGGCCGAACCGTTCCATTTTAACACCTGACCACTGCTCGGTGCTGCAGTACTAACCGAATTGCCCTGAAGCTCATCGGCATTCCACATCGCCGTCGATGCCTGGGCATTAAAGGTGCTTCCGGAAAGCGTCAAACCCGTACCGGCGGAATAGGTCGTGTTTGTATCCGTTCCCGGTTCCCAATGGTTGGAGCTCGAGTTCCATTTAAGCACCTGCCCATTGGTGGACGGAGCGGTGGTGCTGATGTCGCCGCCCTGCAAGGCATCGGCGTTCCACATCGCCGTGGTGGCGTCGGCATTAATGGTCGAACCGCTGATGGTGATACCGGTGCCGCCGGTGTAGGAAGTTCCGCCATCGTCGGGTCCCGGTTCCCACTGTGAAGAGGTGGCGTTCCATTTCAACACCTGACCATCCGAGGCAGGAGCCAGACTCCACACCAGCACTCCGCTATCATCATAAGAAAAGGGTACCATACCGGCCGCGGCAGTGCCGTGTTTGATCCGCACTGAATCTGCCGACATGGTGCGAAGAATATCCGCGTCGCCTTCATTGTCTACTGTCATTACCATGGTACCACCCGTTGTACGCACCTGTAGCTGAGCAAAGCCCGCTCCTGCCCAAATTAAAAGACCTACAAGTGCAAGCATAGATAGCTTTGGCATATAACCTCCTTCTGAATTAAGATGTTTAGAGTGAATGAATTAAAAAATAAAATATACTTTTCATAACAAAAGTATCCAATCGATTTCTGAACTTGTTGATAACAAAAATCGTACCAAATGGAAATATTTAACCAAGGGACTATTTTACATTAATTTATATAAATGATTGCTTTTGAATGTAAAAACATAATGTCATTCATTTATGACACCTGTCTTCTTTACGATCTCCTACTGTGTGTGGATAGTATTACATAAAATATAAAGTCTGGATTTACTATAATTTTACAAATTTTTTTATCATTCGAATCTTTACAAAAATAGGCTTGATTCTCTACCTCGGTTTGTGTATCATTTATCAGCACTATTATTGAAAAGGAAGAGCGAATGTTGAGATGGATATCTATTTTTCTAGCCATAATCCTGACCGCGCATGCCGGAGCGGGCATTTTTTATGTTTCTCCGCAGGGAAATGACGGCTGGTCCGGAAGATTAGCCACACCAAACGGAGAGCGCAGCGATGGGCCCTTTCGCACACCGAAGAGGGCATTGCGGGAGATGAAGAAAAAAAAATCCGAAAAGACCATCGTCTATTTCCGCCGGGGCATTTACAACCTTGAGAGCACCCTTGGCTTTCTTCCCGACCACGGCGGCACTGCTGATTGCCCGGTAATCTGGGCCGCTTTTTTGAATGAACGCCCCCGCTTTACCGGTGCAAAAATTTTACGCGGCCACGAACGATCTCACCACCCTTTTCTGAATGCAAAGGGGAAAGGCGATATCGTCGAATATGATCTTGAAGAATTGGGCATTGTTGACTATGGTGACATAAAACGGCGCGACGCACCACCGCTGCAGCTCTTTTTTAACGGTAGCCGTATGACGATGGCGAGATATCCAAATGAAGGCTGGTTGAGAATCGCTGATGTACCGCAAAGCGGAGATTCTCTCTTTCATAAAGGCCTTGATCGGGAAAAACGCTATGACGGTGTGCCGGTGGGCAGGCATTACGGCCGAATTGCCTATGCCGGCAACAGACCAGATGGGTGGCATGGGCCGCAAGACGCTTACGCTCACGGTTACTGGACCTGGGACTGGAGCGATTCATATCAAAAGATAAAGGGTATCGACACCCTGAAAAAGGAAATCACTCTCGCTGCTCCCCACCACCATTATGGATATACCAAAAATCAGCGCTACTATTTTTTGAATATCATCGAAGAGCTCGACTGTGCCGGTGAATGGGTTCTGGATCGCCATAAAGCAAAAATATATTTCTGGCCACCTGCGGACCTTGATTCAGCTGAGGTCTATGTTTCCATGCTTTCTCAACCGATGCTGAGAATAAACGCTTCTCATGTTCAAATTTGTGGTCTGGAATTCAGTGCAAGCCGGGGCGAAGGCGTCGTGATCGACAGCGGTAGTCACAATGAAATTTCAGGCTGTACCTTTCATCATCTGGGCAAGCAGGCTGTAGTCATTAACGGGGGCAATCATAACGGCGTCAGATCCTGCAATATTTCAAATATGAGTTTGGGCGGCATTGTATTAAAAGGCGGAAACCGCCCGACCCTGGAATCGGGAAAAAACTATGCGGTCAATAATCATATCCATCACTACAGTCAATGGATAAGAACCTGGCAGCTGGCGATCGATTTATATGGCGTGGGCAATCGTATTGCTCATAATCTCATCCATGATGCGCCTCATGAAGCCATCTATGTGCGGGGAAACGATCACCTCGTCGAGTTTAACGAAATTCACAGTGTCTGTCAGGAAACCGGAGACGCCGGTGCGATTCATACGGGAAGAGATTACACCTGGCGTGGAAATGTGTACCGCTATAACTATATTCACCATCTTCAAGGCCCGGGCCTACACGGTGTGACGGCGCTTTATTTGGATGATTTTAGCTCCGGCTATACGCTGTACGGCAATATCTGTTACCGTTCCGGTCGTGGGACGTTAATCGGCGGTGGCCGTGACAATGTGATACAAAACAATCTCTACATCGACTGCCACCCCTCTATTATTCTCGATGCCAGAGGATTGAGCTGGGCCTCCTATTATTTTGACGGCACCTATAATGTACTCTGGGAAAGAATGGCGGCTATGAACGCCACGCACTCCCCTTTTAGCCGACGCTATCCCGAGCTTCGAACGCTTAAAGAGGATAATCCCGCCGTACCCAAAAATAACCGTATCCTGAACAACGTTTCCTCCGGCGGACGCTGGATCGAGCTCTACGATTACTATGCCTTTGAACCAGATGTCTATACGATAAAGAATAATCTTATCGCAGATGCGGAACTATTAAAACGCATCCAATCTCCTCCCAACGGCTGGGAGCCCTATTATCTCGATCTCAACTCGACAGAGGGATATATTGTTTTTGAAAATAATAATAAAGCGGCAAACAACCTGTTCCCGGGCAATATGATTACAAATAATGCAGGTCTGAAAGAAACGGAGAACAAACGCTTTACGCTAAAGCCGACCAGTCCCGCTTTTGAGTTGGGATTTAAAGCAATCCCTGTCGATAGCATTGGATTGATATCAGATCGTTACCGAAAGCTGCCGGCAGATAATAACAACGCTACAATGCAATAACCGGATTCAAGGAGCAAGGAGAACAAAATGAAACTTGGAATTCATGCATATGCATGGTGCTCACAATGGAGCAACGATACGCTGGATATCATAGACCGGGTTAAAAAACTGGGTCTCGATTTTATCGAAATTCCCTTAATGGTGCTCGAAACCTTTGATGCAATGACCGTACGGCAGAGACTGGAAAAGGTGGGTATCGATGTCTGCACCTCTACTGTTCTGCTCAATGATACGGACATTACCAGCGAGGATGAAGCGATCCGCAAAAAAGGGGTAGACTATCTCAAGGCGTGTGTGCGTGCGACCAGCGAAATCGGAGCGCAAAATCTGTCCGGAGTCATCTATTCCCAACACGTAAAACCGACAACCAAAGCGCCTGCAGAAAAAGAATGGAAATATTCGGCAGATTGTCTGCGCAACGTCGCAAAATATGCACAGAGCTATAATGTCCGAATCGGTCTTGAACCGGTCAACCGCTATGAGACCTATCTCATCAATACCTGCTCCCAGGCATTGCGTCTGAAAGAGATGATCGGCGAAGAAAACGTTAAAATTCATCTGGACACCTACCACATGAATATCGAAGAGAAAAATTTTTATAAAGCCACCATGCAGGCAGGCAAGGATCTGATTCATTATCATCTTTGTGAAAATGACCGCGGCATACCCGGCACCGGTCTGGTGAACTGGGATGATATTTTTCGCGCTCTCGGTGAATTGAATTACCAGGGATATGCGGCGCTCGAATCCTTTGTAGATATGACCGATAACATGAATACCTGGGTTTGGCGCCGGCTTGCCAGAGATGGAGACACGCTGGTTCACGAGGGTATAGCCTTTATTAAAGAACTGATGCGTAAATACAATTTGGGTACATCATGAAAAAGAGACATATTATGATCAGTGCGGCGATAGTATTCGTCTTCCTGATCTCTTTCAGCTGTGACCGACAGGAATTGGGCGCCAATGCATTTTTCATTTCTTTGGAGGGTAACGATAACTGGTCCGGCCGACTGGCTATGCCCAACAAGAACAAAACAGATGGTCCGTTTGCCACATTTCAAAGGGCTAAATCAGCTGTGCGCAGCCTGAAAAAATCAGCGTCACTGACTGCTCCCGTTCATGTTTACGTGCGGGGCGGAGATTACGAATTTCAAACCTTGCTTCAGCTGAATGAGAAGGATAGCGGAACACCGCTTTCGCCGATCAAATGGCGGGCCTATCCGAGTGAAAAAGTTACGCTGAGAGGCAGCAAAATCATCACCGGATTCAAAACGGTTGCGGACAGCAGCATTCTCAAACGATTTACCCCCCAAGCTCGTGACCATGTTTTGATGGCGGATCTAAAAGCCCAGGGGATTCACGACTACGGACATCTCAAACCGAAAGGATTCGGCCGCAAACCAATCCAACCCCTCGCCATGGAGCTCTTTTTCAATCAGCAGCCGATGGCCCTGGCGCGTTATCCGAATGACGGCTGGCTAATCATCAAGAACGTGCCACAAGACGGTGATAAACCGGAACATGAAGGCAGCGCCGGTAACTTGTTTAACGGTATCCCTGCCGGCCGTCACTATGGACGTTTTGAATATAACGGCAATCGTCCGAGTCGATGGCACTCCTTTAATGACATATGGATGCACGGTTTCTGGACATGGGACTGGGCCGACACCTATGACAAAGTTGCAGAAATCGATACGATAAACAACCTGATCTATCCGGCAAAGCCCTATTGCAACTACGGTTATCGCCAGGGACAGCGATATTATTTTCTCAACGTTTTGGAAGAACTGGACTCTCCAAAAGAATACTATATTGATCGCAATAACGGCGTTCTTTATTTCTGGCCGCCATCCTCTGTCAAAGAAGGAAAAGCCGAGGTCTCGATGCTGGCCGATCCTTTTTTCCGTCTTGATAATTGCCGTCATGTGGAGATCAGCGGATTCATTTTTCAAGCCTGCCGGGGCAAGGCCTGCGTGGTCACCGGTGGAGAACAAAATTTGATCGCCGGTTCTGTTTTCCGCAATATCGGCAATGAAGCGGTTGTCTTTGAACAGGGTTATCAAAACGGCATAAAAAGCTGTAACCTCTACAACCTTGCCGGCACGGCAATAAAACTGCATGGCGGCGACCGGCCTTCTCTAAAACCGGGGAACCTCTATGCGATCAATAACCATATTCACCATTACGACAGGGTGTTTTATACCTACCAGGCCGCTATAGATATTGACGGCGTCGAAAATCATGCCGCCCACAATCTTATCCACGATGCTCCGCATATGGCCATCCTTTTTCGCGGCAATGAACATAATCTGGAATATAACGAGGTTCATACCATTGCCGAAAAAACAGGAGATGTGGGTGCTTTTTATATCGGTCGCGACTGGACATCCCGCGGTAACGAGATTCGTTACAACTATTTTCATCACATGCACGGACCGGGATTACACGGCGTCAATGCGGTCTATCTGGACGATTTTGCCAGCGGCACCCTGGTATTTGGTAATCTTTTTTACAAGGTTGACCGCGGGGCCTTTATCGGCGGCGGCCGGGATAATATCATCAAAAATAATACTTTTGTCGACTGCTTTCCATCCATTCATGTAGACGCAAGGGGACTGGGATGGGCGGATAAATACTTTACCGGTGAGGTGACAACCCTTTATGACCGGATGAGTGCCATGAACTATGACCAGCCACCATACAGCAAAAGATATCCCGAACTGCTGACGCTCTATGAAGATGAACCGGCAGTGGCAAAGGGTAATGTGATTACCCATAACGTTTCGTACCAGGGTCGCTGGATGGATATATATGATGGTTTGGATTTTAATGATCTCCACGTAAAAAATAACCTGATCGCAGCTTCCGAACCCAGCCAATGGTCTCCATTTGACGATCATGTCACCGAGGAAAAAAACTGGATATACCTAACCTTTGAAAACGATAACGTACCGAATGAACTCGGAAATACCCAAAATCTCGTTATCGATCATGATCCCGGTTTTAAAAATGTAGAAAACAAAAACTGGAATCTGGAGAAAAATTCTCCCGCTTTCGGGCTGGGGTTTCAGTCTATCCCGATAGAAAAAATAGGATTAAAAAACGACAACTATCGAAAAGCTCTGCAAAATCTAAAATAAATCATTGTAAAAAAACAGGTAATTAAAATGACATCAAAAGAGAGAATGGTAACCGCCATCGAAAACAAGGTACCGGATCGCCTGCCGGTAACAACACACCACGTCATGGAATCATTCCTCAAGGACAAACTCGATGGAATGCCGACACAGAAATTCTTTGACGAGTTTGGATTTGATCCGATTCACTGGACGGTTCCCCACAAAGCGGATGAAGAGAAAGGTTTTTTTGTCGATCCCAAACGCACCGAGCCGGGATTCCTGCAAAGCAGATGGATATTCAGCGACTCGTGGAGCATCGATTCACAACCGGTCACAGACTCACAATATGATTCCGAACGCTTTACCATCCATACCCCCAAAGGGGAGTTGACCATGGTCCTGCAATCGAACCCACATACTGCGTGGGTATGGGAACACCCGATCAAAGAAAAAAGAGATATTGATCTTTTGGCCACCTATATGACATATCCATTATGTGATGTCGACCAGGTAAACAAAGAAGCAGAGGAATTCGGACAACGGGGATTAATCCGCGGACATGTCGTCGGCTTTGACATTTACGGCCAACCGGGTTGCTGGCAGGACGCCTGTTGTCTGGTGGGTACGGAGCAAATGATCATGTACGCCTATGATGATCCCGATTGGGTACATGAATTTTTGTCAATTTTGCTCGAACGGAAAAAAAAGTTCGTTCAATCCCTTAAAGGGGCCAAATACGACATCCTTGAACTGGGCGGTGGCGATGCTTCTACGACCGTCATCTCTCCGAAAATATTTAATGAATTCGTTGCTCCCTATGATAGTCAGTTGATTGCCCTGGCACACGATGTTGGCCAGAGGATCGTCTACCATACCTGCGGCGGCATGATGCCGATACTTGAAGATATCGCATCGATGCAGCCCGACGCCATGGAAACGTTTACCCCCCCTGAAATGGGAGCAGACGTAAATCTGGCAGAGGCCAAAAAACGCATCGGCACCAAAGTCGCCATGATCGGAGGATTCGATCAGGTCCATTTTTTTACCGATTGTTCTCCTGAAGAAACCAGAGCAGCCGTCCGGCGCTGCTTTGGAGAGGCCGGCGATAATGGCGGTTATATACTGGCTCCGTCCGACCATTTTTTCGAAGCTGAAATCGATTTGCTGCACGCTTTTGTTGATGAAGCAAAATCCTGCATATATCACTAAACAAAGGATCTATTTATGAATAAAAAACAGCGCGATAACTATTTACAACTCTATAAAGATGGTTTGTTAAATAACACTCTGCCGTTCTGGATAAAAAGTGCTGTTGATTCAAAAGACGGCGGCTATCTGTTCTGTCTGGACCGGGACGGCTCAATCGTAAACACGGATAAACCCATGTGGATCCACGGCCGATTCGTTTGGTTACTCGCAACGCTTTACAACACAGTCGAAAAAAGAGAAGAATGGCTTGATCTGGCACAGCATGGTATGGACTTTATCGACAAATACGGCTTTGATCAGGATGGCCGCATGTTTTTCATGGTAACCAAAGAGGGTAAACCCTTGCGTAAACGCCGGTACCTTTTTACAGAATCCTTTGCCGTCATTGCCATGGCTGCGTTGGCCAAAGCCGGCGGCGACGCCAAATTGGCAAAGCGAGCTCTCGATCTTTTCAAACTGATTATCCATTATCATACAACGCCCGGCCTGTTGCCGCCCAAAATCATACCGGAAACGCGTCAAAGCAAAGCCCTGGCCATGCCCATGATTTTGATCGCAACCGCTCAGGTTTTAAGAACGGCGGTTTCCGATTCGGTTTGTGAAGAATGGATCGACCGATCGATTAAAGAGATCAAAACCGATTTTATGAGAGAAGAGTTTTCAGCCGTAATCGAATCCACCGGTCCAAAGGGTGAATTCATGGATACCTTTGAAGGCAGAATGATCTGTCCCGGACACGCCATCGAGGCCGGCTGGTTCATTCTGCATGAAGCCAAACACCGCAACAACGACGCCGATCTGCGAAACATCGGGTTGAAAATACTCGACTGGTCCTGGAAATGGGGCTGGGACGAAAAATACGGCGGCATCCTCTATTACCGCGATGTCAAAGGGTATCCCCCGGCCGAATACTGGCACGATATGAAATTCTGGTGGCCGCAAAATGAGGCCGTTATC
>CAZMUU010000004.1:18333-23396 GCA_964569215.1 uncultured Cytophagia bacterium
CCTATGAACTGACAAAGGATGAAAAGTATTTGCAATGGCATAAAATGGCGCATGATTGGGCCTATAAACACCTTCCCGACCCCGAATACGGGGAATGGTTCGGCTATTTACATCGCGATGGCACGATTTCTTCGACTCTGAAGGGCAATTACTGGAAAGGTCCGTTTCATCTGCCCCGAATGCAGCTCTATTGCTGGAAATTGCTCGAAGAAATGAAATGGTAAAAATCAACATCTCTTCGCAAAGACTATGGTTGAAAAAGCGAAAGGATCCCTCCCATGCAGAGGATCTTTATTTTCCTGATCGTTATCACAACTATTGCAAATGCTCAATCTGAAGATGTTCTATATTGTTTTGACTTTGGCGGTGCGTTTCAGGATGTTGCGCCGGGGTATACAGCCGTTTCACGGGTTTATCACAGTCCAAGATATTTATGGATCGACAACGTCGCAGAGACAGAATATTATGATCTAAAAAATCCCCTTTTAAAGGACTTTGTCAGCAATGACGAGGGAGAGTTCCGGCTTGGGCTGGACAATGGATCCTATTTCATCACCCTTATCATGCATGATGCCCGCTCAAAACACGGCCCCTTTAATATTTTTGTTCAGGATAGCCTGGTCTCCTCTGATATAACCCTTGAGGTATCTGATACGCTTCTTCTCTCCTACCCTGCACGGGTCAATGAGCAGGTATTGAAAATCCGTCTGCTGTCGCCATCACATCATGAGTCGTTCATCCTCAACGGTTTGACCATCAGAGGCCAGGCCGGAAAATCTTTGCGCACACTATTCAAGGAGGCGCCGCCCGATCGATTACCGGGAGTCGATCAAGTTTTCAAGAAAGGTCTGGTGGACACCAGGCTAACCCTGAAAACCTATTGCGACTGGCTGCTGGCGCACAGATTGCCGAATGACTTTCTCGGCGATTATGAAAGCGAAGAAAAAGGAACCCGATACTGGTGGTATACATCAGCCTACCCCATAAGAACCCTGTTGGCCGCGTATGATATATTTGGAGAAAAAGACTATCTGAATGCAGCCACCCGGATTCTGGATAAGCTTGTTGAGGAACAACTACCGAATGGCGCCTGGCATCAGACCTATCGCAATAAACCCACCTCCAGGCTTGACAAATCTGAGCTTGACAGCATCATGACTACCCAGTGGATGAATCTGGCTGATATCGGCAGTATCGCAACAGCACTCGGCGTTTCAATTCAATATGTCGATGCTCATAGAAAAGAAAAATATGAACAATCCCTGAAACGTTTTTGTCGTGAATGGGCACTACAGTGGCAACGGCCCTCCGGCGGCTTTACCAATGGCATGGAGAGCGGTGTGGCTCGAAAACGCGAATACAGCGTCGCCACAGCCACACAGACAGCAGCGTTCACAGCCCTTTATTGCGTCAGTGGTGAAAAACAGATCCTCAGCGTGGCTGAACGCGCTGCCTGGTACCTATTGCATAATTGGAAGCAAGATGGCAGGCCCATTTCACACGCCCACATTTCGGTTAAAGAGGGTGCCGTTTATGATCAACCGGTTACGCACTTTGGAGACAATTTTTATTACAGCGACGGTATCTTGATGCTCTATCACCATACCGAGGATTCTCTGTTAAAGAATAAGATTGAACAGGTCTACGGATGGTATTTGAAAGGTGAAAAAGGTCTGCTTAACGCTCTGGATAACCGTTCCTGGTTTCCCCTGCAGGACGCATGGAACAATTCAAAGACTGCCGGCATTCCTCTTGCTTTTCTCGTCTACCAGCAAACCTGCAATGATGCCGCCATAGATCGCGCTATTGCCATGTTCAAACGCTTTTTATGCACGCCTTCTTTTGCCCGGCGAATCGGCATTATGGTCGAAGACGCTGACCTGGCCTGGGGAAAACACAGCCTGCAAACATGGGCTGGTTGCAGTGTCTCTGCAACCGGGTTTGCCGGGCTCAGCATCGCAGAAATGATTAAACCCGGTGTGGTCTTTCTCCGCCGTTAGAATGAAGCGGTTGTCCTCCTGGAGCTCTCAACGAGGCAAAATCGAATCAACTAATTGAGATCAAGAACAACAATCGATTTTACGGGTAAATCGATGATCAGCTCACCCGCATGCAATTGAACCCCATTAAAAACCGTTGGTTTTACCACATCGGGCTGCTCAAACGTATTATGACCGCTGATCTCGCCGGCCGTTAAAATCCTGCCGCTGATGGTCTTGACCGTGTGGCCGGCAATTTTACAATGAATCTTTCGCGGCTTTTTCGGGTCAACATTGCATAGCGACAAGGTCAGTCTGCCATTGTTTTGTTTGGACGCTGATGCACTGACAGCTTGAATCGCTTCTCCGTTCACTCTATAGGCATCAGAATCAAAAGAAACGGGCAACCTCGTGGCATTTTGATGATTTTTGAACAGTTCGAACACCCAGTACGTCGGTGTCAGGATCATTTCGTCCTTTTTCGTCAGAATCATGGACTGCAGTACATTTACCGTTTGGGCGATATTGGCCATTTGAACCCGGTCACAGTGTTTATGAAAAATATGCAACGTCAGTGCCGCCACCATGGCATCGCGCATGGTGTTTTGTTGATAAAGAAATCCGGGATTTGTATCGGGTTCCACATCGTGCCAGGTCCCCCATTCGTCGACCATCAATCCAATGCGTTTTTCCGGATCATATCTGTCCATAATCGTGGAATGTCGTTCAATGAGTTGATCGATATGCAGCGCTTTTTTCAGCGTTGTGAAATATTCTTCTTCTGTAAATTGTGTTGCCGATCCCTTGTTTTGCCATGTTCCGGTTACGGTATAATAATGAAAAGAGAGGCCATGCATTTTGCCGGCGGCCTCCCGCATGAGGATCTCCGTCCATTCATAATTATCATTATAAGATCCGCAAGCGATTTTGAAGAGTTGGTTACCGGAAAAATTTCTCAGGTAGGTCTGATAGCGTTTGTATAAATCCGCATAATATTGCGGACGCATATTGCCGCCGCAGCCCCAGTTCTCATTTCCCACGCCCCAGAATCCAACCTTCCAGGGCTCATCGCGTCCATTTTGGCGCCGCCAATCGGCCATAGGACTCTTGCCGTCAAAGGTAATATACTCTACCCATTCCTGCATCTCTTTGACCTCTCCACTGCCGACATTACCGCAAATATAGGGCTCACAGCCGATCTGTTCGCATAACTCGAGAAATTCGTGCGTTCCGAAATGGTTATTCTCGATGACGCCACCCCAGTGTGTATTGATCATGGTTGGGCGCTGCTCATAAGGGCCAATACCGTCTTTCCAGTGATATTCATCAGCAAAGCAACCACCAGGCCAGCGCAATACCGGAACAGAGAGCTGTTTTAACGCCTCTACAACATCATTTCGAATTCCACGCGTATTGGGTATCTTCGAATCCAATCCAACCCAAAATCCTTCATAAATACATCTGCCCAAATGTTCTGAAAAATGGCCATAGATATTGGCATTGATTTCCTGCGTCCCCAAATTAGTATAAATCTCCATTGATAATTCCTCTTGATTCGTGTCGCTCGAAATGGACCAGCTACACAGAGACATGACTAAAAAAATAATGGTTTTCATGGCCATCCTCCTGTGATTACCCCTTTGAAAAATCGCTTAAGGGGTGCAATCACGCTTTCAAATCCAAAACGATCTTGAGGATCTGTTGCGGCTGGTTGTCTAGCAATTCAAAGGCGGACATGGCCCTGGAAGCAGGCAAAATTTTGGTGATCAGAGCATCGGGATCAAGGCTACCCGCTGCCAGCGCTTTACCGGCCTCATCGAATTCACCATGGCTCACCCGGGAGGCAATAATGCGCCCCTCTTTCCAGATGAGTTCCTTAAAAACCACGGGAGCAGAATCATCAGCAAGTCCCAGAACACAAACGGTTCCCCGGCCGCGAATCGCTTGTATGCATCCGCGTACCGGATGGGGGCGATCCGGAACGATTTGAGCATGCCCAACCGCCTCAAAGGCAAGGTCCACCCCTTTGCCGCCGGTTTCTTTACGGATAACCTGCATGGGGTCCTCTTGCTGAAGCAGAACAGGAATGATTGTCTTGTCGTAACGGCGAGCGATCTGTAGCCGCTCTTCTATTATATCGATCATAAAAATCGGCTTTTTATTGCGGGTTCTGACAGCCTGGGCAATGGAATGGCCTATTCTGCCTCCTCCCCATATCAGTACCGTATCCTCCGGCTGTAACTCGGCCCGGTTACAGGCGTGAAAGCCGATCGAAAACATTTCAATCAGAGCGGCATGATGTAAGGGTATGCGTTTGTCCAGTTTATAAACCATAGATGCGTCTGCAGCGACGTATTGGGCAAAGCCGCCATTCATATCGACGCCCAAAAGCTTCAGAGAGGTACAGGCGGAATAAAATCCTTTGCCGCAAGCAACACATTGACCACAGGGTATAATCGGATCAACGGTAACGTGATCGCCGCGCTTGAGATTCTTAACCGCTCCACCGACGCGTTCGATAACGCCGGCGAATTCATGTCCCTGGGCGAATGGGATGGGGGTACGCGGATCAAAGTCCCCCTTGAATATATGCTGATCGCTACCGCAAATGCCGGTGTAATGTACCCGAACCAAAACCTGGTCGTTTGAGATGTCGGGTTTGGGCATTTGCTTCCACTGAATATTGCCGTAAGGGCCCAGAATGGCCGCCATCATATTCTCATTCATATTATTCGCTCCGTAATTCAGGATCCAGGGGATCTCTGGTATCGTTAAATTGTTGTCGTAATGCTTCCAGATCGCGTTTCATCTCAGCAACAAGATGCCGGTAATCCGGATTGTCATATTGATTTTCCACTTCATTCGGATCGGTTCTCAGATCATACAATTCCCAGCAGCGTTCAGGTGAATGGCCCATCTTCACCAGACCATAATAGTAGATCAATTTATACCGTTGTGTGCGGATACCATAATGAGCCGGGCGCTCGGGTTGATGCGTCCAGTAATGGTAATACATGGATTGCCGCCAGGTCGTTGGTGTCCGGCCTCGCAAATTTTGACGAAAACTCGATCCCTGCATGGAAT
>CAZMUU010000004.1:23406-27345 GCA_964569215.1 uncultured Cytophagia bacterium
GTACCAACGCCGGCATAATCGAGAAACAGACCGGCAAAATCGATATTCAGAATAATATCATCGATTGTCGATCCCGCCGCAATTTCTTCGGGATAACGAATGATAAACGGCATTCGCATGGATTGCTCGAGCATAAAGCGCTTGTCGAAAAGGTTATGCTCGCCGAGAAAATATCCCTGATCGGACGTATAAATGACTACCGTATTCTCGCGCAGATTCTGTTCGTCGAGATAATCGAGCAAACGACCGATGTTATCATCAATACCGGCAACCGCACGCAGATAATCCTTTAGAAATTTTTGATACGTTGCTTTTAGAAGCGTATTTTCATCCGATTCATCCGCTACCGAAAGCCGTGGGGGTGGATAGCGGTCGGGATTTTGCAGATATCGCTGCGCCAAAATCTGCAACGGCCAGCCTTTAAATCGCTTGCCCACCGGGCTCGAAGGCCGGTAGAGGTCCTGGGGTTCAGGGATATGGACGTCGGCGAGCAGGTCGCGATAACGGTCATGACTGTAGAACGGTTCGTGAACGGCTTTGAAATGGCACATCAGACAAAACGGAGAGCTTGAGTTTTTTCTCTGCTGCAGCCATTGCAAAGACTGATCCGTGATGACATCGGTCGAATGTCCCTTTACTTCTGTTCCCTCACCCTGCCACTCTTTTCCGGTCTGATAAAAAACCGGATCGTGATACTTGCCCTGCCCTCTTAAAACGCTGTAATAATCAAATCCCTCAGGTTGTTCTTTCAGATGCCACTTGCCGATGACGGCGGTCTCGTAACCATTTTGTCCCAACACTTTAGCGACGTGATTCTGACCTGGTTCAAGCCTTCCGTCCAAACGCTTTGCGCCATGAATATGGCTGTATTGACCGGTTAAGATGGTTGCCCGGCTGGGGACACAGATCGAGTTGGTACAAAAACAGTTCTGCAGCAAAGCGCCCTCGGAGCGTAATCGATCGATATGTTTCGTTGGTGTATAAGGCTGCAGACGGGAGCCGTAACATCCCCATGCCTGACTGGTGTGGTCATCAGCCATGATGAACAATATATTGGGGGGCCTGGATTCAGCGTTTTTGCAGTTTAGGGTGGGTAAGAACATAGCAGACGACGCCGCTGATAGTGACAACTCTAAAAATTTTCTTCGATTCATATTCACCAACCATTGTTTCTAGTATGCATCTATAGGGAATCGAAAAATGCCTATACGACGGGTTTTCCTTTTTTTTAAGGATAATTCGCCGGATGGGAAAGAGTCAAACCAAATTAAATATGATCACTATAATATAACAGGAAAAAAGCTATATATCAACCGCTTAATATATAATGACCTGTGGTGAATGAAAAAATTTGATCTTTTAAAGCCAGTCGTTTGTCTCGCAGTGGAATGGTTATTGCATACAAAAATGCTGGATTCAATGTAAAGAGTTTATTACATTGCTACAAAAATCAACAGGCTGTGGTGACTGCCCGGAGATTTGGGATAATAAAATCAAACATTTAGATGCAGCTTTCAAAACAAGAGTCCCGAAAAACTGCAAACGCAATCGAATAAATCAGGAGGATCCCCATGAGAAAAATGTGTGTCATGTATGCCATACTGTTTATGCTTTCATTTGTTTATGCCAAAGACAAAGATATTGCTATTTATCAACCCCACACAACGTTTTCCGGTGAACAGGATACCATTTTGACAACCCACTTTGATATGGATCACCCCCGGAACATTAGCGACTACCGGCCGGTAAACCATACCGCACCGATCCGTCAGGATACCACCGGTACCTGTTGGTGTTATTCCGGCCTTTCCCTGCTGGAATCCGAACTTTTACGAATGGGTAAGGAAAAAGTGAGACTATCTCGTATGTACATCGTCTACTGGGAATATGTGGAAAAGGCCCGGTATTTTGTGCGGACAAAAGGAGATGCTTATTTCGCCCAGGGATCACAGCATGGGCAGGTCATTCTGCGAATGAAACAGTACGGGATTGTTCGCGAGTCCGATTACCCGGGATTGCTGGCAGGTCAAACCGCTCATAATCATCGGGAAATGTACAAGGAAATGAAATCTTACCTGGAATATGTCAAGAAAAACGACATCTGGAATGAACAGCAGGTGTTGGCCAATATCAAGATGATTCTCAACCGCTATTTGGGAGCACCTCCACAGATGATAGAGGTAAACAAAACACAAATGACCCCCCTGCAATATCTAAAACATCTCGAGCTTCCGGTGAACGATTATGTTTCGTTTATTTCATTTAAAAAATTTCCTTTCTGGACTCTGCATGAATATCCGGTTCCGGACAACTGGTGGGATTCTCCCCATTATTACAACATACCCCTGCAGGCGTTCTACAGCGCCATTAAAAATGCCATTCAGAAGGGGTATTCCGTCGCCATCGCCGGTGATGTCTCCGAACCCGGTAAATATGGCGAAGAGGATATCGCCATCGTGCCCTCATTCGATATTCCGGCCTCACATATCAACCAGGATTCACGCGAATTCCGCTTTTACAACAAAACCTCGACTGATGATCACGGTGTTCATCTGATTGGAACTAAAAAATTCAAGGGTGAAGATTGGTATTTGATCAAGGATTCCGCCGGCAGTGCCTGGCGCGGCGAATTTCCGGGTTATCATTTTTTTCACGAAGATTATTTAAAATTAAAAATCCTGGCCTTTATGGTTCATCGGGATGCGGTTGCAGATTTGTTGGAAACGTTTAGAACCAATCTATCCGAAGAATTTTTTAATACTATTTTCGACCGTGGCGCCTATTTTTTCAGTCAGAATCAATTGGTCGAGGCAGAACAACATTACATGGAAATGTCCCGGTTGCGTCCCCGTGACGCAGGTGTTTTTAACAATCTCGGCTATGTGAAAATGGAACAGGGCAAACTGGATCAGGCTATCGATATTTTTCACCAGACGATCGCACTGGACAGCTCCTATGCATTCGCCTATAATAATCTGGGAGAAGCTATTTTGAAAAAGAGTCCCGGAGATTCCGCCGGCCTCGATCTCGCTCTCGATTACTTTTGGAAAGCCCTGGAACAGGATTCACTGGCGGAAAAAGCATTTAAAAACGTCTTCGATTTTGGTGTTTATAAAGTGCAGCAGGGCAAAACCGATGAGGCCATCGAGCTTTATGAGAAACTGTCGACCTTTCGACCGGAAAATGCCGATATATACAACAATCTGGGCTATATCCAATTACTGGAGAATAATCTCGAACTAGCGGAAAAAAACCTGACCAAAGCCATAGAACTGGATGGTGAAAATGCAAACGCACACAGCAACTACGGTCAATATCTCCTCAAGGCAGATAAACCTGAAGAAGCGGTAGGAGAATTTGAAGAAGCGCTTCGCCTGAACCCGAATCTTTTACAAGCCAAACAGCTTTTGCAAGAGGCCGAAAAAAGAGTTCTTGGGCAGCAAAACCCCGATAATGGCGATTCAGAACAATAAAACAAGATTTAAAAAATATGGTCCGGTAGCGGTTTGCTGCCGGACCATATTGTCGATGGATTATTCAGGCCTGTATGGTCTAAGGGATTGATTGCAGAAATGCGACCATTTATTGCATTTCTTCCTCCGGTGCCATCTCCTCCATTTCAGCCTTAACCTCTTCTTTGACGGATTGGATAAATTTTGCTGCCTCCCCTTTAACCGTTTCCCAATCTTCTACAGTCGCATTTTCGATTTTTTGCAGTTTTGCGTCAAGCTCTTCCTGATACTGCTGCAATTGTTCCAGTTCTTGCTGGTGCGTTTCATCGAGTTCTTCGACGTTGCTCCGCAGTTGGCTTACTTTTTTTTCCAGACTATCCTGCGCCGCCATGATCTTTGTCTTGAGTTCAGTTTTTTCCGTCTCTACCATTTTCTTCTGCGGTGTTTCACAAGCGATTAAAAAAATGGTGGCGATAAAAAACAATGC
>CAZMUU010000005.1:0-10230 GCA_964569215.1 uncultured Cytophagia bacterium
TTATTGCTATCAACGTCGACGAGGAGTACGTGTTTTTTGTTCATTTTAATCCTGAAAGGGAATCGTTGCCAGTCACTCTTTTATAAAAGCTTATTCTTTATCCCTTTGCTCAAAAAACGGACAAGAATATAATTATTTTAAAATTATTTAAAATTTATCGCTCTGTCAAGTTATTTCTGACTAAAAGGGCCGGATGAATGCTTGTCCGGCCTTTTTGGAAGATAAAATCAGGTTTCCCAGAGGATCCCCTTTAATATTTTTTCAAAAGAGGTTTCTGTTTCTGTGGCAGGTCCCTTGTGTAAATATATAATTTGTTCGTGCAAGTCGGACACACTAATATAAGGGATGTGAGCAGCTCCTATGCTGTTGAAAGAGACGCGTTGAATTGTCGGAAAATCTATCGATACGCGGCTGTAATCTATAGGGGTGGGATTCCACAAATATACCAGATTAGATTTTTGTTCAAAATCGGTGATAAACCGCAGAATAATTTTATCTCTGGGTGTTTGTGCGAGGTTGTACTCAAATAGTTTGCAACGACCCTTTTCTCCCTGTGCTGAGAAGAGCAGGCGCAAGCGATAGGGATCACCATGTCCCAACATTTTCAGGCCCTGAGGATCGCAAATAAAGAGGTTGAACAGGGACTGATTTGCATGCAATGATTTTGCAAAACTCAGAACGCGATTTGATATCGGCTTGTTCAATTCGTGGGCCAGAATATGATAAAAGAGTTGATACTTGCGGGCTTTGTTGCGACAATCCGGGCAGTTTGCCAAGTGTTCCTTGAGTTGCTTTGAATTTCCATCAGCATGCCCGATAAGGGAGTACATTTCAAGATGTGTTTTTTGCGGACATGTTTGCTTGATTTCGTTCATAATTCGATTCAATCATTTTGTTCGACCACCCTGGCGTAACAAAGTGTTACACTCAATTACTTTTATGTAACATACAAGCAAACAGTCTGATTTACGGAAAAAAATTACAACAGTTCTTTAAGGTGTTTGCGAAATTCCCGTTTGGCTACTTTGGCGAGGTATTCAAAAATTGAGCGCTCTTTGGTGCGATAATCTTGTTGGCTCAGGTGAGGCATATAATATCTGAGGTTTCTGAAATAGGAGGAACTATCTTTTTTTTGAATGAGGTCGTACAAAACATCGCAAAGCGCGTTGGAATATATTCGCGCTTTGTCGTGGTTGAGTTTACCGGTACGGAGATACTGCGAGTCAATTTTGTGGTTTACTTTTCTCATCACCACGTGAACATAATTTTCAATCTCTTTTAGTTCTATCGTATCCTGAGGTGTCGGAACATTATCATCGGAAAGGATGCGTTCTTTGAACGCCTGGAATTTCATGCTTCGCACCAGTTTGACAATAGTATCCAGGGCGACGAAGTTTTGAAATTCTCTCAATTCGTTCACATGCTTGAAAAGCTTTCGAATAGAGGTTGAAACCGAATCATTGGGATTATAGTTCTCCAAAAACCGTGAACTCAGTAAATCTTCGGGGATCGGAGGGTTTTGACGCCGAATATACTTTTCGATTTGAGGGGTAATTTGAATATCTTCAATCGGTATATTGAATCCATTTGTATAAAAAACATACTCTTTGCCCATGTCTCTAAACAGGCGTAGGGTGTCGGAATTCCGCACAGCCACCTTGATATTGCGTACGATTTTTGCGCCTTCCGGATCCCTTTCGCGGAAAATCCTGGCCAGTTCTTGTTTGGTTTTTCGAACAATTAACCGCCGGGTTAAAACCAATACATCAGCATCATTGAGATCCGGCGTTTCGGAAAATTTTGTTTCATAATAACGTTTTAACTGTGGAAAGCAGTCGTTTTCATCACGGCTGAAAAGCTCAGCAATGCAATCGATAGCGAGATCTTCTAGTTCCACGTCGGTATCGAGGCGTTCTCCGGTAATACGTTTTCCTAAAAGTTCCTGAAATTTGAGATAACTGAGGGATATTTTCTGGGACAGATGAATGAATTGCATCAATTCGGTTTGATGATAGGTTCCGCTACAGATGTTGTGGACAAGTTCAGATAAGTTTGATATGCTCATAATGCCGGCTACACTTTATTTAGTCTGCTTTCCATTTTCCCGCTCGATAATTCGTGGGGATTCGTTGTTATGTTTCCGCGTTGCTCTGAATAACCTACGGGCCTGAAATAAACGATACCGTCATTATCAAGCAAATCATATACCAAACAAAAGAAAAATAATAGTGATATAAAGACTTGTTTTTATTGGCTAAAAACCGGGGAGAAACAACCCTCGTCTATGAGAATTGTTTTACGGCGAGCCACTGTCTCATCATGAGACAGTGGCTGCTGTTAGTTTTTCACCATGGGCAGGCCATATTTTTTGGCTTTCCGATAAATCGTTGCTCTGCCGATACCCAGCTTTTTGGCTGTTTTTGAGATATTGCCTTCGCATTCCAGCAGAGCCTGTCGCAAAGCTTGTTCTTCCAGTTTCTCTATCCATCCCGCCAGGGTTTTGTCCGATTCATAGATTCGTTTTTCCCCGAGAGCGCGTACGGCTGCGGGAAGATCATTGGCAACAATTTCAGGGCCATTGGAGAGCACAACCGCTCTTTCAATAGCGTTTTCCAGCTCCCTGACATTTCCCGGCCAGTTATAGGCCATCATCAGTTCCAGGCCGTCGGCGGAAACACCCTCGATTTTTTTGTTTTCCTGAAGATTATACTTTTTGATAAAATGGGCAATCAGGGCCGGGATATCCTCTTTCCGCTCTCTTAGAGGAGGCAATTTTATCGGAAATACGGAGATTCGGTAATAGAGATCTTCACGAAACTCGTTGTTTTTCATCGCTTCTTCTATATCCTTGTTGGTGGCTGAAATAACCCGCACATCAACTTTGACCATTTCATTACCCCCAACCCGCTCAAATTCCCGTTCCTGTAAAACTCTCAAGAGTTTTGACTGTGTTGCCGGACTCATGAGACCGATTTCATCCAGGAAAATTGTGCCGCCGTTGGCCTGTTCGAATTTACCGATACGTCTGGTCGTTGCACCGGTAAAGGCTCCTTTCTCATGACCAAAGAGCTCGCTTTCCAGCAGTGATTCAGGAAGCGCACTGCAATTGACAGCAACGAATTGTCTGGCGCTGCGGCTGGAGGAGTGATGATGGATCGCTCTGGCGATCAGTTCCTTGCCGGTACCGCTTTCACCCTGTATTAAAACCGTAACATTGCTATCGACCACTTTTTCAACAGCTTTAAAAACATCTTGCATGCCACCGCATTGACCGATAATGTTTTCAAAAGCATATTTGTTTTTCAATTCGGAACGCAACTCGTCCACTTCTTTACGGAGAGAACTGTTCAGCAAGGCGTTGTTTACAGTCACAATAAGACGATCGCGTTGAAATGGTTTGGTGAGAAAATCATACGCTCCCAACTTCATCGATTGGACAGCCCGTTCTATGGTTCCATGAGCTGTCATCATGATAACAGGAATTCTCGAATCCATTTGTTTGATTTGCTTCAGAGTTTCCAGCCCATCGATTCCGGGCATCTGTATATCGAGCAGAACCAGATCGGGGATGTTTTCCTTTAGAGAATTCAAGCACGCCTCACCGCTCAGGGCGGTTCTGATTTCATATTTGCCTTCTTTTCGCAGGCTGGCCTCTATCATTTTACCAATATTTTTGTCATCATCTACTACAAGAATTATGGGTTTTGCTAAAGTTTGCACTATATTCTCCAGTTAAAAATGATCAATAATACCACATTTCTTATTCTATCAATTAATTGTAAAAATATCAAGCAAATTTTGTATTGCCATGAAACAGTTTACGGATTTGTTCATATATTTAACAACAGACAATTATCGATTTCTTTCGGATTTAATAGTTCTATCTCTATATTGAGATAGTACCAAAATTGTTGATTCATAAAGGGTGTCAGCTTGTACCAATCTTTTTCTGTTGTTACAATCCAGTGTAAACCGAGTCGCTGCGTATGGGATTCAATGGTTCTAATGTCTTCAGAACGGTAGTTGTGGTGATCTCCGAATTGAAATGATTTTGAAATATTTGCTCCAAGCGATTGCAACGTTTGAATGAAATTTCCCGGATTTGCTATGCCGGAAACGGCGATAATGTTTTGACCTTTCAACCCGCTACAGGAAACTTTACGGCTATCGTTGACCAGATTTTTTGCCGAATATCTAGCCCGTATACTCCTTTTCCGGGAAAACGGCAGCGGTTGATTCCGATTTATAGAGGAATTTATCCATAAAATATCGGCTCTTTTCAGTGACCGTTTAGACTCCCGCAATGGCCCTGCCGGCAGAAGATAACCATTACCAAAACAATTCTGACCATTAAAGGTTACGACATCTACATCGCGGTAGAGCCTTCGGTGCTGAAAAGCATCGTCAAGCAAAATAATATCCGGCTGAAAATCACGCACCAGCGTTTGCCCACCCCGACAGCGGTCAGCATCGACCAAAATGGGCACACACAGCCGTTTCGCGAGCATGTATGGTTCATCTCCGGCTTTTTGCCAGGACTCGAGTATATCTTTACCGTCGCAGACCAATAGTTGTTCCCGACTTTTTCGTCCATAGCCCCGGCTCAGGATAGCGATCTTTTTACCCTGATCTATATAATGCTTTGCCAAAAAGGCCACCGTCGGCGTTTTGCCGGTTCCACCTACTGTCAGATTGCCGACGCTAATAACCTTTGTCATTAATTTGCATATGGGTAATATACGATGATCATACAGGAGGTTTCTGAAAGCGGTAATGGCATGATAGAGAGCTGAAAACGGCAACAACGCGCAGGCCGGCCATTTTTTATTGAAAATATTCATCCGCCTCCCGGTCCAACGCTTTGAGTGCATTCTCGACGTCAAGCCTGTACGGTTCCAATTCAGATATAGGAATTTTGGGCGGAATGACCATCGGCTTGCCATAGAGCAGACAGACCCTGGAAAATGGCCAAAACAGTGTAAAGCGATCCCACGATGTGAGGCATATTTTTTTACGCGCGGAAAAGGTCAGGGGGATGATACAGGCGCCGGATCGTTGTGCCAGCGCAATAACTCCCGGCTTAACATGGTGTCTCGGACCCTTGGGGCCGTCTGGTAAAACGGTACACGTTTTACCTTTTTTGAGCAAGGAGAGCATCTGACGAAATGCCCGGCTTCCCCCACGCGTGCTGGATCCTCTAACGGTTTGATACCCCAGCTTGTGTACGGTTTGGGCGATCATTTCCCCATCATGATGCTCACTGACCATGGCGGTGATGCCCTGATATCGGTGTATGTAAATCGGAATCAACATTTTGCCGTGCCACAGAACAGCAATTACCCCCCTGTTTTCTGCAATGGCGCGATCCCAACGATGGCGGTATTTTACCCGCACACGACAAATTTTGCCAAAGAACAGTATAACAAGCCATGCCAGTTTTGTTGCAAGTAGAAACAGAATTTTCTTTTTCTTGTTCATGTTACAAATAAATCTAAAGTTATACTGTGTTAAAAATCACATTCATTCAATTACACCGGGTTTGATCATTGTCAAAGCGATGTTTGCAGCTTTTTCTGCGGCACCGGGTTCACCCAGCTTGGCTTTAATGCGTTCCAGTTTATCAACCATTTTGGTTCTATGGTTTTTATCATAGAGAAGAGTCTCGAGGTGTTTTGCCATTTTACCACTATGGAGGTTTTGAACAAATTCCTGTGCTACCTTTTCTCCGGCAATGACATTGGCCAGGCCAATATAGGGCAGCTTGACCATGCGTTTGCCGATCAAATAGGTCAGAGGCGATACCCGGTACAGGATCATAAACGGGGTCAACAGAAATGCGGTTTCGAGTGTCGCGGTACCAGACGCCACCATAGCAGCCCGGGCGTATTTTACAAGAGAGTAGGTGTCATTTTCAACAATTGTACTTTCATTATCGAGCTCACAGCATTCCCTGATTTGGCAAGTGCTGAGGGTTTCTGCTTTACCGATGCAGATTTGCAGTTCCGGGTGTTCTAATTTTACCTTCTTTGCGGTTTCAATCATGGCCGGTAAAAGGTTTTGCAATTCCTGTTTTCGGCTCCCCGGCAGCAGGGCGAGAAGAGGGCGTTCGGCGTCCAACCGCCAGGTTTTGAAAAATTCAGTCTTGTCGGTAAAAGCGTTCAGGCTTTCGACCAGCGGGTGGCCGACAAAATCGGTAGGCAAACCGTATTTTTGAAAGAAATCCGGTTCAAAGGGAAAGAGAACGGCCAGTCTGTCTATATACCGGGCCATTTTGGCTGCCCGGTATTGTGCCCAGGCCCAAACCTGCGGAGCGATAAAGTAGAAAACGTTGCATCCCATTTTTTTTGCTTTTTTAGCAAATCGTAAATTAAAGCCGGGATAATCGATTAAAATGACCAGATCCGGCTTGTTGGCTCTTAGTTGATCCACCAGATCATAATAAAGACGCCGGAAAAAAAAGATGTGACGGGCTATTTCAATCAGACCGATATAAGCGAGATCGTTGATATGGTAGATCAGCTTCATGCCGGCCTGTTGCATGCGATTACCTCCGACACCGAACACTTTTAGGTCCGGTTCTTTTTTCAAGAGCGCTTTAATCAGCGCCTCGCCATGGAGATCTCCGGAAGCTTCGCCGGCTATAATCATGATTTTTTTAGTCATCAATGTCCTTAAGGGATATGGTTTTGAACTGTTGGGCGATAATGTTGACGATCTGAGTGGCGACGTTGAGTGCCTTGAGGCCATCTTCACCGCTAACGACCGGCTCTGTCTGATTTTTTATGGCACCAAAAAAATGTTTCCATTCTTCCTGCATGGCATCGGTTTCCGGAATTTGCAAGCGGTTGTAGAGAATTTGCCGTTTCCTTTTCGCCTGTTCGATCTGTCCGAGTATCATACTATTCGAGGTTACATTTTTATCCGAATCAACCAGCTGAATGATTTCAGAGGAGCGTTGTAAAAAATCGACAGAGATATAAGCGTCTCGCTGGAAAAGACGAATTTTTCTCATTTTTTTCTGTGAGATTCGACTGGCTGTAAGATTGGCAACGCAACCATTTTCAAATTGTAATCTGGTGTTGGCGATATCGATTTGATCGGATACAACGGCGACACCATTGGCATCGACTCTTTTTACGTCACTCCTTACCATGCTCAGTATAATATCTATATCATGAATCATCAAATCCAACACAACAGCGACATCTGTGCCTCTTGGAACAAACGGAGCCAGCCGATGTGACTCGATAAACATGGGCTGCAGAAAAACATCGTTGAGTGCGAGCATAGCCGGATTAAACCGCTCAATATGTCCCACCTGCAAGCGTACGTTTTCCTCTTTTGCCAGTTGAACCAGTCTCTTTGCCTGATCGATATTCTCGGCAATCGGTTTTTCCACAAAGACATGCTTTTTCGCTTTGATTGCGGCAGAAGCCACCTCGAGGTGAAATGTTGTTGGGACGATGACGCCAACGATATCGACGTGATTGAGAAGCTCCTCATAGCGTTCAAAGGCCTTACAGCGATAGGTTTTGGCAATTTTTTTACATCTCTCGCTATCTGTGTCGTATACACCAACAAGGTTTGCCTGTGTCAGCTGCGTGATTGCATTGCAATGATAATTACCCAGTTTTCCCACACCGACGATTCCGACATTCATGTTACCTCCCCTTTCCATATGGATTTCAACAGCTCTGTAATTTTTTCCAGTTCCTCTTCGTCTTGACGATTAAACGCATTAAACGCATCGCTATCGATGTCCAGCACCGCTTTGATTTGATTTTGATGATCCCGAACCGGAACGACGATTTCTGATTTTGATCTTTTGTCACACGCCACATGGCCGGGAAATTCATGGACATTTTCAACGATGATGGTTTTGTTTCGTTTAGCGCATTCGGCACAGACTCCTTTTTCGAGATCGAGCTTTACACAAGCGGGAGAGCCCTGAAACGGTCCCAACAGCAAATGATCCTCTTTTACAAAGTAGAATCCCACCCAAAAGAAATTCAGAGAATCTTTTAAAATCGCTGCCGTATTGGCCAGAGTCGAAACCGTGTTAATGTGCCTTAAAACCTGGGCTCGAATTTTTTTGCGGGCCCAACCGTATTTATCTTTTCTGTTCATTTGTTTCCCAGCATGGAATCTGTTTTCAGGATTTTACGGATATGGGGGATCAACCCACCATGATTAAAAATATCGATAATTTCTCCGGGCAAAGGGGGGAAATGATATTCGACTCCTTTGTGGACAACAACGCCGCGATCCAGACTGATTTCAATCCGGTCTCCTTTGTTTAGCTGATCATATAATTTAGGTAAGACCAGAGCCGGTAATCCGGCATTGATACAATTGCGGTAATAAAGTCTGGAGAAAGACTTTGCGATCACAGCACCTACTCCGGCATATTTGAGGCAGAAGGCTGCTTGCTCTCTCGAACTGCCACAGCCGAAATTTTTGCCGCCCAGCACGATATCTCCATTTTGCACCAGGGTACTAAACTCGGGATCGAGATCTTCCAAGGCCAATTTTGCCATCTCCCCGGGATCGGTAACGGTATAGGTATATTTACCCGGAAAAATGACATCTGTGTTGACGTTATCACCATATTTCCAGATTCTACCCGTGATTTCAGACATGTTTCCCTCCGCTTGATTTGATAAAGTCCCGGCAGTCTTCTATTTGGCCGGTTAATGCAGACACTGCGGCGGTTAATGGGCTGCTTAGAAAAATCTCACTCTCTTTGCAGCCAAAGCGTCCCTTGAAATTACGATTGGAGGTGCTTAGGGTAACCTCTCCGGGAGCAAGAACCCCCTGGTGATTTCCCATACAGGGTCCGCAGCCGGGATTTGCCAGCACGGCCCCGGCCTCGATTAAATCTCTTATATAGCCGGCTTGCAGGGCTTGCAGATATATTTGATTGGACGCAGGTATAACAACCATTCTGAGATGGTTGTGAATCTTTTTATTGCGTAAAATATCTGCGACGATTTTAAAATCTTCAAGCCGGGCGTTTGTACAAGAACCGAAAAAGATCTGATCGATCTTGGTGCCTTTTACCCTGCTTGCCGGTTTGACATTGTCTACTGAGTGGGGACAGGCAATTTGAGGTTCCAGATCGCTAATTTCAAATTCATAATTTTCCTCAATAAGTGCATCCGGATCGGAATATTGCGGTTCGTAATGAACGCGAGCCCGGTTTTTCAGATAGGCAATGGTTTTTGCATCAGGCTCTATATAGCCATTCTTGGCCCCCATTTCCACAGCCATATTTGTCAGAACCATACGACCGGCGATACTCATTTCTTCGACCACGGGGCCGGTAAACCATACAGATTTGTAAAGAGCACCGTCGGCCTTGAGATCTCCGATAATTTTTAGAATAATATCTTTTGCGGATATTGCAGCCGGAATTTTTCCTTTTATTGTTATTTTTATCGTTTCCGGCACCCGGAACCAGATTTTACCGGTGGCAAAAATAGCCGCCATTTCACTGCGACCGATACCGGTGGCAAAGGCACCAAACGCACCATAAGTGGTGGTATGTGAATCACTGCCAACCATTATCTTCCCGGGCAATGCGAAACCTTCTTCACAAATAACCTGATGACAAATACCCCGATCTATATCATAAAAGTGATCGATTTTTTGTTCCTTAATAAACTCTCTTATCTCTTTATGGTTTTGGGCGAACTTTTCATTCGCAGCGGGGACGCAATGATCAAGTATGACGATATGGCGATCAGGATTGTCGATTTTTTTAATGCCTATCTGTCTGAAGGTTTTGGCGATTGCGGCGGTATTATCGTGGCTCATTGCAAAATCCGGCTTGATCTCCAGGATTTCACCTGCAGAAACAGATCTTTCCCTGCTCAATATCTTTTCTACAAATGTTTTTGCCATATTTTATTCCTCACGATGAAGATTTGATGTTCGAATGACCCGATAAGCCGGGTGGTTGTTGTTTTTATAGGCTTTCGAATGATGCGTAGCCGAATAGTTGTGATTTCTCTGCTGTTCACAATAGTCAAGCCATTTTTCAGCATTATAGTTGATTTTTCCGGCTTTGACCAAAGCATAAATATCCTGTAGTCGCTGTTTAAAAAGCAGCATTGAATGGGGTGCTTGCGGAGTATTGACAAAGAGTTTCCAAACCCGATCCAGCGACATTCCTGCTGATTTTACGGGGCGCAGATTGAGTCGAATATATTCATGCGTAAGGGATAGCGG
>CAZMUU010000005.1:10240-27054 GCA_964569215.1 uncultured Cytophagia bacterium
ATCAGGGGCTCCTGTTTGTTTTCTTTCAGCTCTTGCCATTCCAGCCGCAGGGCTTCAAATGCCCGGTGTTTGTTCTGCAATAAATGTTCGGCTCCAAATACACCCTGATAGAGCATTTTATAAATATCCTGAAATTCCAATATTTGGTGAATCGAGTGGTGATAGCCAA
This sequence comes from uncultured Cytophagia bacterium, assembly GCA_964569215.1. Taxonomy (GTDB): domain Bacteria; phylum Zhuqueibacterota; class Zhuqueibacteria; order Residuimicrobiales; family Oceaniaggregativiventaceae; genus Oceaniaggregativivens_A. Next base: position 10,410 of record CAZMUU010000005.1, read on the forward strand.
GCAGATCTTCGAGATCGACGGGTTTATAGAGTGTTTTGATCATCTGGTACTAATATATTAAAATTATTTCAAAAGCACATTTTTTTTTAAAGCAAATAAGAGACAATTTCAGAGCATATCGTATCATAAAGTAAAAGTCCGTTGAGGGTCAGGTACAAGCTGTTGCCATTGTGACCGAGATAGCGGTTGTTCTCTGAAAGCGAAAAGGGTGGAGTAGAGTCATCGAGACCGTTCCAGCTTTTGCATAGGGGTTGCAGGCATTGCAGTAGATCCTGGGCATAAGACTTTTTCCAGCGCTGCAAATCAAGTCCACTTTTTTGACGCAGTCCGAGAAATATGGTTTCTATCTTTTGTTGATTTGTACTTGTATGTTCACAGAACTCGAGGGGAGATTGATCGCAATGCAGGCGGTTGCTGTACCGATTAATATCAGCGATATTCCAGCATCTGCGAACGCCGTCGAATGAATGAGCAGCAGGACCAATTCCCAGATAGGGTTGGTTTTGCCAATAATTTTGATTGTGTACGGATTCTTTTCCCGGCAGGGCTAAATTTGTAATTTCTTTATGTTCATAACCGGCTTGTTTCAGCGTCTCGGCTGCATATATATACATTTCGCGTTCCAATTCTTCATCACACGGCATCACTTTATTTGTTCGCAGCGCTTGAAACAAGGGTGTTTTTTCTTCAATGGTCAAACCATAGACAGAAATATGATCGGGGTTAAGTGAAAGCGATCTGGTGAGATTGGACTTCCAGGTTTTCAGGGTTTGACCGGGGATGGCAAAAATAAGATCAATACCGATATCTGAAAAACCTGCCAGGCGGGCCTGCTTTATGGCAGTCTCTGCATCCTTTTCGCTATGAAGACGCTGCAGCATCAGCAGGTCTTTATCGCAGAAGGATTGAACGCCGACAGATAAACGGTTTACACCCATTCGTCGTAAATCGGAAAGCTTTTGCAATGAGACGGTGCCGGGATTAATCTCGAATGAGATTTGAGCTTCGGGTAACCGGTTCCACTTTTTTTTGAGAGTGGAAAGGATATATTCTATCGACAGGGATTGCAGAACCGAAGGCGTTCCGCCTCCAAAATATATGGATTTCAGGATAAACTCTGGTGGGGGAAAAATTAAACGATAGTGTTCAATCTCTTTTTGCAGTGCCGGCAAATAGTCATCGATACGGGTCAAATCAGTGGATGAATAGAAATTACAATAGTTGCATTTTTTTAGACAGAAAGGCACATGGATGTAAAGAGAAAAGGTTTGCATCCCTAGCGAATAATATTAAAAATTCGATTCCATCGGATTTTTTCGCTCAAATCCCAAAGGGGTACATATTTATCCCAGGACCAGTAGATTACCATGGCTTCTCCGACGATATTTTGCATCGGCATAAATCCCCAATATCTACTGTCCTGACTGTTATCCCGGTTGTCACCAAGCATAAAAAGATGGTCAGGGGGAACAACTACCGGACCATATTTTTGTTGTCGCGCGTTTTTATTGGAATGTACCCGAATGGTATATTCGGCACCATTGTTGTTTATAACCCGGTAATAGTCAATATAAAACCCCTCTACCGGATCGAATTGGTTTTTGGCGATGAGCGTTTTTTCTCCTTCTGGCTCGCCGTTTACAAAGACGTCACTCCCCTTAATTTCTATCGTATCACCCGACACACCGATACAGCGTTTGATATAGTCCAGGGATTCATCAAGAGGATATTTAAAAACAATGATCTGGCCGCGTTTCGGCTCTTTGAACGCAGGAAATCGATAAGAGGGAAGTTTGATGTCGACAAGCGGAATGCGTTCCGGGGTCTTGGCACCATAAACAAATTTGTTCACCAGCAGAAAATCCCCCACCAGCAGCGTATCTTTCATCGAGCCTGTGGGTATACGAAAGGCCTGAACCACCAGCATTCTCAGAATGAGTGCTGCGATAAGTGCAACTCCAAATGCTTCCGCATATTCGAATATGGCATTCCGTTTTTTATTTTTCATCTCCATTCCTCATTATAACAAAATGTGATATCATCTATCCGGCGTCAAACCCGGATCTCTATAATTGATGTTCAACTCTTTTTTCCCGCCTGGCTCATCAATCGGGTTGAATCGTATGATTTCCTGGTTTATAAAATCAAACGCAGACGTTGCGTTATTAGCCCACAATTTAATAAATCCATTCCACTGTTTCCAACTTTATCTGTGGTATATATGTTCCCGATAAAAATACAATGATGGTATAACCTGTCGACAGCACCAGGGATAAAAGGAAAAGATCCATCATGTAACCCAGGGCCAGAATGAGAAAATCGATCAAACCAAACAAAAAAATTGCCGGCATCAGCCACAAGGTGCCACCGCTGTGCAACATATTTCTTGGATGATCCCAGTTGAAATTGACAAAACAGATGGCAATCGCCATCCCCAGGGCCACGGCGCCGGCAAGAATGCCGCTTAATATAATGAAAAAAATCCCGAAATACTGCAGTGTGGCGCTGCTTAATACGGAAAGTATGGCCAACGCCAGAGTTGCCACAGGCAAAAACACGACATATGTTGTAAACCATTTTACGCCGTAAAGAGTCCGGTTGGACAGAGGTGCTTTTTTCAGGTGATAAAATGATTTTCCTTCAATAGCAAGTAGCTTTACTGTCGACAATGCTGCAAAGATCGCTGTAAAGAGTAAAAGCGATGCAAAGGCATGAAAGTCAAAGAGGGATTGCAAGCCATTTTTCTCGTAGATAATAAATGGAAAAACCACCAACATAATGAGAAAAATAGTACTTTGGGCGAATTGTCCGGCATCCCGCATAATGAGGTTGAGATCCTTCATTAAAAGAGCAACAAAAGGGGATCTTTTTTTTTCGATAAATTTTCCGGTTTGATGTTTATGCGTTGGGGCCGGACGGTTTTCCTGAAAGGTTTCAAATTTACGGGTTAGTATAAAACTGGATAGTATAGCCGAAATGGTCAGCATCAGAATGGGAAACAATCTTAATATAGCGCCGAATGGATGATTTTGTGCACTCTGGGAAAAAGTATTGACCAGCCAATGAGACGGGAACAGGTCGAGCCAGCTATGGGTATTGAATTGCGCCAGCTGCTCGAGTCGTTGAGGGTCGAAAGAGGTTGAAATTGGATCGAGTTGAGAAAATCGAAAAAGTTGAAAGCCGGCCCACAAAGCGACAAAGAGAAAGGCAACGAGGATAGTTGTGATATATTTTGCGCGCTGAGCAGATAGAGCGGTTAACAATATGATTGCACAAATATTCGCAATTGCATACGCGAGCGCCAGAAAGGCGATGACCGCCAATAAAACAATAAACAGAAACCATCCAGAGATTTCATAATTGACGTAAAAGGCGACAAGCAGAGGGAGCCCAAAGTAGAGAAAAAGGGTCGAATTTATCAGACAGCCCTGAATAAATTTCGCCGCCCAAATGTCGGCTGCGGTAAGCGGTAAAGAGCGCAGAAGTGACAGATCTTTGCTGACAAAGGGTAAATGCAGGGAGAGTGGGGTGCCGGTGAAAACAAGAAGCGCAAACAGTCCCAAAAACGAGAGATTGACAAATCCGGCGGCGGGCAAAAGCGCGTTGTCTGAAAGAATGCTCCAGGATTCGAAGAGCTCGTTGATCCGGGAATAGATATAGACCGGTAAAATGAACAGCGCTCCCAGCGACAAGAGTCGATACCTTTTAATACCGGCGCCCGAATTAAGAAAGGTGTTCTTGACTTGCAGCCATCTGTTCAGCAGCAGTTTGACTATCATGTTTCGGCATTCCCCTGTAGAAAAGATTGTAAAGAGGAGTCGTTTTTGCTTCCGATGATGTTTAAAAAGATGTCTTCCAGGTCATTGTGTCCGCTTTCTGTCTTTAGTTGTTGTAGGGTGGCGACTTTATGCAATTTTCCGTGATGAATAATACCGATCCGGTGACACATTTTTTCCGCCAGTTCGAGGATATGGGTGGACATGAAAATGGTTTTACCCTGTTTTATCAGACCATCGAGCAGGGTTTTGAATGTGCGTACGCTTTCGGGGTCGAGTCCGATGGTGGGTTCATCCAGAAAAAGCACTTCCGGATCATGGATAAGGGCACCAACGAGAGCGACCTTTCGCCGCGTTCCGTGCGAGAGTTCATCGATCAGAGTCTCGGCGTGTTCTGCGAGCTCGAAAATATCAAAGAGCTGATCCATTCTCCTTTTTACAAGGGTTGGCGGTATTTTATAAATGTCCGCTAAAAAGCGAATAAATTCATGTGTTTTAAGTTTTTCATAGAGATAGGGCTCTTCGGGGACAAGGCCGGTAATTCGCTTGGCTTTGACCGGATTTTCCTGGATATCGATGCCATGAATCCAGACTTTTCCCCGGCCGGGGCGGAGCAGTCCATTCATCATCTTTATGGTTGTGGTTTTCCCCGCTCCGTTTACACCCAGAAAGACAAACAATTCATTCTCAACCATCAGGGACAAATCATCGACGGCAACGAACGAACCGTATTTTTTCGTCAAATGCTCTGCTTTTATCATACTCTGCCTCAATCGACCTTAAGAATGGACAGAAACGCTTCCTGGGGCACCTGGACTTTGCCCAGTTGTTTCATCCGTTTTTTACCTTCTTTTTGTTTTTCCAGGAGTTTGCGCTTGCGGCTAATATCGCCGCCATAGCATTTTGCAGTCACATTTTTCCGAAGTGCTTTAACGGTTTCACGGGCGATCACCTTGCTGCCGATAGCGGCCTGAATAGCCACCTGATACATCTGGCGCGGTATGAGTTCGCGTAATTTTTCACAAACCCTTTTTCCCCATTCATAGGCTTTATCGCGGTGAACGACTACCGACAGAGCGTCCACTTTTTCTCCATTTAGCAGAATGTCGAGTTTGACAACGTCTCCCCGCCTAAAGCCGACAAATTCATAATCAAAGGATGCGTACCCCCGGCTTAGGGATTTCAAACGATCATAAAAATCGAAAATCACTTCAGCCAGGGGGAAATCGTAATGCAGGACGGCTCGGGTGGTATCGAGATACTCGGTATTGTGATAAATACCGCGTCTTTCCATTGCCAAGGGCATAATATTGCCGATGAATTCAGAGGGTGTCAGAATGTTGGCCCGGATATAGGGTTCTTCAATGCGGTCGATATTGCCGCTCTCGGTCAAGTCGGCGGGATTGTCAACTTTGCGCATTTCATTATTAGAATCGTAGATATGAAATTCCACGTTTGGCACGGTAGTCACCAGATCGAGTTCGTATTCCCGCTCAAGCCGTTCCTGAATAATTTCCATATGCAGAAGACCTAAAAATCCGCAGCGAAAACCGAATCCAAGGGCCATCGATGTTTCCGGTTCGTAGAATAGTGAAGAATCGTTTAATTTCAATTTTTCAAGGGCACTGCGAAGGTCTTCATAATTTTCTGAATCTGAAGGAAACATGCCGCTGAAAACCATCGGTTTGACTTCGCGATATCCGGGCAATGGCTTGGCGGCGGGATTGTCGACGGTTGTTATTGTATCACCGACCCGGGTGTCCTTCACATCCTTTGCCCCTGCAATAACATAGCCTACTTCTCCAGCCGAGAGCATGCTGGTGCGAATGTTGCCGAAACGAAATACACCCACCTCCTGTAGTTCAAAGGTTTTTCCCGTAGACATGAATTTGATCATTTCACCCGGAACAAGAGAACCTTCGACTATACGGACATAGGCAATTGCACCACGGTAGGTATTGAAGATGGAATCGAAGATAAGCGCCCGAGTCGGGTGATCACTGTCACCGCCGGGAGGTGGAATTTTATTTACAATAGCATTGAGAACTGTTTTGACACCTTCACCTGTTTTGGCGCTGGTTAAAAGGATTTCTTCCTCTTTACAACCAAGCAGTTCGATGATTTGCTGTTTTATCTCTTCGACTCTGGCACTGGGTAGATCTATTTTATTGATTACCGGTATGATCTCGAGATCGTTTTCGATGGCGAGATAGAGATTGCTGACGGTTTGAGCTTCCACGCCCTGGGCGGCATCGACAACTAAAACCGCCCCTTCACAGGCCGCCAGGCTTCTCGATACCTCATAGGTAAAATCGACATGCCCGGGCGTATCGATGAGGTTGAGATTATATTTTTGCCCATCATCGGCCTTGTATTCCATCGTAATGGCGTGCATTTTTATGGTAATGCCGCGTTCGCGTTCCAGATCCATGTTGTCAAGGATCTGTTCTTTCATTTCCTTTTTGGTCATTGTACCGGTGATTTCCAATAACCGGTCAGCCAAAGTTGATTTGCCGTGGTCTATATGCGCAATGATGCAAAAATTTCGAAGTTTATCTTGTTTCATAAATACATTGACCTGATTTTCATAAAGATTAAAAGTTAATGAATTTATCGCGAGAAATCAATAGAAATAAATTTTTATAAATTCTCTGCTTATATATAGATATTGATTTTCATGGCCGGCTTTATTAACTTTTCAATTGTAAAAAAATGCCTGTTCAGGCAAAACCATATTATTGACAAGGAGAACAAAATGAAAACACTAAAAACGTTTTCCCGTCCGCTCCGACAGGGTGGGGCTTTCGGGCCCAAGCTGCTTTTGGTTCTGATCAGCTTTTTATGGATTGCATTGGGTTTTGCAAAGGAACCATTGATGCGCTTCCCTGATATACACGACAATTTGATCGTGTTTGTTTCCGGTGAGGACATCTGGTCCGTCCCGGCAGAGGGGGGAATTGCGACCCGCCTGACCATTCATGATGGAGAGGAGAGATATCCCAAAATATCCCCCGATGGTCAACTTGTGGCCTTTACCGGGGAATATGACGGCAATGCCGATGTTTATGTTATGAATATTTACGGCGGTGAGATCACCCGGTTAACCTATCATCCCGGCGAGGATCAGATTGTCGGATGGCATGATTTAAAAAACAAGATCATTTTTCGTTCCGGCCGTCACAGCTACAACCGCTTTGAACGATTGTATCTCATTGCCCCGGACGGAACCGGGCTGGAGCAGTTGATTTTGCATGAAGCGGTACAGGGAAGCTTTTCGCCGGATGGCAATAAAATTGCCTATAATAAAGTGGCCCGGGAACATCGTACCTGGAAGCGCTACAAAGGCGGACTGGCCCAGGAGATTTATCTTTATGACCTGAAGAGAGAAAAAGAAATCAACATCAGCAATTTCGAAGGTACCGATCGGATACCGATGTGGATCGGTAACAAGATTTTTTTCAGCTCAGATCGTGAGCGGACGTTGAATATTTTTGCTTACGATATGGATTCGCGAACCATTGAAAAATATACAGATCACAGCGAATACGATGTCCGGCGGCCCAGCATGGGGGGCGAACGGATCGTCTATGAAAATGGTGGTGACATCTGGGTTTTGAATACGCAATCAAAATCTTATCAAAAAGTGCCTATAAACGTACACGCTGATTTTCCCGAGTTGCGACCCTATTTGAAAGAGGTCAAGTCCTTTATTACCGATATTGCGAGTTCTCCTTCAGGCAACCGGGCAATCGTTGTGGCGCGCGGTGACATCTTTACCATTCCCAAAGAAGAGGGGGCGGTCCGTAATTTAACCGCTTCATCCGGTGCCAGGGAAAAAGATGCAGTATGGTCTCCGGATGGAAAATATGTGGCCTATTTTTCGGATCAGAACGGAGAGTATAATCTCTATATTCAAAATAGAGCAGACAATACAACTGAAAAGCTGACGGATTTTAAAAACGGCTATCGTCATACCCTGAAATGGTCACCCGACAGTAAAAAAATTGCCTTTGCAGATCAAACACTGAGCTGCAATTATATCGATGTTGAACGCAAACAAATCGTCAATATCGACAGAGCGGAATATGAAAATGTCGATATATCTCTGGATCAAAAAGCGATATATGATTTCAACTGGTCGCCGGACAGCCGGTATGTTGCTTATTCAAAAATGGATGCGGATTTGGTAACAAAGGTCTATATCTATTCATTGGAAAGCGGAAAAGCGCATTGCGCAAGCAAGGGGCTTTTCAACGATTTTCATCCGGTTTTTTCCACGGATGGAAATTATCTCTTTTTTGTCTCCAATCGTCGTTTTGATCCGACCTTCTGTGATTTTGAATGGGAAATGGTTTACAAAAACGTTGCCGGTATTTATGCGCTATCGCTTCACAAAGGCGCTCCCTCTTTGCTGAGTTTTCAGTCGGATGAGGTCCGGAGTAATGAAAACGTAAAAGAGGAGACAGACCAAAGCGATTCAAAGGATGTTAACGTCATTATCGAGTTCGATGGACTCGAGGATCGTATCGAAGCCATTCCGGTTGAAAGGGGAAATTACAGGTACCTGAGTGCGACATCCAGGGGCCTGTTCTATCTCAACAAAGACAAGGGTGATTTCAACCGATTCGAGTTTCGCCGGCCGGGGCCGATGGATTTGTACTTTTATTCCTTTGATGAGCGCAAGGAAGAAGCGGTGGTTGAAAAGATCGACAGATACAACTTGTCGGCTGATTATAAACATATTCTTTACCAAAAGAACAGTGCTCTCTATTTTCTTGAAGCTGATGCCCGGAATGGCGACGGCAAGGCTGTGAGCCTCGATGATTTGACACGTTGGCATGATCCCATGGCTGAATGGCAGCAGATTTTTAATGAAGCCTGGCGTATGGAAAGGGATTTCTATTATGAAGCCAATATGCATGGTCTGGATTGGGCGGCAGAAAAGAAAAAGTATGAGAAACTGCTCAATCGCGCCACTTGTCGTCAGGATATACGTTTCGTCATCGGTGAGCTCATCGGGGAGTTGAATACCTCTCATACCTATGTATATGGCGGAGACCGAAAACGACAGGCAGAGAGGGTCAACGTCGGTCTGTTGGGTGTGGATTGGCAGGTCGACAAGGCCCACAACCTTTACAGATTTGAAACCATTTACCAGGTGCCGGATTGGTCGCGAGAGATATATCCGCCTCTGGCCAAACCGGGTGTGAATGTAGAAGAACAGGATTACCTCCTCAAAGTGAATAATGTAAGAGTCACGGCCGATAAGAATATTTACAGCTATTTTCAAAACCTGGCCGGAAAACAGGTTACCCTCACCGTGAACGACAGACCGGTTTTGCAGGGAGCGCGAACGTTTGTCGTCAAGCCGTTGAGAAATGATTATTTTTTACGCTACCTGAACTGGGTGGAACACAACCGTCTGGTTGCTGAAAAAGCATCGCAGGGGCAGATCGGCTATATTCACCTGCCTGATACTTATCTCGGTTCAGCGGTTGAATTTCCGAAATACTTTTATTCTCAAACCCGTAAAAAGGGGTTGATTATCGATGGCCGTTTCAATGGCGGAGGTCTGGACCCTGATATTTTCCTGAGAAGACTGGACAAACCGCTGCACAGTTACTGGACTCGGCGTTACTCTCACGATCAAACCACACCGGCTGTTGTTACCTGGGCACATAAAGTTCTCTTAACCAACCGGCAGGCCGGATCGGGTGGTGACGAGTTGCCTTATGAATTCAGACTTCGAAAAATGGGTCCGATTATCGGAACCCGAACCTGGGGAGGGCTTGTTGGTGTTTCGATGTTTATTTCTCTGATCGACGGCGGCGGATTGACCGCACCGGATTATCGTATTTATGATGTCAAGGGTAAATGGGTTATTGAAAACGAAGGGGTCGAACCGGACATTAAAGTTGATCTTCATCCTGCCGAGATGGCGAGGGAATACGATGCCCAGCTACAGCGAGGCATTCAGGAGTTGATGGACAAGATAAAGGAAGAGCCTCATGTCTGGCCGCAGCACGAGGAATTCCCGGAAGACAAATAATAGTGACGATAAATCGACTAAAAAAGGGTGCTCCATTATAGGGAGCACCCTTTTTGCGTTTATATCTTTTGGCTGGCCGTTGGGGTCGGCTGCTCTTAATGCTGCTCGGGATTAAAGGGTTTGTCGAGAAGGTGAGCAAACCAAAAGTCTAAAGTTTTTCTGATTTGGTGTTTGTATTTGGGAAATCCTATACCATGCCTCTCATTGGGATAGAGCATCAGATCAAAATTCTTATTGTGGTCCTGCAGAACATCGATGAGCTGTATTGTGTTTTGCATATGCACATTGTCATCCATGGTGCCATGGGTGATAAGGAGTTTACCCTTGTATTTTTTTGCATGGCTCATCACCGATCCAAAAGAATATCCCTGTGGATTGTCATCAGGGTGATCCATATAGCGCTCTGTATAGACATTATCATACAAATGCCAGTCAGTAACCGAGAAGAGGGCGATTCCATGGGTAAAGTATTCACTTGCAAAGGTCAGCGCCATACAGGTAACATAACCTCCATAGCTGCCGCCGGTGATGGCGATTTTTGTTGAATCAACAAAAGGCTTTTTTTGGAGCCATTTGACGGCTGCAATCAGATCATGCATTTCCCATTTACCCAGATTTCGATGCATAAGGGCTTTTCCTTTTTTACCAAAATGGCCGGATCCGCGATGATCGACGGCCAGGTAAATAATTTGATTTTGGGCCAGATAGTAATTGCTGAGGCGATGAAAGTCATTGGTAACGGATTTTGAGCCGGGACCGCCATAAACCGAAAAGAGAACCGGATATTTTTTCGATTGATCAAAGTCAGGCGGCAAAATCCAGCAGGCCGGTAAATCATAGCCATCCCCGGAGGGAATGGTAAACAATTCAGGGGTGCCGAATTGGTAATGATCCATCTCGGCAAGGCGTCGGTCGCCCAGTTTTCGCAGCGTGTCCCCCCTGGTTGTAAAAAGAATCATTTGCCCGGGATGATGAATGTCTTCGAATGTGTCGATAAAATAGGTGCCTGTTGGCGAAACCTGGCACCTGTGCGTGCCCGGTTTATGGGTAATTTGTCTGAGATTTTTACCGTTGATATCAATGCAAAAGAGTTGGGTTTCCGTTGATCTTTTGTTCGCATGAAAATATATTTTTTCATGGTTTTCATCGAGTCGTTCGATATCCCGTACGGACCAATCGCCCCGGGTGAGTTGTTTTATTTTTTTACCGTCAAGAGAGCAGAGATAGAGGTGCGACCAGCCGCTTTTATCGCTTTTAAACAGACAAAATTGATTGTCCTTCAGTACGTGAAGGTCTTCTATAAAGGAAACCCATGAATCCTGTTTTTCCGTGTAAACAGTTGCGCTTTTCCCGTCAAGTGGATCAACGGCAAATAGCTTTAGCAGGTTTTGATCGCGATTCATCCACTGGTAAATCAGCGTTTTACCATCAGGTGTCCAGGTGGGCCAGGCAACATAGTTGTCCGCTCTGTTTTCAATATCGATCCATACGATTCTGCCATCTTTGATGTGGACGACCCCCAATTTGACATCAGGAACCGGGTCTCCGGCTTTGGGATAATGCATCCACTCGAGCAACCCCTGTTTTCCATCGGCTTTATAGAGGGGAAAGCGGGGAACCCGTGAATCGTCGAACCGCAGGAAGGCGATCATGTCGCTGTTCGGCGACCACCAGAATGCTTTATAGCGGCTGCGCCGGCCCAAAATTTCTTCATAATAGACCCAGGATGCCCAGCCGTTATAGATGACATCACTTCCATCATCGGTCAACTGGCGCTCAAGGCCGGTTTCGAGGTCGAGGACGTAAAGATTATGATTTCTGGTATAGGCAACAGCATTGCCGTTCGGCGATAAGGTCGGATTTTTCTCCTCCAAAGCCTGGGCGGTGAGAGGTTTCAAGTCCTCTTCATCCCGGTTAAAAAAATAAAGATTTCCGTCTTTTTGCAAAATGAATTTGCGGTAATCCTCTGTTCGGTCGGCGGCTCTGCGCAATGAAAAGCCTTCGGGAAGCAAGGCTTCCCGGGTTTTATAATCCACAACAAGTGTGGTGTCACCGCTGCCGGCATTGATGCGGACCAAGCGGTCGTGATTGACAAGCTCCAGATAGTGGTTCTGGTCCCACCAGCCCCTTATAGACGGGAGAGAGGTGAGCAAGCGCGGCTCCGCCCGGTTGTAGACCTGATCAAAGGTTAATTTTTCTCCGGATTTGGCCGGCAAGGTGGTGAGGCTTGACACAAGCAAAAGAAGAACAACCTTCCCTTTCATAACGGTTCCTTTCCGTAATAACATCGTCAGGATTTTCTGTTCGAGTTTTATTAAAATAGAAAATTTATATTAAAACTCAAGTTGTAAAAATTGTGTCTGCTTTATCAATAGTCATTTTTCGGCTATCCTCTCGCCTGCTTCTTTTCGCTTGATTTTACACAAGGCTTTATGTAGATTATTCACATAGTTGCGAAATGGCGTTATGAGCGTTTGTTTGCCGCTGTGGCGGTTATTTCAGGATTTTTAAAATGAATAAATACTGTTTACTTGCTCTTTTATTTTTATTTCCACTGTTTTATTTTCATTGCGCTTCTTTTTTTGGCAGAGCGCCGCGGCCGGAGACGGGATCGGTTGCGTTGCGACCTGACCTTAAACCCGAAAATGTTCATTATCGCCCGGCTTTATCGAATCCCCGTGTTGTCGAGCTTGAGTTCAGGGCTGAATTGGAAATATTAAAGGTAGAGGCACCGTCCACTCCTTATTTGTTGATTTGGTCGTTTTTGCCTGTAGAGTCCCAGGCGCAGCGAGGCTTTAAAATTAAGCAAATCAAGCCATCTGATTATCTGACCTATATCGATAGTCGTCATGGTAACCGCTATGCATACTGGAATCTTAATCCCGTCGATAAGATCCCGGATATACAACTGCGATTTTCCTGTACTTGTTATGAACAGGATTATGATATCGATCCCGAGCGGGTGGGTGACTATGATCGCACCAGCGCATTTTATCGTTTTTACACCCAAGAGGAACCGGCCCTGATTCCCTTTGATCAATTGCAAACCGGTAGCGTCCGGATTGAGGAAAAGCCAAACGGCTTTTATGCTTTTCAAGCTCTCAGTCGCGGCTATGGTGAAAATGACAGTACCCTTTTGAATCAACATCGCAACCAGCTTCCGGATACAACGTCGGTGGAGAACAGTATAAATGCTTCTGTGCTTTTTTTATCCTGCTGCCGGGCCGGTGGAATTCCGGCGAGATTGATGACGGGTTATCGGATTACGGAAAACGAAGCGGTGCCGTGGCACTGGATTGAATTTTTTCTGCCCGAATACGGCTGGATACCCTTTGACCCCTATGACCCGTCTGCCCGTATCGGCTACTGGCCCAATCGGTATTTTATGACAACATCCGGCATGAACCTTGAACTTCCCAATCTAAGCCAGTGGGTCTCATCAAACGACAGTCAGACCCAACGATATGGATTGCGGTTCATCAAAATCGTCTCGAATAATATAAAGTTCAACAAAACGGTAGATGTAAAGGTTAAATGAAATTCCATTTGCCCCGGTTGGGTAACAGACCCTATAGACTCGAAAAACCGAAGGATATCGCCACGCCGCGGCTGATACTGTTCGAGGATCGAATTCAGGCAAATATTCGACAGATGAAAGCGCTTTTAGCTGCGCAACATCTTGACCTGTCGTTTCGAAATTTATGTCCTCATGTAAAAACGCACAAATCCGCTTATATAACCGGACTCTTACAAAACGAGGGGATATCTTTTTTCAAGTGCTCTCTCAATGAAGTTGATTTGCTTGTAAGGTGCGGGGCTGATAAAATTTTCATCGCTTATCCGTTATTGTTACATGATGCAAGACGCTTGTTTTCATTGATGCAGGAAAACGATACAATCGAGTGGTTTGTTCAAATTTCACATCCGGTACATGTTGATATTTTAAAACAAGCCATGCCCGCAGCGATACCGGCGCTTTATTATTATCTGGATATAGACGTCGGCATGCATCGTACCGGTACCTCGCCCGACTCTGCTCTGCAGTTGTATCGTGATGCCGGGAAGGCGAACGGTTTGAGGTTTGCCGGCATTCATGCTTATGACGGCCACAATCACAGCGCCGAGGCATCAGAGCGGCAGCAGATTGCACATGAGAGCATGACCGACCTGCTGTCGTGTAAAAACCATTTTATCCGGGAGGGGATAAAGGTGCCCTCCATCATGGTTGGCGGCACCCCGGGGTTTCTGGCTGATCTGGAGGTTCTGTCGCAGGCCAATCCGGAAACGACACTTTTTGTGTCCCCTGGAACATGGATATATTCGGACTCGGAACACGCACGCATTTTGGATAATACCTTTGAGGTCGCAGCCCTGCTTTTGACTCAGGTCATCGATTTGCCGGCGGATGGGTTGGCGACGCTAAATATCGGCCACAAGCGCTGGTCCATAGATCAGGGCCTGCCTGACGTTTTTAGTGAACAGGGCGTGCGAATTCAAAGTTTTAGCGAGGAACACACCGTCCTGGCTCTGCCGGTGGGAAAAGACCTGAACATCGGCGATTATATCCTGATGGCTCCAAAGCATGTATGTTCAACGGTGAATCTTTGGGAATACGGTATTTTGGTCGATTCAGAAGGACAAATTAAACAGAATATTCAGATCGATGCGCGAAATCGTTAATGGTGATTGTAAATTGGCTAATATGGGGTAAAATCATGAAAAAGGTCATTGTTTTTATTTTGCTGTTGATCGTTGTCGCTGCTGCAACAGAAAAATTGTCTAAAACGCGGCCCTGGGAACCCATCGTCATTAATGGCTGGTCCGCCAGAGAATATACCGGTGTGCCGGTGAATGAAATTTTTGTTTTTGCCTATGACGGCGACAGGGACGCCTGGAGCATGATTCCTTTTCAGATCGACGAACGGGTCAAGCTTGATGATCCGTTTTATGAAAATCGCGCTCCGCGGCATTTCTACGTCCAGCCCAACACGAACAGTTTTCTGTATACCATAACAGACACCTTGCCGGAATGGGATGTGGACGACGAGCTTTCCTTTATGACTGCGGATCTGGGAGACAAGGCTTCGGATGACAGCTGGATCGATAATGAAGAGGCGGTGACGCACGACCGGCTCGAACTCAAATTTGTCGACCCGCTGAACAGCAACTGCGAAGGCTATGCTTATCTTTACCGCTCTTCTACGTTAAGCATGCCGGACTCGGTGGCGACAAAATACGGCATGGGCTTTGAACCTTATCAGCATATCGTTGAAAGCAATATGTACAGGGTGCGGCTGCAGCGGCAGCAGACCAGTCAACAGAATGGACTCTTGTCGGATGTGGCTATTAAAGCGCCCTTTGGTACGGGCGTCGATATTTTTGATATTCAAAAATTGCGTTTTGTCGGCAGTGTTATAAGGACATTTTACATCCCGATTGGTAAAGACGGCGCCCCGGCGGGAGATGAAGATTTTCTTGCTATTTATGACAATGAGGACTATTTGTCATATACGGCAAACCCGGTTGTCCGGGTGGTGCGCGAAGTGCGTCAGACGGTGGGGGGGCAAAATCCCAGGATAGATGAATTTAGCTTTTACGTGCGGACAAAATTTTATCCCTTTAGCGGCACGATTGAGGGAGGGGCCAGTCTGCATTCGGACAGTCTGAGTTCAGAACTCGATCCGGATGAAGATTATTACGTGGAGCTGGAATACATCCGGCAATCCTGGGATTTAAACGCAAACGCCGCCGGCATGCGCTACTATAACCGCTACAACAGCGGCATTGTTGTGGATGGCAACCCGGACCAGGTCGATAGATCCGTTGATGTGCCTATCTCGGAATGGAACATGGTGAGTGGCGAACAGGGCACCTTTTTTAACTATGTTGAACTTGAGGAAAGCAACTGGCAAAGTGTACAGTTGTATTACCGCGACAATGCAGGCGGCGGCGTTTCCGATGATATCGATGCTGAAAACAGCGATACCGGTGACATGAAAAGCTATGGCGATCATGGATTGATGATGCATCGCCAGACCGACCCCGGCAACATCAACCTCGAACTGGGATTTATCGCCTATTTTTTGCCTGCTGATAAAGACCGGGTGTTTGGAGAAAACCTGGCGACATGGATACAAAACCCGATCCGATCTCCCCAGCATCGGCTTGTGGCCGGTGTTGATGATGTCGCGCAGTCGGTGCCGGATGCTTTCAGGCTCTGGCAAAATTATCCCAATCCCTTCAATGGCACCACCAGGATTCGTTTTGACTTGTTGCGGCCTCAGCACCTGGTCATATCGGTTTACGATTTAGCCGGCAAAGAGGTGGTCAGACTGGCTGACGGCCATTTTTCCAAAGGCGTGCATGAGCTGGTCTGGGCGGCGACTAATTCCGGGGGGGAGAACGTTGCTTCAGGGCTCTATGTTTTGAAATTATCTACTACCGACGTTGTCCAAACCCGAAAACTGGTCTATATCAGGTAGAGCGTATGATGACGAGATGTTTGGTCTATATTTTTGCAAGCTTTCTTGTTCTGGCGGGATGCTCGGTTGATCACGGCATTGCACCCCTGCCGGGGCGCCTGGAGGTGGACGTCTCTTTTCGCGGCGAGGCACCGCCGAACACACAGGGAATCTATCTCATTGTGGCACCGCAATTTCCGCCGCATGCGATCAATGAGCTCTATCAGGTGCCCAACAGTCTGCCGCTGGATCAGGAACAGATCTCCACCGGGATCGATTTGCCCTATGGTCACTATGAGGCTTTTGCGCTGTGGTGGTACAGCACGGACACCAAATCCAATCTTGCGGATATGCTGGCC
>CAZMUU010000006.1:0-26435 GCA_964569215.1 uncultured Cytophagia bacterium
GTATCACCCAGGAAGCACTGGCCCTGCTGATGGCTTGTGATTATCCCGGTAATATTCGGGAACTTGAAAACATCATAGAACATGCCTTTGTGCTCTGTACCAAAGAAGAAATAGATATTTCCACCCTTCCGGAGAATATACATCCCGGCTCTGATCCGCAATCAACAACCTCTGTAACAAAAGCCCTCGACAAAGCCGAAGCAGAAACGATTTTACAACTGCTGAAACGCAATCGCTATAATCGCTATAAAACAGCACAAGACCTCGGCATTCATAAAAGCACACTCTTTCGAAAAATTAAAAAACTGGGAATTCACCTGCCAAAAATCGATGGCCGCTCGACTCATTCCCGTTAATATTGCAATTTTGCGTTTATATACAGCAAAAAATTTGCAATAATGCGACTCTAATAAACATTTGAATTCTGTCGGCATAAATTTAAATTATTATAATTCAATCCTTTAGATGCGTTTTCAACAAACACCCAAAGTTGGCATTAATGTTGCACATTAAGCCAGTGAAAAGAGGAAAAAATCCATGAAAGTAGGCATTACAGTCTGGCGAAACCGAATTTCTCCGGTTTTTGATGTCGCAAAACACGTCAAGGTGATTAAGCTCGACAGCAACGCTCTCCAGATCAGGGATCTGGAAATGACTTCATCTCTGCCGCTGCAGCGCGCAGAGCTTCTTTCAAATGCCGGTATCAAGGTTTTAATCTGCGGAGCGATATCCGCTCCTTTTGCACAAATGATTGCCGGCAGAAATATCAAAGTCATTCCCTTTATTGCCGGTGAGTTTTCAGCTGTGCTTAATGCCTATCTAAATGGTAATCTTGAACACCCGGATTTCAATATGCCGGGATACCGGCGGCAACGTCGCCGGCGTTTTCGCGGTGGTAGACCGAATAATTGACAGAGAAATAAGGACAAACCTTAACAAGGGAGGTGTAAAAATGCCGAGAGGTGACGGAACCGGCCCTCAGGGACAAGGAGCGCAAACAGGACGCGGACTGGGACCTTGTGGTGACAACAATTCCCCGCAAGCGAACAACAACCCGAATCCCAATACAGGATGGGGTCAACGCTTTATTAATGGATTAAGCAATGCGTTTGGCCGCCGTGGCCGCGGCCAGGGTCAGGGCCGCAGAGGCGGTGGCCGCAGAGGTAATCGCTAATCATAACCTATTTGAAAGGAGGCATATCATGCCCGCAGGAGATGGAACAGGTCCCGCAGGAATGGGACCGATGACAGGTCGTGCTGCAGGATATTGCGCCGGCTATGGTGGGCCCGGTTATATGAATCCGGTTCCCGGACGCGGTCGGGGATTCGGCCGCGGTATGAGAATGGGATTTCGCGGTGGCCGGGGGCCGATGTGGGGGCGCGGATATTCGCCATATTGGTACGGAGCCGCTGTGCCGTATAACGCAGCCGCAACTGCAGCGCCAACAGCACAACAGGAAATCGAGGTTTTGCAATCGCAGGCGGAATATTTCGAAAATATGCTCAAAGAGATCCAGCAACGCATCGATGAACTGGAAAAACAAAAATCCGAGAAATAGGCAATAACGGGGCTGTATCAAAAGTATTAATAGTACTATTTTTAGGTTTCTAAAGGATCAAAAACCGCCAAGATCGCTGAGAATTCAATTATTTCATTACATGATTGGATTTAGAGAGAATTTAATCAGGATAAAATCACAACAGTTACAAATAAAATTCGTTTCTGGTCTTTTATGCTGATTTTTACAAGTCTTTTTCTCAGCGCTCCTTAGCGCCCTGCGGTTTTAGCCGGCCCTAAATCTAGAGTGATGATGAATATTCTTGCACTGATTTTGATATCATTGGTTATCGATTCTTTTTATCAACCCTTTTGATACAGCCCCGTTATTATATTTATTGATAATTCTTCTTCAACCGAAATCAATATAAAACCACAGGAAAAGGCGGCGGCAGATGAACAAGCAAAAGAACTCAAAAGCGAGCAAATCAAAAATAAATTTTATCATCGATGCGATTCTCTTCATCCTGCTCTTTTTTATAGGCACAATCGGTCTTCTGATGAAATATGTCCTGCTTTCAGGACAGGAAAGCTGGGGAAAATATCATCAAAAAGTAGAGTTGCTCCTATTCGGTTGGGACCGGCATCAATGGGGAGACCTGCATCTAATCTTTTCCGCTATTTTTGTTGCACTGGTCTTGCTTCATATCATTCTACACTGGAGCCAGGTTAAGTGTCTCTTTAAACTTTGCGTTGTATCCAAAATGGCGCGCATTATTCTGACCTGCCTGTTTCTGTTTATTTGTTTTCTATTGTTGCTCTTGCCCTTTGTCTTACCGATTGAAATCAAAGCTGTTCCGCCCGGCCAGGGCAGACAACAGACACACGAATCTGAAATAAAGTCCGAACCGGAACCGCAAGTGATGGAGCAAACTCATTCCCATAATCAAAAACATCAGCCGGAAATCCGGGGTTATATGTCCCTGGAAGATGTGGCGATTCAATATGGAATTTCTGCAGACACGCTGAAAAAATACCTCGGCATCGATCAGAAGGTGTCAAACAAAAGTCGTCTCGGCCATTTACGGCGGAAATATCATTTTCAAATGAGCACAATTGAACACTTGATCCAGGAAAAACTGATTCAGTAATTCCCTGAAGACAATCATCTCTATCCAGACACATTGAACAGAAGGGCCTTAAAAAAAAAGCCGTAGAGAATGCCATGAGGGAGATAATGGCAAAATCCTTTACGGCTTTTTTAGAGAAGGAATGGAGAAAGCACAGTTTATGGTCAAGGCTCTCTTAATAATATAAAAAAAAAGTGAATCCAGTTATGATCCTGCTCACATTTTTGTGTAATACCCTGCCTTTTCCCCGAACCCAACCCAATGATGCTCTCAATTTGAAACATTAAATCGTTACCGACGTAAATCAGTCTAAACCATTCTTTACAAACCTAACCAACGGAAGGCAATATGAGATCTCTTTTTACTGTTCTGATCATTATTATCACGGCTGTGCCGCTTTTTTCTCAACATAACGCCCTGAATATTCCCGTTAAACATTACGGGGTGAGCATAGGCAACTCCGCCCGTCACAATGGCTTGCGCATCAATTTCAGCGATCACAATCTTGACAAGATCAATGGCATCAATCTGACGCTATGGAAACCCGAAAAAGAACCCAACGGCACCATCAACGGTTTGGCAATCGGCCTCTTTGCGCCACAAGCTCATCAAATAAACGGCATCTCCCTGGGCATGGGCGTAACAGGAGATGAAATACAGGGCATTAGCGTGGGTGTCCTGGGTGTCGGTGCCTCTGAAAACATTAAAGGATTGTCCATCGGTGGTTTGGCAACCGGCAGTGGGAAATCTATAACAGGTATCTCGTTAGGTCTGTTGGCAACCGGTGCCGGAGAAAATTTCACCGGCTTGGCCATAGCCGGGCTTGGAGCCGGGGCGGGAAAGGACATCAAAGGCATCATCATTAGCGGCCTTGGAGCCGGGGCGGGTGAAAACATGGAAGGGATCGTCATCGGCGGCCTTGGAGCCGGCGCCGGAAAAAACCTCACTGGCTTTGTTGTGGGTTTATTGGGTGCAGGAGCGGGCGAAAAGCTACAAGGCATTGCAATAGGAGGATTGGGAGCCGGAGCCGGCGAAGAGATCAAAGGAGTGGCCATCGGAGGACTGGGAGCCGGAGCACCCAGATTTACCGGCATCGGTATCGGCGGCTATATCAAATCAGATTATTTTACCGGTGTCTCTGCCGGCGGTTTCAACAAATTTGACACCTGCCGGGGCCTGTCAATCGGATTACTGAATATTGCCAAAAACCTGTCGGGTGTTCAAATCGGCATTCTCAATTACGCAGGCGACAATCCCAAATATCTGCGTCTCTTGCCACTGATCAATTTTTGACAGCCAAAAAAAAGAGGCGCTTTGTTTTAACCATTTATTTTAATATATTTTATGTAAATGCGATTATTCTCTCCCCGGAAGGCTTTGACAATGATCAAAAAAGCCATCGTTTTTGCTGCTGTCATCCTGCTCGTGTTACTCCTCATTGTATGGGTAGGTCTTCCCCGCTTGTTTTCACTCTCTGTCGCGGATTATGATGGGGTTGAACACCTGGAAGCCATAACCCACCCGGTTGAAATATCCTTCGACAATAAAGGCATCCCACAAGTATGGGCTGAATCAGAGCCGGATCTCTATTTTTCACTGGGATGGTTACATGCTGCCGAGAGACTCTTCCAGATGGAACTCGCCCGCCGAATGAGTCAGGGCACCATGGCGGAATTGTTGGGAGAGGATATGCTGGACATCGATCTCTACCAGCGAAAAATAGGATTTTACCGTAAAGCAATGTCCGATGTCCGGACCATGGACGATGAACTCGCCCTGATCCTGAACAGTTATTGTAGCGGCATCAACCGCTGGATAGAAAACACAACTCTGCTACCTCCCGAATTCCTGCTTTTGCGCTCCAAACCCGCTGATTTTAAACCCGTTGACATCTATTGCCTCTCCTATTATCAAACCTGGTTTTCGCATTTGCTCATGGATTATGACCGGCAGTATCAGTATCTCAGCAACAAGTTGGGAAAAGGTATCATTCCACACCTGAAAAAGTATTTTGACTGGTCGCCCCCGACAATCTACGACAGATCATTTTACGTTTCATCAAATTCTGCATGGTTACAACATCCCATGGGATATGCATCAAATTCATTCACCCTGGCCCCGGAACGATCCGTTTCCGGACAGGCTTTACACGCTGCCGATCCGCATTTATATATAAACACCATTCCAAATTTTTGGTATATCGCCGCCCTGCATTTAAAAGATAAATATGATGTCATCGGTATCACCCTGCCGGGATTACCATTCGTTCTTATGGGACATAATCGCAATATCGCCTACAGCTTTACCGTTGCAGCCGTAGATATTATCGACTATTATCGATATGATAAATCACCGCAAGATTCATCGACTATTCTAACGCCTGGCGGCTACCGTCCCCTAACCGTGATACCCGATACAATATATGTAAAAGGAAAACGATTACCGGTCATTCAGCATATCCGAATGACACCATTGGGACCAATCGTCAAAGAGGATGCTGCTTCGGCGACGGCTATTCACTGGGCTGGTTTTGATTTCGACCTTACAGAAACCCTGCATGCCGCGCTGGATCTTTGTAAATCAACCCATTTCGATCAGTTTCGCCGCAACGTTACACAAATGGGGGCCCTGAATGTAAACTGGATATATTCCGACCGTAGCGGCAATACCGGTTATCAACTGGGTTCGCCGATACCGATCCGAACCTATGAAAATACATTCAATGTGCTTTCCGGCGAAGATTCATCATTTTACTGGCAGGGTTACTATTCCCTTGACAAAACACCTTTCATGCAGAACCCGGCAGGCGGCTGGATAGCCTCCTGTAACAATCAAATCGTATCGCCGCAATGGTCCTATGATCTTCCCGGTTTCTATTCCCCCTACCGCATCATTCGAGCCGGGGAGATGCTGACGGCAAAGCCCCTTAACACCACACAGGACCTGCACCATATGCAGATGGATAAACTGTCGGTTCGGGCACAACGGTGGAAGCCGCTATTGTTGAAAACAGCCGCACATCTCGATAAAATTGATTTGCATAATGAGCTCAACGCATGGGATGGTGCCATGTTAACCGACGAAAAGCCGGCCCTGATTTTCAGATTTTGGTGGTATCTTCTCCCCTGGGCTGTGTTTTACGATGAATTGGGCAGTGGCTGGCGGGCAGGGTCTGCACTCCTTGAAGCGCTTTATGATCCCAAAATGGAAAAATATATTGATAATACAAACACCCCTGATCACAGAGAAAACTTGTTACAGATATCGGGCATAGCACTGGACAGCGCCCTGGTACTGGCTGCAAATCGTTCATATGGTCAAGCCAGTCAATTGTATTTTCGTCATCCATTGTCCCGGAATAAAGTCCTCGACATGTGGCTCGACCTAAACCGCGGTCCCTATGTCATGGGTGGAGGACCGTCATCATTATGTGCCAATTATAATCTCTACTCAACAGAAGAACAATTATTTAAAACCAGTGTCGGCGCCAGCATGCGATTTTTACTGGACTGGTCCGATCTGAATAGCTTTCAAATTCTGACCAATTTCGGACAGTCGGGAAATCCATTCAGCCCACATTACGACGATTTTTTTGAATTATGGCATCAGGGCCGGCAATGGACGGTTCCGGTCGATAAAAAACCTGTATTTAAAAGTGCAAAATCAATACTCAAACTTTTACCGGCAGATTTTCCTTAAACTTCCAATTGTCGCGCCCATCATAGCTCTCATAATTACCCCCCCCGCGATGAGCAGATGACCGGCCACCTGCGGATCGATCCACAGGGCATGATCATCAACCTGTCGGTTTTCCCCTTCCAGGGTGTTCCATCTCTTGCCGCCGTCATGGGTTACTTTGGTGTAGGTATCCGAAGAAGAGACTCGGTTAAAAACAACGGAATCAGCAACGATTTCCATATAATAGTGCGGGCTGCGCGCTAAATAACTGTTGCGCTTTTCCCGGCCGGCGCCGCGCTTTGTGGAACGAAAACACCACCCTTTCCATGCTCTTTTGTAAAACAGTCAATGAGTGTTTACACCCCTGAAATAGCCGTTAAATACTCATTTTTTTTCATAAAACAGCAAAATAAAAGGACTATGACCGACTTTTTGGTTGCGCTTTATTTCCTTTTATAATATAATAAGAATGAATAACAGTGTGAGGATAAGATTCGGAAATGAAAAAAATGCTGCGCCAATGGCGCATGAAACTCAAAAATTTCCGGCGTCGTATTACCTATTCGGAAACCTTTACGGCTATAGTTGCCGGCATGGCCACAGCGCTTTTCTATCTTTTAACCAAAACGCTGAGAATCGAATATGATTTTGATCCGGAATTCACAAAACTGGATCGTCAAAAAATCTGTTATGGATTTTGGCATGGACGTCTTTTCCTCCTGGTCACCAGTTTCGGGGATTGGAACGTCTGCATACCGACCAATGAAGCTTGGGCCGGAGATATTTTAACCAAAAGCCTGCGCCATTATGGCTTTGTTCCGGTACGGGGCTCCAGCCGCAGCGGTGGCGTAAGAGCACTCCTCAACATGAAAAAAAAGATGACAGAAGAAAAATGTTCAGGAGCCATCGCAATGGACGGCCCCAGTGGGCCGATTTACAATGCCAAACCCGGCATTCTCTTTCTGGCTGAAAAAATGGGCTATCCAATCGTACCCCTGACCGCAAGCGCGGAAAAAAAGTGGGTGCTAAAATCAACCTGGGATCAGTTTGAGATTCCAAAACCTTTTTCCCGCTGCTGTGTGGCCATGGGAAAACCGATTTTCGTTGACAAACCTGCACAAAAAATCGAGCTCAAGGCGCTGGAACGAATCATGCTGGACTGGCTCGTCAGAATCGATCAACGCATGGGGAATACTATAAATATCGATATACACCAAGAGTCATAATGCAAAACGGTACACATCCGTGCTACAATACGAATTCCATCACATCGGCCAACTGGGATTGATAAGGCACCTATTGGGATCGAAAGCAATGGCTTGTGATCAACCGCCATCTTTCCGGATAACAACAACCGCAGTAATGAATATAAAGCCAACCGACGGTCTAAAATTCCACCTCTACCGAATATACATTTGGCACACCATTCCGGTCGCTGCTGAACATGATCATCTTTCCCTGCGGATGGAAATGCGGATGCGGATGGGATTCCTGCGTTTCCCAGCTGGACTGATGCCGAAATAATTTTTCCACCTTTTCAATCTTTCTCTCTTTTATCGTCAACAGTGTTAAAATCATCCCGTCATATATATCGGTCACCCAGTGACGATTGTCTTTATAAAGCTGTGAATGCGCATACCTGACTGGAGCTGCACATCGCCAGGAATCACTGCCGTCAGGCTTGCAACTGCCGATAAATTGTTTTCCCTTTTGAGGACCATATTTGTAACGCGCGGAAAATCCAATTCTGGATCCATCATAGTACCAAAACTCGTGCGTTCTGTGAATCCCGAATGGTTGCGGATTTACCGGGCC
Organism: uncultured Cytophagia bacterium; assembly: GCA_964569215.1. Classification (GTDB taxonomy): domain Bacteria; phylum Zhuqueibacterota; class Zhuqueibacteria; order Residuimicrobiales; family Oceaniaggregativiventaceae; genus Oceaniaggregativivens_A. The sequence continues at coordinate 8,122 of CAZMUU010000006.1, forward strand.
ACCGGCAGTTCCATTGATGTTGAGCCACCAAATACGGATCGGGGTGTATCCGATCACACCGGCATCTTCTTCATCGCTGTGATGCTGCCAGCAATAGCTCAACAAAGAGGAATCCATTGGGTGATTCTATGTCCATACTCCTGATCAATCCAGGTTGAACGTTCAGAAGGCCATATTTTTCCAATGTCTGCAGCAGCAAGGAATTGCCCGTATAAAAGGAAAAGGATAAAGAAAGAATAACAGATTTTCATTTTTAACCCTTTGATGTTTTCACATTTTTAAATAAATTATAAATTATAACAAAAATGTCAATTCTTTATTTTATAGAACCATATAGGGGATTTGCTATGAAAAAATATATATCTATTCTGCTGTTTATCCCGCTGATGGCCATAAACAGTTCCTGTGATATCTTTTTAAAAGAAGTTTCCGAATTCACCATGACAATATATCCGGATTCCATGCAGGCAATTGCCGGACAAAAATGCGCTTTTCTCATCAAGGCAGAAAACAGAATCGACGGCAGAGCGATGAAAGATGCCATCAGTATCTCCGCAAACCCATCCACAAATGTAACCATTAACCCGGGCTCATTGCAAAGCGGAGAGATCGGTGAGATCACCATTACCCCATCCTCAACGGATATCAATAAAACACTTTACTATAAAATAAGGACAAAACGGGAAGGTTTTGAACAGGAAGAGACAATAGGCGTTAAGGTGGTGAGCGGTACGGATCAACTCGCTGGTACAGCCGTCCAGATAAGAGACCGGTTTGTATCTTATCTGGAAACCTATCAATCCCATTTGGGTATCACCAGTAATACGGAGTGGACGGGAACGATCGTAACCCCGAATTTGACCGTGGTGTCCAATTATCTTTTCTTTTCCGACAACTGGGAAATGGGAGTAACCTGGCACGTCACGGTTGCGCCAAACGATTGGGCTAAAATTTATCTTCGACGCCGATATTCTGAAACCCGACCATCGCATGCATTCAGGATTTCTTCTCTGGCTGCTGCCGCTTCTCCTGTACCATCATCCGTTCCCTATAATATCATCCGATAACGCTTAACCGGGAGAAATCAAATGAAATTTGTCTATTATCTGTTTATAGCAGCCTTGGTTCTGTTCCACTGTTCAGCACAGGACAACGATGATGATATTCTTGTCGGCGCATCTCTGTTGACCATGCAGGACGATTTTTATATCACCCTCGATAAAGGATTACACGATGCGGCGGCAAAAATCAAAGAGCACCATGTCATTATCCAGTCCCGCAATGCTGATCTGAAATTAAGCAAACAGATCAGTGACATCGAAGATTTTATGATGCAGAATGTCGATCTGCTTATCGTCAGCCCGGTAAGCATAACCGCATTGGGTCCAACTCTGGATGAAGCACATTCCCGCGGTATACCGGTAATCACCGTCGATATTCGTTCCGAAACGGGGCATGTGGATTGTCACATCATGTCCGATGACGTCAAAGCCGGTGAAATTTGCGCTGAATTTGCCGCTGACCTGTTAAACCAAAAAGGAGAGGTGGGTATCATCACTCATCCCGTTCTGACATCCGGCATAAACCGGGTAAAAGGATTTCGAAAAACCCTGGAGAAATATCCCGACATCCGGATCGTTAGCGAGCTGAATGCAGAATCGCGCCGGGAAAAAGCCATGTCGCTTATGGAAGATATGCTTATTTCTCATCCGGATGTTGATTGTGTATTTGGTATAAATGACATCATGACGCTGGGAGCCATGGCCTCCATTGAAGGTGCCGGAAGAACCGACGACGTTAAAGCCATTATGATTTGCGGTGGACAAAAAGAAGCCTTTGACCGCTTTAGAGCCAACGATCCCTGTCTTAAAGGAGCGGCACTGGTTTTTCCCTATATCATCGGCACCACCGCCGTTGAGAAAGCAATGGACCTGTTACAGGATAAAAACGTACCGAATCAGGTTCTCGTTCCGGTTAAATTGCTGACTCGTGAAAATGTCGATATCCTGCAAAAAGAGTGGAGCAAACAGGAATAACCCGAACCCTTTAGCCGCGGAGAATCAAGTGCGAAAACTGTTGGGCAGATACGGCATTTTAATTGTCTTGTTCGTTATGATCGTCATCATGTCTTTTCTCTCTCCCAGATTTTTATCCTGGTCCAATTTTCTCAACATCAGTCGGCAAATATCGGTGATGGCTATTGTCGGTGTAGGAATGACGTTTGTCATCCTGAGTGCCGGTATAGACCTTTCCGTTGGATCGATTGTTGCGCTCTCCGGCATCATGCTCAGCTTTTCCTTTCAAAAACTCGGGCTGCCCATCACCATCTCAATTGCCATCGGTCTGACAACCGCTCTGCTTGTCGGTATCGTAAACGGGCTTTTGATCGCCAGAGCCGGCATTCCCTTCTTTATCGTAACGCTTGCAACCATGGTCATAGGCCGGGGACTTTGCTTTATCATAACCGGCGGATATCCCATTTCCCAACTGGGAGAGACGTTTCAGGCCGTTGGCCGCGGCTATCTGGGTACCATACCCGTTCCGGTTCTCATAACTGTGATTGTTTTTCTGTGGGCCTGGTTGTTACTGAATAAAATGAAATTCGGCAGATACGTCTTTGCAATCGGTGGCAATGAAAAAGCGGCAGAACTAGCCGGTATTTCCGTACAAAAAATGAAAATCTGGATTTATGGCTTTTGCGGATTTTGTTGTGGTATTGCTGCACTTATTTTGACATCGCGGATGAATTCCGGTGATCCGAATATGGGAACCGGTATTGAACTCGATGCCATTGCAGCCGTTGTCATCGGTGGTACAAGTATCACCGGTGGTAAAGGCTGGCTCGGCGGCACCCTGATCGGCGCCTACATCATTGGAATACTAAATAACGGCCTGAATATGCTCGATATCTCGGCCTACTACCAAATGGCCATAAAAGGCCTCGTTATTATCCTGGCGGTGTTTATACAGCGCAAGCTGGGAGAATAATAGCTGCCGTGCCGCCAGGGTCAAACCGGCCACTCGACAATTGCCCCGTTTGATTTTAACCGTTGGCGCAAAAGCGCGGTATCCACCTGATCAAAGCGCTTGCCCTCCCCGATAGCCTGCAGGGAAGCTGTTCCCGCTGCCTCTCCCATCGCCATGCAGGGAGCCATGACCCGCAAGGGCCCCAAGACCGGTCGTTCCACACTTACCGCGCGTCCGGGACAAATCAAATTCCCGACAGGCGCCGGAATCATGATGCGATAGGGAATAGCGATTACCTCGCTTCTTTTACCGTGCCCGGGATTGCAACTGGGATGATCGGGATCCGGAAGATCCCAGCCATAGGCGCTGTACCCGATTGTGTCGGCAAAAATGTTTTGCCGGTTCAAATCCTCTACCGATAATCTGTAACGCCCTTTTATTCGGCGTGACTCCCGGACGCCCAGGAGAGGGGCGACCGCTTTAATGCGTGCGTTTTCAAAACCCGGAAAATGTTTCTGCATGAGGCGCAGCAATTCAATCGTTTCCCGGCGGCCTTTGATCACCCCTTGTGTAACCGACTTTGCGTCGGTACCATCAATTCCAACCAGACGAGAGGTATTGATCATAAACACATCCTGCTTGTCGATCTGAGTGGCGATAAAAATATCATAGGGAAATGTCCACTCTCCCCGCTTTCGCAAGGAGGTGATTTTATCGCGGAAACGCCTGGCATCATAGTTGTGAATAAAAGCGCCCAATTTATCGCGATCAACATTAGATGCATGAAATTGCAACGTGGCGGCTGCCACACCGCCATCACCCTCCCGACCCGTTTCAAAATCACAGCCGCTGCGGGCGGCAATGTCGGCATCGCCTGTGGCATCGACAACCGCCTTGACGGGTACGGCCTGCAAGCCGCTCTTATTAAAGAGAATCAAATGAGTAATGCGGTCATCATGAACCACAGGCTCTACAGCCTGCGTGTAAAACAGAGTTTCCACACCGCTTTCGGCACACAGTTCATCCAGATAAGCAGCCATATGATAGGGATCAAAGGGGATGCCGGCTGTCAGCATTCCACGTCCCCAGCCATGCGGTGACAAACGTCCATTCGGATCGTCTTTTGGAATGAGCGCAAAACCGCGTCTGTGCGCTTCTTGGCTCATGGCGCGGAAAATCCCCCCCACCGCCCAGCGCAGGCAATCCGTGGTCCGGCCTCCCAGCCAGTGTGAAACCAATCCCGACGTTGCCATACCGCCCAATTGACCCTGTCCTTCGGCGAGAAGAACTTTCATGCCTGCTCTCCCGGCCGCCAGAGCTGCGGCCACACCCGCGGCCCCGCCGCCGCATACGATCAGATCATAGGGCTGAGTCAGTGGAATTTTTTTCTGCAGCCTAAATGTCGATGCCTGACTCCCCTCTTTGGGTAACGAACAGGCCATCATTCCGGTGGCTGTCAGGCCGATAAATTGACGTCGATCCATATTTCTTCCTCTTACCTCAATGTATGAATCCTTGCGTGGCGTGAACAAAAAAAACCACCTGCGAGCTTATTTTGAATGAAAGCGAACAAACTCTGCAATATCTATGGCGTCTTTTTCGTCCTTACACCAAATTTTAAAAAACACATTGCGATTCTTCAACATTTCAATATGTGCCCGAAGCTGATCGCTGCCGGCATCGAGCATCAAATTAACACCTGGCGTAAGAGACATCACATGATCCAAATCCTCTATCGGGGCGATCGTCTTGGGATCATGAGAAACCTGTAAAAGCGAAAGCGGCTTTAACTCTGACAACCGCGGAACAAAGTGCATTTTTTCATTATGAATGTGATACATAACATAATCATAATGCTTAACCAGGTCCTGTTCATAGGGAAAGCCGAATTCTCCATAGACCTTCGGCGAACATAACATGGCCGCATCGTTGGACACATGAGCCAGGGTATTTGCAGGCATCCACGACTCGGGCATCCAAAAAACATGACCGCCTTCGACCGTATCCGACCACGCTAATAAATAACGATAATACCACTGGATGGCCTTTACAAGAAATTTGCAAAAATCGTGCAAAAAAGCTTTCTCAAGAACAACATCCGTAAAAAACGCATTGCCTCTGAGAGCGTTGGCAATATCCATAGGCATCATGGTCCCCCGAACCGACAGGAGGAAGGTTCCGTCCTTCCTGTTATGCAGGTGCCGATATCCTCGTTCCATATAACCAAACCATTCTGATTCTTCTGTTGCGACGAGTTTCTGCAAATCTTCCGGAGAGTGCAAAACGGGTTCGGCCAAACAGGTATCTTCCTGAAGCTTAACCGGCTGCCCCAGCCAGGCGCTGTGCTCTGCGATGCCAAATCGTGGACAAATAGAAGGAATCGTATCGTCTTTGATCTCTTCTTTAACAGACCACTTTTCCCGGGCAATGTCGAGTTGCTCATCCAGATAAGATTCGAGCTCACTATTCAGGTCATATTCATACAAGGGGTTGGCAGCCGGCGCCTCGAAGGGAACATGGCAATCCAGCAAAAAATGACCCGGAGAATCGGCATTATAAAATTTTTTGCAATTTCTGACCACGCGGTCGACTCTATCTTCCACTCTACTCATTTCCTACCTCTCCTGATCATCTGTTTTCCCCTGTATTGATTTGAAAAAATCATTCACACCTTTAAAAGTCGCAATAGCAATGTCTTCAGCAAATTCATCCGCCTGCATGATCATCTCATCTTCCGGATTGGACATGAAGATTCCTTCGACAAGGACAGAGATCATATCGGTGGCGCGGGTAACATAAAAGGGCGTAAATACACGTCCGAAAGGAGCCAGCCCCAGATCGACAAGATGCGGATAAATAGCCCAGGCCAGCCCCTTGCTATAGCGATTGTAGTAATAAACGCTGGTTCCCCTTACCCGTATTGGATCACTGGAAGGCCCGATGGAATTGTTGTGCAAACAGAGAAAAACATGGGCATTTTTTGATCTGGCGATATCCAGTCGCGCCTGCAGAGAAAGGGTTGTATCGGCCTGACGGGTCAAAAAAACCTTTGCTCCGGCTTGCTCGAATTTGCGGTAAAGAGCCCGAGCCATTTTAAGGTTAACCTCTTTTTCCATGATACCGGTTGAGCTGATAGCGCCCAATTCTTCCCCTCCATGCCCGGCATCAATAACAAAAACAACATTTTGAAGAGCACTGGCCGGTGCGGCCGGAATGGAAGGCGGTTTGCGGATCGCCAAAATCAATCGATGGTCATCATACCCTAGCTTATATCCCCATAGCTGTTTCTCTTCCAGTTCTACGACGATCTTTAACATATCGCTGCCTTCCTGCAACCACGATATATTTTGAATAGGTGTTTCGTGGTTGGGATAGGTTATCCATTGATAATCCTGTCGCGCACCAAAAAGAGTCAACTCCAGCCTCAAGGGATGATCATATTGATGGATCAAAAAAGGCAAAGGCTGCCCGATAGCCATGGTCAGCTTGTACCAGTCCTTATTCTGAGAAAAAGAGGGGGTGGAAACCCGTGCTTCGGGTAATGGCGTACCGACAGGTAATAGGTGGATGTCCATGGCGTTTATATAGGCGAAACGGTTTCTACTCAGTTTAATTTTGTTTCGACCACCCACTCTGCCAACAATATGCAGGTATACGGAATCCGGTATTTCTCCGAGAATGGTTCCACCTTTGCCTGAATTCCACAAATAGGTTTTTTCTCTGGTCATGCCCACCAGCGGCAAAACATCAGTCATAACATAAAGCCGGCCCGGGGTCTCAAGTTTGACTTTCTCTCCATCCACACCTTTGAACTCAACGGTAATCTCCAGACTTTTATTTGCATTTGCATCATCAACCTGTACCACCCCATGATATATGCCCTCTATGCCGTTTGTCCTTGCCGACGGCAGCTCTGTCATCGGAATATTTTTCATCCCGTCCTCTATACTGAATATCGCCCTGCCCCCCGGACTGGCCATCATCCGCACGTTTAACTTGTCCCCCGGTAACAGCCAGACATCGCTCCCCGGTTCAAGGCTGGCGGTATCTATCTTTGTCGGCAGTTGCGAAAGCGTTCCCGGCCTGGCGATATGAAAAATCCGCAGGGTATCTTTTACCGTCGAGTCTGTAAGGGTACTCGAAAACTGAATTTCATTCCATCCCGGTTCTAAATCAATACGGCTGACAAATGCGCCGTTTCTGAAAACGGGAACAGCCTTATTATTTATAGACAGTGCTGCTTTTGGATGAGTGCTTCCTGCAAGCCTTAACCGGTCAACATAAAATGTGTCGTCGGATGCCGGATAGGTCAGCTTGATAAAAAGATCCTGCGAAAATGCATTCATCCCCCATGAGTGCAATAGAAAAAAATGAAATACTAATCCTTTTCGTTATCTCATATTCTTTTCTCTTTTTAAAGGTTTAATATTATGGGAAAAACAGAGTCAACGGATATAACCAAAATGCTCATAGATAACGGAGAATCCGAACCATGGTTTACGGATCTAAAACGTTATGTCCCTTCATCAAAGAGCAGGGAGATTTGCGAGCTTTGAAAACCATCAATCCGCTGTGATAGGAATAGGGTTTCGCATCAAAACCGCCATAAACCTCTTCCACACGAAAACCGCAAAGTGTTAAAAGGGCTTCCATCTCATAACGAAACACATAGCGATAGCTGTAATGTCCCATTGTCGTATTATTTTCCTTTCCGACGTTATAATCATTATGAATATGCAAATGTTGTTTTACCGGGTCATGGTTGATTTTCGTCCGTATGGTTAATTTATCATTGCCTTCCGCTCTGGTTTCGGAAAATTCATCTTGCCATACAGAGGCGGCCAACACGGGATAGAGGGGAACAATCACATCAAAGAGAAGGAGGCCGTCATCTTCAAGATGATGGTAAAGCCTTTTCAGAGTTTGAATCTGATCAGACTGGGAGAGGTTATGCAAAAAGACGCGGAATGGCATCGTAATGAGGGGAAAGGTCACGTTCAGACATAGCGTACGCATATCGGCACAGCAACAATTAACAGAAAGCGGGTACAGGCGCGAACATTTTTCCATCAACCGTCTCAACATGGGGATAGATGAATCAATTCCGAACACGGCCACCCCCTGCTGCGCCAACGGAATAGCGACACGCCCGGTTCCGATACCGATTTCCAATACTCTGTCAACATTCAGAGCATGTTGTAGATAAAAATTGATGTCATCAGATTTATGACCATACTCGTCGTCATAATAAGTGGCCAGAATTTCCGATGTCTCTTTCATATAAATTTACCGTTTGGGTAAAAAAAAACCGCTGACAGCGTATCACTGCAGCGGCTTGTAAATTCGGTGACCGCTCAAATCTCCATGATATCTTCTTCTTTTTTGATCAGGAGTTCTTCGACCTTGTTGGTGTACTGGTCAGTAATCTCTTGAATGGTATCCATTGATCTGTGTAACTCATCTTCAGAGATGTCATGATCTTTTTCCGCTTTTTTAAGCTTGTCGTTGGCATCCCGCCGGACATTACGAATAGCGACCTTGTTTTCTTCAGCAATTTTTTTCGCAACCTTGACGAGATCTTCTCGCCGTTCCTGGGTTAGCTGAGGAATCGGTATACGTATGACGATATTATCATTAGAGGGATTAAGCCCCAGGTCCGATTTTAGAATGGCTTTTTCAATTTCAGTCAGCATTGACTTTTCCCATGGCTGAATCACCAAAAGCCGGGGTTCCGGAGCGCTGACGTTCGCAACCTGGCGTATCGGCATCTTGCTGCCATAATAATCGACCACAATACCATCCAAAAGTGCGGGTGATGCCTTACCGGTTCGCAATTTGCCGAATTCATTGCGGACGTTTTCAATTGTCGTTTCCATACGACGCTTGGTTTCTTTAATGGTTTCATCAATCATATTATCCACCCATCACTTTAGTTCCAATTTTCTCACCAAAGACGATCCGTTTTAAATTGCCGGGTTGGTTCAAATTATAGACAATTATCGGTAATCGGTTTTCCATACACAGGGTAACGGCGGTGGTATCCATGACCTTCAGACGCTTGTTTACAACCTCCATATAGGTCAGTTCTTTAAACATGACGGCATCATCGTGTTCCATCGGATCTTTGTCATAAACGCCATCGACCTTGGTCGCCTTGAGAATAGCGTCGGCTTCAACTTCGATAGCCCTAAGCGCAGCAGCTGTATCCGTGGTAAAATAGGGATTACCGGTACCGCCTCCGAAAATGATTATTTTACCGTTATTCAGATGTGAAAGCGCGCGCCGTCTGATGAACGGTTCAGCCAGTTCTTCCATCTTTATTGCCGTCATCACGCGAGTTTGCACATCATAGCGTTCGATAAAGTCCTGCAAGGCAAGCGAGTTGATCACTGTTGCCAGCATGCCCATATAATCGGCAGTTACCCGATCCATTCCTCTGGCACTGGCTGAGAGTCCGCGGAAAATATTCCCGCCACCGACGATAACGGCAATTTCAACACCAAGATGAGCAACCTGGCTGATCTCCTGCGAGATCCGGTCAACCACGATGGGATCGATACCCAAGCGGCCTGTATCCCCCATCAACGCTTCGCCGCTCAGTTTGACCAGAACGCGCTTGAATACCGGTTTTTCGTTTTCTTTCTCGATGCTTTCAGATTGCTCTTTGCTCACTTGCTATCCTGTGGCTAAACGCTACAACGGGTAAAAAATGATCATGTCGTCTATTCACCCAATTCGTAACGAACAAACCTTTTGATGACAATATTCTCACCAATCGTGGTGATTTTTTCAGTTAAAAGTTCCTGAATCGTCTTATTCGGATCTTTTACAAAACTCTGTTCCATCAAACAGGCTTCTTGAAAATATTTTTCGAGTTTTCCGGCAACAATTTTTTCAGCAATATGATCCGGCTTGCCCTGTTCCTTAACCTGGCCGAGATAAATTTCTTTCTCCTTGTCCACGACTTCCTGTGGCAGGTCTTCGCGTTTTACGACCAACGGCTTTGCCGCTGCAATCTGCATCGCCAGGTCTTTTACAAAGCTCTGAAATTCATCATTACGGGCGACAAAATCCGTTTCACAATTGACTTCCAGTAAAACGCCCAGCCGGCTTCCGGGATGTATATATGCCTGTACAATACCTTCCTTGGTTTTCCGGCCCGCTTTCTTTTCTACCTTTTCTATACCTTTTTTACGCAGATAATCTATAGCCTTGTCCATATCGCCGTTGGTTTCCTGCAAAGCGCGTTTGCAATCCATCATACCTGCGCCGGTCTTTTCTCTTAGATTTTTAACATCAGCTGCGGAAATCGACATCTAAACAATCTCCTTAATACTAAAATTATATTCTATTCCGTTTTTTCTTGTCCTTGATTTTCATCCCCGCTATCTGCCGTCGCCGTTTCCAACTGATCCTCTGCTTGACCTTCCACCATTTCTTCCACTTCTGCGCGGCCGGCTTTGCCATCAACGATCGCATCTGCAATAGAGTGAGTAATCAAATTGATGGACTTGAAAGCATCATCATTGCAGGGAATGATATAATCGATAGGATCCGGATCCGAATTGGTATCAAGCATGGCAAAAACCGGTATATTTAACCTGTTTGCCTCATTTACCGCGATTGCTTCTTTTTTTACATCTACGATAAACATAGCATGGGGTAAATGGTTCATATCGCGAATACCACCCAAAACCTTTTCCAGCTTGTCTTTCTCGCGCTCGATAGACAGAATTTCTTTTTTCGCCAGTTTGTCATAGGTACCATCGGTGGCAAGCTTTTCCAGGTTTTTAAGCCGCTTGACACTCTTTTTGATGGTAATAAAATTGGTTAATGTTCCACCCAACCACCGTTCGGTAACGTATGGCATACCGCACCGATCCGCTTCAATTTTTATGATATCCTTTGCCTGTTTTTTGGTACCGACAAATAATATTGTGCCACTGTTTCTGGCAATCGAAGCGATCCGGTCACTTGCCTCGATGAGATGGGCCTGGGTTTTTTTCAGGTCAATAATATGAATGCCATTTTTCTCCATGAAAACGTACTTTTTCATCTTTGGATTCCATCTCCTGGTGAGATGACCAAAATGGCACCCCGCAAGCAATAAATCCTGAAGTGATGGTGTAGCCATGGTATACTCCTTTATATGGGGTTTGTCCTCCATCCTCCCGGTATTGTAACCCGCATAACGGGCACCCCTTGCAAAAGAGGATGTGTGTTTTGTTTATCGTTTTGAAAATTGGAAGCGTTTTCGAGCCTTGGGTTGGCCGTATTTCTTACGTTCAACCATACGGGGATCACGCGTCAGAAAACCGTTTTTCCTCAACAAAGGACGAAGATCTTCATTGGCTTTTACCAATGCGCGTGCAATTCCCAACAACAAGGCACCCGCTTGTCCTGACAAGCCGCCACCATTAACAGATGCATGTATATCATATTTCCCCAGGGCATCTGTAACCACAAGAGGTTGCTCTATAACCATTTGCAGGGTTTCGCGCTTGAAATAATCCAATAACTCCTGGCCGTTGATCTCAAACTTGCCCGTACCCGGTGCCAAACGGACCCGTGATATGGAGGTCTTTCGACGACCAGTCGCATAAAAATGCGTTCCTTTCATTTTAACTCCTTTATTTCCAGCAATTTATAGAATAATAAACCTTATAATTCGAGTTTTTCAGGTTGCTGTGCCGTGTGCGGATGATCCGGAGAAGCATATAGCTTTAATTTCTTGAACATCTGTCTGCCCAACTTGTTGTGAGGCAACATACCTTTTACCGCCTGCTCCAAAACAAACTCCGGTCGCTTTGCCATCATGCGGTCGTACTGAATGGATTTTAAACCGCCGGGATAACGGCTATGACGGTAATAAACCTTTTGCTCCGTCTTGCGTCCGGTTAAGCGTATCTTGTCGGCATTGACGACAATGACAAAGTCCCCGACATCCATATGCGGTGCCCAGATAGGCTTGTGCTTACCGCGCAGTATCGTTGCAACTTTACTGGCAAGACGTCCCAGTACCTGTCCCTCTGCATCAATCACATACCATTTCTTTTCAATATCGCCTATTTTCGGTGAATACGTTTTCAAAACTCTCACTCCTCTGTTACATTTTTACATATAGCCTTAAAATATATAAAAACAGATCAAAATATGCAAGTATTTTATTAAATCATAACGCCTGCCAGAGCTTGCCGCGATTGATAACGGCCCGAATCCCGCCGGTCAGCTCCATGCCGTTGTACGGGGTATTACGGGACAAAGACTTTTGCCTGCTTACATCAACCGTCCACGTTTTGGCCGGTTCAATAACGCTCAAATTGGCCCGTTTCCCCTCCTTTATCTCCGGAATCTCCAGCCGCAAAAGCTTGCGGGGAGCAATGCTCATTTTATAAAGAGCCTCCTCAAGCGACAAAATACCACTGTTGACAATCTCCGTTATAACCACCCCCACCATGGTTTCAAGACCGGTAATGCCAAAGGGAGCCGCATCGAATTCCACATCCTTTTCTTCAATCGAGTGAGGCGCGTGATCGGAAGCGATGACATCAATCGTACCATCTGCAAGTCCGGCTTTGAGCCGCTCTATAATAGCCGGGGTGCGCAAGGGCGGATTCATTTTTAGATTGGTATCATAATGGATCACATCTTCATCGCTGAACATGAGATGATGGGGTGTGACTTCGCAGGAGATGCTCAGATGTTCATCCTTGGCGCGTCGCACCATCTCCACACTTTTATCAGAGCTGATATGCGCAATATGCAAAAACCCGCCACTGAATCGAAGTAAACCGATATTTCGGGCAACCATAATATCCTCAGCGGTCGTGGGGATACCGGCAACACCAAGTCGGGTAGAGATTACACCTTCATTCATATGCCCTCCGGCAGCGAGTGAGAGCTCTTCGCTATGATCAATGATCAATGTCTCATACATAGAAGCATATTCCAGAGCGCGCCGCATGACGCCGCTATCCGCAACGCTTGTGCCATCATCGGAAAACGCAACCACGCCTGCCTTGACCAGTTCTGCCATTTCCGTAATCTCTTTACCGGCGCGTTGTTTTGTAATGGCTGCAATCGGATACACATCCACCAGCTGAGACCGCGCCCGATCAAACAAAAAATTTACAATCTCCTGATTGTCGCAGGGAGGATCGGTGTTCGGCATTGCCGCTACTCCCGTAAAGCCCCCCGCCATCGCTGCCGAACAGCCGCTTTCCACAGTCTCCTCATCCTCGCGCCCGGGTTCCCGTAAATGAACATGCATATCGCAAAGCCCGGCAACAACAATACAATTGCTGATATCGATGATTTCGCCCCTGAATTCACTCTCGTTTATGGCTCCGATAGAATCGATTTTTTCACCTCGAATCACAATATCGGCTTTTTGACGCCGGGAATGGATCAAATCGATAATGTCACCATTGCGCAAGCAAACGAGATCGCTTTTTCCTAATGTTTTCACATTTACATCCTCTCTTTAAGTCAGTCGCCTCGGGAGGACTCTTCCCCGCCCTCGTTACCGCTCAATAAATACAATACAGCCATCCGTACAGCGACACCGTTGGTCACCTGACCGAGAATAACCGAATTCTCCGAATCCGCTATATCGCTATCAAGCTCCACGCCCCGGTTAATCGGACCGGGATGCATAATGGTTATGACCTTGTCCAGTTTTTCCAATCGCTTTTTGGTTACGCCAAACTCGTTATGATATTCCCGTATTGAGGGAAAAAGCCCCTTACCCTGCCGCTCCAGTTGGATACGCAAGATATTAATAACATCAGCCCATTCCAGGGCCTCATCGATGGAATAAGAAACCTCCACCCCCATATCCTCTATCCCATAGGGCATCAGAGTTTTTGGTCCGCAAACCATCACCTCGGCACCCATGGTTAATAACCCGAAAATATTTGAACGAGCCACTCTACTGTGCGCCACATCTCCCAGGATTGCCACTTTCAGTCCTTCAAGCTTGCCATATTTTTCCCGCAGCGTCATCATATCCAGTAATGCCTGGGTGGGATGTTCATGCATGCCGTCTCCGGCATTGATAATTGCAGCATCCACGCACTTTGTCAAGAACAAGGGAACACCGGCGGCGGCGTGCCGCACAACCACCATATCGATATTCATCGCTTCGATGTTGCGGATGGTGTCTTTAAGCGTTTCTCCCTTGGCAACCGAGCTGCCGGTTTTGGAAAAATTAACCGTATCAGCGGAGAGACGCTTCTCGGCCAATTCAAAAGAAATCCGGGTCCTGGTGGACGCCTCATAAAAAAGATTCAATACCGTTTTTCCCCGCAATGTCGGGACTTTGGGAATAGGACGTTTCAGGATCTCTTTAAAAGATACTGCATTGTCGAGTATGAGATGAACATCATCTTTACTTACCCCTTCCAGTCCAAGCAAATGTCTGCTTTGCAACCCCATGACTATGCCTCCTCTTTGGGTGCTTCGACCAATAATACACAATCCTCGCCATCGGTTTCCAAAAGCCGGACCTGTACCTCCTCACCGATTGAGGTGGGAATGCTTTTCCCGACATAATCCGCACGGATCGGCAGCTCCCGGTGACCGCGATCGACCAATACAATGAGTTGAACACTGGAGGGACGGCCAAAATCCATCAAGGCGTCCAGGGCGGCGCGTGAGGTTCTGCCGGTAAACAATACATCATCAACCAAAAGTACATCCTTGTCGTCGATTTCAAACGGAATATCGGATATCTGAACTTTTGGCTGACGTAACCGTTTGCGAAAATCATCCCGGTAAAGAGTAATATCGAGAATGCCCAAAGGCACAGCCTTGCCTTCGATCTTTTTAATCGTTTTTACAATTCGCTCGGCTAAAACCGCGCCCCGGGTCCGAATACCGACAACCAGCATGCGTTCCGTACCCTTGTTTCGCTCGATCATCTCATGCGCCAACCGGGTAATGATTCGTCTGAGATCATCGTGATCAATCACCTGGGCCTTGATTTTCAATGATTCCATGCTTTACTCACTTTTTGATAAAAAAAATCCTTCCCTGCAACGCGGCGGAGAAGGCCTTCCTCTATTCCCTTGCCGCCTCGCAGGGTCAGCTTAAAGGGATCTATCTGCATTAATTTTACGAATTCAAAATCATTTTTGCAAGTCTTTTTGCAATAAAATGCCTTGATTATTATACAGATTATGATTAGAATATTTAGAAACACAACCAACTTTTGCAGGAGAAAGCATCGATGCGATTACGATTAAATCGCTGTATGATGTTGATCCTTTTATCTTGCGCCTTTACGGCAAAGGCGGATAGTATACCGGTTCGGTATAGTGTCGGCGTCGATCTGTCGGCAATCCGCCTGGCAGGAGGAGAAAAAGGATCGACAGTTGGACCGGCTTCAGCGATGCATCTTTCCTATTATATACATAAGCAGGCATTTATCACCTATAATCTTTCATATGGACGGGTCAAACCGCGGGCGGGAAACAGCTATTTTAACGCCGATCCGGCCTTTGACCTACAGACCCTGTTGTTGTTGCAATCGATAGAGTTTGCCTACAAGCTAAAACCATGGCGAAAAATCACCCCTTTTATTGGAGCCGGAGTCGGCTTGCTCGTTTGGGATATCCGAACCCCCGGAGAAGGCGGATTGTTTACAAAAGGATTATTTCCGGGATCCAGCCTTCACGACGGCCCGGCACTCAATACCACACTATCGATAAAATCCGGCGCCGCGGTTCCGCTTTCCGATCATTTCAATATCAATCTGTCACTCCGCTTTACCCATCTTTTCGACCAAAGAGAAGACAATATCGGCACAAATGACATCAACAGCACTCTTTTAAACGCTATAATCGGGCTTGAATACAAATTTCTCGGTCCCCGCGACAGCGATGGGGACGGCATCCGGGATAGAGATGACGGTGATCCATTACGCGCAGAGGACATGGATGGATTCAGGGATGATGACGGTATTCCAGACCCGGACAATGACCAGGACGGGGTTCCGGATATTGTCGATAAAGCCCCTCTCGAGCCTGAGGATATTGATGGTTTTGAGGATGAAGATGGTGTTCCGGATCCGGACAATGACTGGGACGGCATACCCGACGTCGAGGACGGAGCTCCCGATCAGCCGGAAGACTTTGACGGTTACCAGGACGATGACGGTGTCCCTGACTCTGATGACGATGAAGACGGTATTCCTGATTTGATCGATCGATGTAAAAATGAACCGGAAACCTATAACGGCTATCGCGACGATGACGGCTGCCCGGATGAAAAACCGAAACCCATAACCGGAAAAGGAGAACGCATCATTCTGCGCGATATCCAGTTTGAGCTCGATAGTGCCGAATTGACACGGAAATCTTACACCGTACTCGATGTCGTGTATGAATCTCTGTATGCCAACCCTGAAGTTGAAATTGAAATCCGCGGACATACGGATTCAACCGGCGATGAAGTGTATAACCAAAAACTCTCCACCGCCAGAGCAAAAGCGGTGAGAAATTATTTGCTGCAAAAGGGCATCGACAGCTATCGGATCAAAGCCGTTGGGTACGGCGAAAAAGACCCCATAGCCGGCAATGCCACTGAAGAGGGCAGAGCACAAAACAGAAGGATTGAATTTTTTAGACTTGAATGACAAAGGACCCAAAAATGAAGCATCCGCTTGGCGACAGGTTTAAAGAAGGTGAGGTCCTGCTTGCCGTTATCAATGAAACGCCCGCCTTTTTTTTGCGCATTGAAAACATCATTGCAGATCGTAAACCCGATTGGTGGCGACTGGAGTTTCTCATTCTGACACTTCCTCTGGTGAAAACCACCTGGATTGTGGATGACGAACAGATAAGAGGCGCACCGTTTACCATGGCCGGCAAACCGGTTCAGCTGGAAAGAGTCAAAGCACCCGAGTCTTTGGAAAAGCCCCAACAGAAAGAAAAAATCAGCAAAACCGTCCAAAAACCGGCCAATGTTGTATCTCTCTTCGACCAAAAAGATAAATAACGCGATAATATTCGATCAGGAAACACGCTGGAGATGAAAAAATGAAAAAACTTTTAATTTTATGTTTATTCCTCATTCTCACAAATTGTACTGAAAAATCACAAAAGGATCTCGAAACCAGCCACTGTAAAAATATCATCTTTATGATTGGTGATGGTATGGGCGCCGGTCATATTTCTGCAACCCGAATTGCTACCGTAGGGCCGGATAGCGTCTTAACAATGGATACCATGCCCTACACCGGATTTGTAAAAACGCATTCCGCCAACCGCTTGATTACGGATTCTGCAGCATCCGGCACGGCAATGTCCACCGGTTATAAAACCAACAACGGGGTCATCGGATTAACCCCGGATGGCACTCGAGTCAAAAATATCGTAAAAGCCTGTCAGGAAAACAACATGGCGACAGGCCTGGTGGCGACCTCATCCGTTACCCATGCGACCCCGGCCGCCATGGCAACCCATGTCGAGAGCCGCAATCAACAGAATGAAATTGCACGGCAGCTCATCGAAAATAAAGTAGACGTATTGCTCGGCGGCGGGCTCGGATATTTTCTCCCGTCTTCGCATCCCCTGAGCAAAAGAACCGATGAACTCGATGTGCTCGGCACAGCCCGGGAATACGGCTATGATATCGTTCAAACCAGGGAAGAGCTGCTCAACAGCCAGGGAAACAAATTACTAGGCCTTTTTGCCCCGGTCAGTATGAAAACAACGAACCCAGAGCCATCCCTCGCCGACATGACAAAAAAAGCACTCCAAGTTCTTTCCGGCCGTAAAACCGGATTCTTTCTAATGGTCGAGGGTAGCCAAATCGATTGGGGCGCACACGACAATGATTTTCAGGAGGTATTGAGACAAACACGGTTATTCGATGAGGCCATCGCCGTGGCGCTTGATTTTGCCAAAAAAGATACACGCACGCTTGTCACCGTCACATCAGATCACGAAACCGGAGGTCTGGCGGTCAACAAAGGCGACCGCGACGGAAGTAATCTGATCGCAGGATGGACATCCGGTTCCCATACTGCAGAAATGGTACCCCTGTTTGCATATGGTCCGGGGGGGCAACGGTTTGTCGGCCTTTTTGACAATACTAAAATTCCGCAAAAATTTGCCCAACTGATTGATTTGCAAGATTTTCCCCAAAAATAAAAAAAAAAAAAAAAAAGCCTGTCGGTGTTTTATCCCCCACAGTATTGCCATCGAAACTGTTTTCCGGCTAGGGCGAGTGCTCTGAACTGCACTCGCTCTCGCCATATTCGATTTCTACAGTAATATGTGATATCTTTATCTTATTAATTAATGCCCTCACCCTGCCCTTGAGACTGATGACCTCATCGCGAG
>CAZMUU010000007.1:0-4797 GCA_964569215.1 uncultured Cytophagia bacterium
CTTTCAGGCTGGTATTAATACGCAAAGCTATAAATATTATATCGATTTTGCCTCTAAATTCGGTATCGAATACATTATTCTGGACGAAGGCTGGTACAAATTGGGAAATCTGCTCGATGTCGTCCCGGACATTGACCTGGAGGCGATTGTGGAATATGGGAGGGAAAAGAATGTAGGGATTATCCTCTGGGTGATATGGAAAACCCTGGACGACCAACTCGAGGTCGCCCTCGATCAGTTCGAGAAATGGGGGGTGTCTGGAATAAAAGTTGATTTTATGCAGCGCGATGACCAGGAAATGGTAAATTACTACTGGAAAATAGCCGCAAAAGCTGCGAAAAGAAAGCTTTTGGTGGATTACCACGGTTCCTATAAACCCGCGGGGTTACGCCGCGCTTATCCCAATGTAATTACACGGGAAGGTTTAAAAGGATCGGAACAAAATAAATGGAGCAGAGATATTACCCCAACACATAATCTGATGATACCCTTTATTCGCATGGTCACCGGCCCGATGGATTATACTCCCGGCGCCATGGTCAATGCGCAACCGAGAAATTTCCGTCCCATCTACACACGTCCGATGAGCATGGGAACCCGCACGCACCAAATCGCCATGTACGTCATTTATAACAGTCCGTTGCAGATGATGGCGGACAGTCCATCCAATTATCTGCAAGAGCTGGAATCGACAAAATTTATCACCCGAATTCCAACCGTCTGGCATGACACCCGCGTATTAGAGGCGAGTGTGGGGAAATACCTCGTTCTTGCCAGAAGAAATGGTGATCAATGGTTTATAGCGGCAATGACGAACGAGGGCGCCAGAGAATTTACGCTGGATTTCTCGTTTTTGGATAAAGTAAAATATACAGTGGACATTTTTAAAGACGGAATTAATGCCGATCGTTTTGCCGAGGATTACAACAGGATCCGGCGACAGCTGTTCGCAACCGACACGCTCAACATCAAACTCGCACCCGGTGGAGGTTGGGTCGCCATAGCAACGCCAAATCAGTAGCAGATGAATTCTCAAAAAACAGAGAAACCCTGATTTTGAATAATGACCTGCAAAAAACTCAAAAATGGCCGCTATACGGTTATATCGGCCTCTTTTTGTGGATTTTTACCGTATCTTTGAGATGCCCCTGCTCGGTTACCTGGGCTATATCGCGTTTTCCT
The DNA here is from genome assembly GCA_964569215.1 of uncultured Cytophagia bacterium. Lineage (GTDB taxonomy): Bacteria > Zhuqueibacterota > Zhuqueibacteria > Residuimicrobiales > Oceaniaggregativiventaceae > Oceaniaggregativivens_A. The sequence continues at coordinate 1,183 of CAZMUU010000007.1, forward strand.
GGGAATTGTTTGCGATCTATCAGCTCGTGTCAGGCTGGATACCCGCACTCAAAAAAAATTATATTCGAATTTGATGCCTGGCATCACTCTGTGATAAAAATGCCGACCTCTCCTTTTTTCATATCCAGTTCCAGGCTCTTTCCCATCTTCTGTCCACCGACCCGAACCAGAGGTTTGTGCATATCCAACCGTCGCTTGCCGTCGGACGTGGCCACCAGCATAACGGCATCTTCGCCGGCCCGTACAATATCACCCTCAGTGCTCCACAATGTTGTGCCGGATTGCGAGCACAACCAGCGCAACACCGGTACGGGAAGCGGTGCTGTGCCGACATAAACGGAGGTGTAGCCATCCAGCCGTTTGCGGGCAAAAGCAGGCAAACCGTTATCACTCCAGCGACCGAGTATCTCTGCGTTTTTATCCTTTACAACAAAACGGGGAAACCGTTCTCTGGATCGGGTACCGAACATCAGCTCTATATTGTCACCTTTTCGGGGCAAATTACATTGAATCAGCATGGGGCCCGGCTCTTCAAGAATATCAAACTGAAATCCGCTCAATCTCTGCATCGCCTTCGGATCGAGACTTTCCGGTGAAACAAATCCCGGGGCGTAATACCAAACCACGGTCACGCCGCTATCTTTTAGCAAATTTCGCAACGTTCTAATTTCCGATGCATCCAGATAGAAAAGATTCACCATAAAAAACAATTTATATTTTTCCATATCGCCGGCATTGAGATCGAACCGGTACAAAAAATCCATGGGGGCGCCAAGGCGGTGAAATGCCCGCGCCTGGGAATCACAGAACCAGTATTCAAAAAAATCCTGATACCCGGCTCCCTTTTCCCAGGGTTTTTCAGCATACCAGTGTTTGGTGACAAAAAAACTCTTGGCATCATAAACCGCAGCAACATCTGAAACGCTGGACACATCCAACCGGGCGCGTTTTTCGCCCAGTTCCATCCATTTATTGATCTCGTTCACAACTATCGGAGGAGCATACCATCCCTCTCCCTTAACCGCACCAATATCGCAAAGCCACCCGCCACTTCCGGTTACAAACATTTGTCCCAGATCGCGCTGCATCATCATTAAAGAACCTTCTACCGTATTAATGCCGCTGCCGGCATAGTCCATATCTCTGCCTTTATCGACAAATGTGGCCGGATCGAGTTCAACAAAGGGCAATTTACCGTGTCGTTTAATAGAGGTAAGCAAAAGACGATAACCACCGTCACCGGCCAGGCCACGTCCCCTGCCCAGCCAGTTCCCGGCCTGGTCATAAACATCTGTCTCCCCCCTGGCAGCACCTTTTCGGTTAGAGGATTGATAAGTGTACGGCGAAGCGATAAAATCGATATGAGGAGATTCCAGGACCGGTCGCGGCGCAAGATGCCCTCCTTCCTGAATAAAAACATTCTCGAGCAGATAATTATAAAAGACACCACAGAGCAAACGATTTTGGGTGGCATCTTTGATGACCTCGGCATAATGACAGATCAGGTCGGCGGTTAATAGATGCAGCCGCTTGTAAAAGTCGATTACACGGGGTTGTTTCAGTGGATCGCGGAACAATCCATAATCTGTGTGTACTCTGCTCTGAAGGTCCGGAATGTAAGCCATATAGTCCTGCATTGCCGGTGAGGTGTCCGGAAGAAACCATGAATGAAAGTAATGCCATTCCCCTCCTGTCGTACCAGAACCAAAATGATAGCCTATGATGCGACTTTTTAGAGGAGAATGTTCATAATAGTCTAAGAATTGCTTTAGCATCCCGGTCATTTCATTTTTCCAAAAGGATGACGCAAATGAGACCGATTGTGGATCATTGCGCCACCATCGCTGCCCCCCTTCACCGATCAACAAGCTGTCGGTGGTGATATTCATTGATTCATCAAAGGGCAAGAGAGAGGTAACCAGTGCATCCGGATGCTTTTCTTTCCACCAGTCCGGCGCATAAAGCAGGAGTCGGGGTAAAAAACAGGCTTCCGGGTGAAGGTTTAACAGCGAATCGAAAAATTTATCGAATTGTGACCAGTCATAGCGATTCTCGGATAGCCAGCCATCACTGATGTGAAGTATCGGATAAATAATATCTATTCCTGCCTGACGAAACTGCGGTGTGTAATCCAGCAATCTAAAACTCCAGGCAAACAGGGGATAGGTTTCCTCTTCATTGATAAACAGCCGGGGACCGCCGCGTTCTACTCGTACGGATGCCTGTACCGCAGGCTCATCCTCTAATTTGGCGATCTCGCTCAACACGCGGTTTTCATTTGCATGGGTTAACGGTGTAAGCAGCAAGGCCAGAATAAAAAAATATCGAATAATCATCTTTTTCCTTCTTGCTAATTTTTGATTCATAGAATTTCTCCTCAAAAAAGGACTCTTTATAATAAAACATAAATCAGCTTAAAAACAAATGATTAAATGTATAATATCGCCGATTTGCCGATGTGAAGATTTTTTTTGGTCAGACACGGCGAATTCTTTACTCTATTCGAGAAAGCATTTTTATTTTCACAAAAAATTGATTACATTGCAGATAGCAAAGACTCTGATTTTTCACCTCTGGAAACACCGGTTACACCCCCCTTATAAGCGAAAATCCCTCATAAAAGGAGGAATATATGCCTGATATAGCAGCCAAGGATAGCAGTGCGCTGATCATAGTCGATCTGTTAATAGACTTTTTTGATCGGGCGCTTTGGCCGCATAGCAATATTCCCCGGCAAAGAGAGAGCCTGACAAGAAACATCAACGACCTGGTATCTCTGGCGAGGGAATTTCAACTTCCCGTCATATGGGTTAGACAAGAGTTCGAACCGGATCTTTCGGATGCTTTTTTGCATATGCGGAGACAATGCAAAAAATATACAATAAAAGGAACTACCGGGGCCAACTTTTTGCCGGAATTGCATATGGATGCGTCCGATACCGTTATTACCAAGAAGCGATTTTCCGCCTTTTTTAGAACAAAGCTCGATGAGCAGCTTGCCGCACTTGGGACTACCGAGATTATACTGGCCGGCATTACCACCACCTGGTGCATCAGAGAAACAGCTGTGGATGCCTATCAGCGCGATTTTTTGGTTACCCTGGCAAAAAGCTGTACAGCAGCATTTACCGCGGAAGACCATGAGAAGAGCATCAAAGCAATGGATGGCTATATCGCCAAATGTTTTTCAATACGTCAAATCCGGCACCACCTGGAGGAAATCACATCACGTTGATGGTTAAATTCTCCCCTGTTGCATCTGCAAATTCATTGACATGCGAAGTTAAGAGTTTTGCGAGAAACATCAGTGCCGGTAATGCGTTGAAACCTATAGTGGTTTTGTACAAATCACTCAAAAGGCAAAGACACAATTAAATCTCAGACCGGAAAAAAGTTCCTCCTGCAGTATAGAACAGGAAACAGACCGGTCAGGGCTTTTTTAAATGAAAAATTTTTCGTACATTTAACCTGCAAAGAATCGGTGTAAATTCAATGCAGAGTGAATCACCGAAAAACAAGACAAAACGGTCGGCTCAACGCAACAGTCCTGTGGACGAGGCGGCAATTTCTGTTTTCATTGCATTATATTTCTCCTTGATTTCGGTTGAGTTGAAA
>CAZMUU010000007.1:4807-18997 GCA_964569215.1 uncultured Cytophagia bacterium
AGTTGAAATGTTTGTGGTGAATTCAAACTAGACCCCGAATCAACAAAAGGAGAAATTATGAACACGCCAGAAAAAGTACAACAAGTCAAAGTTCAGTATACAGGTAACCTCGAAGACGGCACGACATTCGATACATCTGTAGGTAAAACCCCTCTGGAGTTTACCATTGGTGAAGGCCAGCTTATCCCCGGCTTTGAAAAAGGCGTCATTGGATTGAAAGAAGGGGAAAGCACAGAGATCAACATTCCGGCGGAAGAAGGTTATGGAGAAATACAGGAACAGCTCGTTGGTAAAATCCCAAAGGAAAAACTGCCTGAAAACCTCGAACCCAAAGTGGGAATGCGGCTGCAATCGCAAACCCCGGATGGGCAAACATTTGTCGTCAAGGTCGTTGATGTTTCAGAAGACGACATCACCATAGACGGGAATCACGAACTCGCCGGAAAAGATCTCGTTTTTGAGGTCGAATTGGTGGAAATTCTTTCCTAACACAATTCAACAATACGCGACTGCAATTCATACAAGAGCATAAGAGGCAAGGCTGCATGGACTATAATGCCGGTTCCATCGTCAATGCATACAGCAAGCGCGCAGATCTGGAAAATGAGTCCGAAAGCGAAAGGTCGTTGCGGGTCGAAATACCCCGGCACTTTTTACAGAATGTAATCAATGTCGGGGATATCGTTCTGGACGCCGGAGGCGGGGCCGGCATCAATGCCGCATACATGGCAAAACAATGTAAAGCGGTTTACCTCATGGATATTACCCCCCCCATACTCGATCATGCCAAAAAGAATACTGAATCAATAGATAACATTCATCTCGTTCGTGGAAATGTAGTTGATCTGATGTTTCCGGACGAATCTTTTGATTTGGTGGTGTGTCTGGGGGATCCTGTTTCCTATGTCCTTGATATGCGGTTCCAGGCTTTTGATGAACTGATTCGAGTCATTAAACCACATGGTCATTTATTTGTCGGATGTAATTCCAAATACGGCTATATCCAGAGCAAATTATCTCAAAATAACGTTAAAGAGGCTCTGGATATTTACCGGACCGGTAAAACCCGGTGCGTCATGGGGCCTGAAACACATCTCTATACGGTTCAGGAAGTGACCGAGATTCTCAAAAAACAAAATTGCAGAATTATCTGGAGAGGCTCCACATCATCGTTTACGCTCAAAGACGACAGCATCAGTACAGATGAGTGGGAAGCTTTGAAGGAAATGGAAATGACTTCATACGGTCATCCCGAATGGCTGGGAGGTAAGCATTTATTCTTTTTGGCACAAAAACTAAAAGTATAAATGCATAAAAAGATCGCTTTCCCATGCATTCGAACGATATTGATAACAACCTGACAATACAAGCCGCAAGACCCCGCTGCTGCCCGAATTTTTAGCCTATGGATAACCGGTTCCGGTGATCAGTTCAGGGTCGCCTTCCCTGGGCAACCAAAGACCAATTACCAGCGTCTCATCGGAAATCTCACTCTCAAATGCCCTTAAACTTGGGGGTATGGGACCGGTACCCACCCTGGCCCACACCCGGGCACGGCCATTCTGATACTGATATTCCATCCCTCTCCACCCTTTTGGCGAGAAAAATTCGCACTCTGCCTCCGCTTTAGAGCCGCCGGCAACCATAAAAGCGGCAATTCGAATGTCCGATGAAAGGGAATCGCTGCCGGCCTGCAGGTGATAATGAGGTACGATCTCTTTGTTATAGGTTTCATGCCAATAATCCGTTAATTGCCCCTCAAAATCCGCCGGCACACCCTGCAAATAAGGCGTATCAAAGGTATCGCTTTGCACCATCGACATGGGTATACCAAGTGAATTAAATAAACGGACCTTGAGCCAGGCACCTTTACGCCGGCTGAGAATTTCCTGATTGTCCGAATCCACTTCCATCGGTTCCAGGGTGTGCAACAACCACTGAAATGTAGAGGGTTTTGGTGCTTTCAGATCGTCAAGCATAACAAAAACACCGGGACGTACAAAAACAACATGCCGGACGCATTTCTCCAGCAACCCTTTGTAGGATGCCGTGGCATCGCCACAAACATAGGTGGTCAAGGGCTGATGATTAAAATCAACAATATCTCCGGTAGCGGTAAAATCTCTTATGGTCTGGCCTTTACCATTAACCAAAATGGCGTTATTGGCTTTGGTCGCCCGCGTCCAGTTTGCGTGATGCGGCATGCCGTAAACCGGGCCATAATATCCCGACGCAATTGCCAGAGCCCGCCCGCCAACCGAAATATGAAAGGCGTTCTGATTGGCATGACTATGGCTGATACTGGCATAGGGACTGCTTTTAAACAACATGAATATATCATTTTGCAAATCCGAAAAATCGGAATGCATGGCAACCCAACCGACATCGCTAAAGTATTTCGCGGTGGCGCTCAATTTCGGTACAGGAATATTTTCAGTCAGCTGTGGCACCATCGGAATCACCGGATAATAGTAATATCTCTCCGGCAAAAGCAACTGATCCGCCCACCAGGCAGAGACCGGATCATCAAAGCGCTCCGCATGCAGATTGAGATAGGCCCACAGAGCCACTGTTCGTCTGCTGGGAACATCGAGTCCAATTTCAGCGCCGTCACCAAATGGTTTTTGCTCGGCATTTGGACGCATACAGTAGGTAAAAAAATGACGAATATTGCGAAAAAAGGGCCGTTGCCATAAATCTACCTGAGAAACCGCGCCTAAAGCTTCGATCCAGGGAGTGATGAACATGCTGTAACGGGGCCCATAGTCCATTCCCTCTGCCCAGCCGCCGTCGTAACTGCCCCAGTGCGGGTAAACGGTCATAAAGGCTTCCAGAGAATAATCGAGCCATTCCCGTACCTCTTCATCCGGGGCTTCATCGGCCAATACCAGCGCCTGTTCTCCCAAATACCCGATCAACCGGCCATCATGGCTGGAACCGGGACGCTGATGAAAAGGTCTTTTAATACCCACGCGCTCAAAGGTATCCCTCGCCCGCTGGATACAGTTTTTCCGAACAAATTCGCGCTCTTCTTCACTCAAAAAAGTATAAAGCCAGTCATAAGCGCGATGTGTACACCGTGCCAAACTCAATCCGACTTCATCAAATCCACCGTGCTGACTCGAAGTGATACCAAAAGGATCCCAGGAGGCAATCCGCAGTAAAATGCGTTTGGCGGCAATAGCATATTTTTTGTCCTCCGTCATCAACCAGGCCAGGCTCAATGCCTGCAAGGCTTCGTCAATAACCGGACGGACATTGCGATAATACTCCTGATACGCCAGGCGTCGCATTGCATATTGAGTGTCGATATCATACTGATCATAGGTTGGTGGTGCAGGAGCCGGTATATCCAGATTGGCATCTGCCGTGGCTTTGAGTCGCCTCCAGGCTTTCCTGCGTGTGGTTTGCAATGTAGCCCGGAAATCGGGCAAAGATTGATCTACAAAGATCAAACGGGGATGGTTTTCCGGCAACGTATCGATAAGATTAACGATATCTGGTTTCGGTTGTTTGATCAAGCCGGCAGGAACCGTAAGTTCATAAGGCCGTCGTGTCGCCACAACATTGCCTTCCGAATTCAGAGCCTCTACCAACCATTGATATTCTCCAGGCTCCAGAATTTGTGACGGCACAAATACATTATCATTTTGAATTAACTCATTAATAATTGTCTTGCCGCTCTCTTTGGATTTGAGTATAAAACGATAAGCATCAACCGATTCCATGGTTAGCCAGGAAAATCCGGGCGGATTAATTCGGGCGGTGTGTTGATCCGGTGGTTCCGGGAAAAGATGTACTTCTTTGCTCCGCTGCTCCGGGAACTCGAGAGCATAAACGCTCAGGAATAAAGTTAAAATTGCAATAGCCAAAAACCGCATAAACCCTCCTGCTCATAATAAAGTCTCTACATTGTATGTTGTCATACAACATACAATAATATATATCATATTTTTGTTAAAAAATCAAGTCATTTATAAAAAAAGTTGCGCTGCAAATGGATTTATTTGATAAATGAAGGAGTAAAAAAGAGAATTGCACTCTATTCCAGTGGGCCTGCGATCATGCCGGAAAAAGCGAGGATGTATCAAACCTATTATGAGTACGACTTTGTTGGGGTTATTAACAATTCCAAACCGCAGAGAAATCGCCGAGCCTGAATTCATTTCGTTTTTTTATGCATTTTACCGGAAATTTTCTTTTCCCGGGATAAAATCATAACAATAGAAAAATGATATCACAAATTTACTTGTCATATTCTTTCTATCGACTTATTGTTCTCTTTCTCTCAGCGTTCAGCGATCTCTGCGGTTTCGATTATCCTTAAACAAGTCAGCATTAATCTTACGAGATAATTCCATTCTTCATTTAATATCGATCATCCATAACCGATATTTTCAATGTATCCCGCACTTTACCTGACAGAACCAAAGGGCTCATCCGCTCTCGGTTAATGAAATCGGTTTGTATCCGCCTTTGGAGCGAAAATAAAGAATGAGTATCAGATAACAAACCAGCATAATGGCGGGGAAAAGAGCCACAGTCTGCAGGGCGTTCTTTTTAGCAGAGTTGACAATGGCTTCCACTTTGTGCTGTTTTTCCGGTGGCAACGCCTCGATTTTTTCGTGATCCAGAGGTTGGTATTCTCCAAAGACGCTGACTTTGGGCGCATCGACGATACGTTGGTGCAAAACGGGATTTTTTGTGCGCAATTCCTGATCGATCTGATTATCCTGAATATTTCCCAGGAAAGCGGCACCAATAACGCCGACAGTGAGCATGCCAAAGCCGGCAATGGTGTTGATGGTCAGGGCGCCTCCCTTGGGGAAGCGTTCCGCAACGATACCGAGCATGGTTGGCCAGAACAGGGATTTGCCAAATCCATAGATGGTGGCTGCGACGAAAACCATGATACCAGCGGTTTTTGAAAGGGTTACCAGGCCGACAATAGCAATAAGAGAACAAACCGCCAGGGTGCCCAGGGGAGTCAATCTGTGAACGATCGGACCGGCAGCAAAGCGAACAACCATCATGATAAAGGAGGTATAGACCAAAACCCAGCCGGCCTGCAGACCTATATCCGTCATGATCGGTTTTACCAAGTCGGTGATCCAGCTATCGGTTCCGAGTTCGGTGGTGGCCAGCGGAATCATGATGAGCAACAGAATAACAAAAAGCGGCCTGCCCAGGGTACGGACATACAGTCCGTAACCGAGAACCAGGACAGCGGCGATAATAATTTGCAGCGTCAGGGACATTTGAAATACGCGCCCGAGTTCGCGAATAATCATGATGGTGATAATTGCGGCTCCGAGAACACCGGCTTCCTGCAACATTGCTTTATAGGAAATACCGGCTTTAACGCGTTCATGGACAGGAAATTTGGTTCTCAACATCATGAGGCCGTAAACAACTGCAGGAATAAAAATAAGTGCGACTTTCCAGCGCCAGTCCACCCCCGGTCCCATGACCAGGGTGATCAATCCGCCCAGAACCAATCCTCCCGGCCAGCCGGCATGCAAAATATTGAGCCACTTGGTTTTATCCCTGTGAAAAACAGTCGCGACAACCGGATTGATTACCGCTTCAACCGTTCCGTTTCCCAGCGCGACGATAAACGTTCCGATATAGAGCATCCAGTATCCATTGGCAAAGATCGTCAAAACAGCGGAAATGATATGGCATACAAACGCGAATATCATGGACCTGCCGTAACCGATTTTATCGACGATAAAGCTGAAAAGGATAATGGTAATGGCGAAGGGCCACAATCCAACGCCGAGCAATTCACCCTTTTGCGTTTCGCTGAGATTGAATTGTATCCCCCAGTCACCGATAATCTGCGTTCGAATAATAAATCCAAACGAGGTTGCGACCAGAGCGATAAAGCAAGCCCAGAATAACCATGTCGGATTTTCCTCGGCGAACTCTTTTAATCCCTTTTTCTCTTCCATAGTCTGCCTCTCCCTATATTAGTTGTTCATCCCGGCCGGCATTATTAAAATATAAATGATGGTAATTATAATGAATAATAAAGTTTGTATAAATAATCAAGGAATAACTGAAAATTTTTCAATTTCTTTTATCAGGTAAAAGGATACAAGATAATAATTTCATTGTACTCCGGATGACCTCGCCCATATGGTCACTTTTGATTTTTTTGATCAGCTCGACCTGAACCCTCTGATTATGAATTGTCCGCATAAATATATTTTGGAATTACAAACCCGACGCGAGCGCGAAGGCTTTGGAATGCTGCCCTATTATGTCGGCTGGCAATATGAAAATTATTTCCGGCAGCTTAAGCATACAGCCAATTTTACCGGGATTTCGGTCTGGTGCCAGACGGGAGGATGGAGCAAGCGGCAAAACCTGACTTTTATCAAACGATCATCGCCCTGGAACGAACTCAATACGATCGCGGTTATAGAAATATTTAAAAGCGGAATCAGTGCAGATTTGGTTCTCCGCTCACTTTATGACAAAAAAATGATCGACTTTATTCTTTTATGTCATGAAACATTTAAAAAAATCATCTATATCAGAAATTTAAGCACGATGACCCTCTACCTGAGAAGATTACGCTTACCACCTCTGCTCTGGATTTATTGGGATCATGTCATTATTAACCCATTGGTTATGGCATTGTATGATTTTGTCGACAACCAGGAATTTTCCATTCCCAAAGACGACCTGAAAAAAATAAAAAAAATGGGAAAAAAGTGGGATTTATCATCGGTACCCGGTTTATGATCAATCGCAGCGGCATCGAAGGCGGTAGCATAAAACGAACCTTTAACGATATCATGCTTACCAAAGCCGAACCGTTGCAAAGAAAATAACCATTACAACCGAAAAAGTCTGCGAAAATATCACTCCGGATAATGCTGAGGTCGATGCCGATGTAAAAATCGTCGCAATAGCCACGGGGTGTGGGGTGACGCATTAATTAATGCAAGCCGAATGTCGATTGGGAGATTTCGTTCACATCATGAAAAACAAGACAAGCGGAGGTCTCCTGGTAATCCGATAGCAGGAAAATCCCGTCATCATCAGTCGCGGGGCAACGAGAAAAATCGTCGTTATTCCGGCAAAAAACCGGAAAACCGACAACTATTCATCCCTGTACAATTTTTTGTTCTCACGGTGGCGTCGATCATCGCGTTTGCTTTTTTTTTCGATATTTCTCTGCAAAGCACCGGCAAGATCAACTCCGGTTTGATTGGCAATACAGGTCACCACCCAGATAATATCCGCCAATTCATCTTCAAGCGTTGCCCCTTTATCAGAGGCTTTAAAACTTTGCTCACCATACGTCCGGGACATGATACGGGCAAGCTCTCCAACTTCTTCAACCAGCTGTGCCAAATTGGTCAATTCAGAAAAATATCTCACACCAACTGTTTGAATCCATTTATCGACATCTCTTTGATACTCTTTGATCGTCATGTATCACAAGCCATTATGTTTTGGAATCATTACTATTTCCTACAGCGATATCATTTTCACCTTTACAGACAGCAACCAGTGATGTTGCCATCTCCGGCAGACCCGTTCCCGTTGCATCAATGGAAATACCGATGATCAACAAATGTATTATTGTTAGTTCTTTTTGGATATTAAAAAATTAAATAACCGGGTTTCCTGCCGCAACTGCGGAATATCACTCTCAGCGACAACGCCGACGTTCTCGATGGTATAGAAGGCTTTGGGATTGTATTTCTTAACCACATTGATAAACGACGATATACTTTTTCGCTTAACAATTGCAAAAACAATTTTGACTGCGCCGCGATTTCCCTGCCCGTTTACCGTGGTGATGGTATAACCGATCTTGCGCAACCGCTCTGCCAGATGAATGGTTTCCTGATTGGTGATAACGCGAACAGCAACCACGCCCAGCGCCAGCTTGTTCTCAATAACCATGCCGACAAGATTGCCCATTGCAAATCCTCCGGCATAGGCGATATACGTAAACGGATTGCTGATATTCTGCATAATCCGGCCGATAGCGTAAAGCCAGATCAAAATTTCAAAAAAACCAAACAGAGAGGCGAGGTATTTCATATTTCGGGATATGAAAATAATCCGAATCGTGCCGATGCTTACATCGATAATCCTGGCTACAAAGATCAAAACGGGCAATAAAAAACCGCTGCCGGCAATGGTGTGTAAATCCATGTTAGTATCCCAATTCTCCATGCAATTCATTTGAAAATCTGTTAAAGGGAGGTCTCTCCAGTGAACAAGCCTCCGGGTTTGAATCTGATCCAAAGTGTTGATAAAACAATAAATTTTCCAGGCTGTTGCATTGTACTGTTAGGTGATCTGCCGCTGTAGCGGCAACAAAAATTTCATCTCCGCCCACACTCTTCCGCGACGGAAACATGGAGACGGATTCCAGAGGTATCGCTTCTTTCCCCGGCTGACCGATGGTGCCATGCCCCCCCAAAACAATTGCACCAAAGGCGCGTTTTTCCGACAACCCGAATCGGGCACCGCTATTGACGATTGTACGTTTGGCGCTATAAAGATCCGGATTGACGGCCTCCGATGCCTTGCCGCACCGGTAAATAACGAATGCCTGTTCACCATTCTCCGATTCAATGCGTTTAACCGGCGGACGAAAATATTGATGGTAAAAATCATCAGAATTACCACCATTGGAACAACGAATCATGCTGAGGATATACTCGCTAACACTATCAACGCCATCACACTGAACCGAAACCGGTATGTCTCGATCGAGCAAATCGGAGGGCATCACCAGGTCATTGACCCGAGATTCCGGAATACAGGTTACGTCAGAGGCCACCTGGAGTTCATAGGTAACCAGGGAACCGGGTGCATGCAATGTACACGGCGGCATAAAAAAACCGGTACCGGGAATGAGCTGATAAGCAGGGGATAATTCGGTCAAACGATTATCCCCCTTAAAGTAATGGCGCAAATATTCGAGTATCTTCTCATCATCGATTCCGGCATGTCTGCCGGCGGCCGTGAACGGAAATTCATTGGTGTTCAAATTTAAAATTTCCGGGAAATGATAGGATTCGGGTTTTCCGCTTAAACCGCTTTTACAATGTTGGTCACAGGGATGCAAATGGTGCGGTATTCGGTTGCGATTATCGAAAAATTTCGCCAGCACATCCCATTTGCCGTCATCACCCAGCAACGCCTCACGGCATTCCTCAATAGCGTCCCTCAATTTGATCTTGTATTCTCCGATAATCAAATAGCTTAATCCGTGATCCGCAGGAGCCATTTTATTGTAGATGCCGTTGTCTGCAAACGTCGTCGAGGCGAGCCAGCGTTCATTGACGGCAATATCCTTGCTCATATAAATATCGAGCAATTTCAGTCGATTGCCCGGCAAAATAATGCCGGGACGTCCGACCCAGGCGGGAGCCAGCCGGAATATACCACCTGTGCGTTCGATTTCCTGGTAGACGAGGTCACGTATGGTACCGGGAGACTCGTTATTCTGACCTTGTTTCCTGTTTGTGACCGGCATATGCATTATATCCCTGATTTTCTTTTTACCTGCTCGACTAAAAAATGGCAAATATCCACCCTTGTTTCAGGGTTTACCCGGTGATCCAGCGAAATGATATATCCCTATTTCTTCGTCATTGGCTCGAATCATTCGCCGGTCTGGATAATTGATATATGCCCCCTCGGTGAATATCAAGCGATAATATACGACTGCAACGATATTTTTCTGATGATATAAATCAAGGCGTTCCCGTAAGACATCGCTGACCTTCAGGCCGGCATGCCTTTTCCCTACCTGCCTGCCGTAATACTATAAACCAGCACGAGATTGTACATAAACAACAGCTGATTGCTTAGTTGCTTTGCACAAGCAACTGACATAGGATTCCGTTTCAAAAGCGCATAAAAGTTCTTCATCCCAGCCAGCGATTTGCATATCGACGACATTATGTCAACAGGCGCGCCCGTACCATCTCAGAGCCATAAAAATTCTCAATATAAGTGAGAATTATATCATGTATTTACAATACCTAGCCGGTAAGGGCCCTCAATAGCAAGGACCTCGTATCCTTTTTCTTCGCCAACGATCAGCAGCGGTTTTTTGGGATTTTCGTTGAGCCAGGCAGCCTTAACTTCTCCAACAAAGACGGTGTGATCGCCACTCTCCACCTGACCGGAAAGCTTGCATTCAAAGCTGGCTATACATTTTTCAATCAGAGGCGCTTTGACGAACGATCCCGGCTTTTTGCTGAATCCGCAAAGCTCAAAACGGTCCTGATCATTGCTGGAAGGCATACCACAGTCAAGTGCCTCTTTTGCCAGATCTGCACCGGGTACAGCAACGACAAACTCGCCGGTTGCAGAGATATTCTGATGTGTTGTCCGGTTTTTACCCACTGCTATTGCCAACATCGGCGGCTTAAACGAGGCGCGCATTTTCCAGCCGGCTGTCATGACAAAAGGATTGCCCTCCTCATCACAGCTGGTGACCAAAACGATTCGTTCGGGTTTGCTCCAATATTGCATTGCCTCTTTAAAAGAGACCTGTTTCATATTAACCTCCTTAATGTACATTAAATTATTAAAATTTTTTAATTTTGCAAACCATTTATTATGGTTATATTAACAGAAAAAAAAGGTGAAACATTTCCACCGCAGCCAACTATTTGGTTCAAACGGAATAGATGATGAACATAACATCACTTTTACATTTTTTACAATCCATTTATGAAACCGGACTGGTGCAACAACGCGATCGCTACTCTGATTTAATTAAGCAGAGCCGGCGTATTCCTGATGGTGACCGCTATATTGTGCGGGCGCCCGGAAGGGTCAATCTTATCGGTGAACACACCGATTACAATGGATATCCGGTTCTGCCCATGGCCATAAACCGGGATATCGTTTTAGTGGGCGTAAAACGGTCAGACCGTGCAATCACCGTTCATAACAGCGATAATCGTTTTCCCTCCTTTACCTTTTCACTTGATAAACCGCTCAAAGCCGACAGAGCCGGAGCATGGAGCAACTATGTTAAAGCGGCCATCAATGAACTGATAAAAACTGTGCCCGCGGCCACGGGATTTACAGCATGGACCGATGGTACCATTCCATCTGCCGCCGGTTTGTCCTCTTCCTCTGCCCTCGTGGTTGGCGCAGCCCTCATGTTTATGAAAATAAATGCGATTCAAATCGAAGATACGGACCTGGCCCGGAGACTGGCAAAAGCCGAACATTTTGTCGGCACCGCCGGTGGCGGCATGGATCAGGCGATTTCACTTCTGGGACAAAAAAATCACGCCTTAAAAATAAATTTTTTCCCCCTGCGCTATAAAGCTGTTCCCATGCCGACGGATTACAGGGTTGTTATTTGTCATTCCCTCCTGGATGCCCCTAAAACAGAGCAAGCAAGACGGGAATACAACCGCCGGCCGGTTGAATGCAGGCTGGCAACCGCATTGATCGCCGCGGAACTCTGCAGAGCCGGGGTTTCCTTAAAACACCCACAACGGCTGGCAGATATTGACTATGACCACCTGCCTCTGAATAAAAAACAATATCAAAAAATAGTCGGGCAGGCGCTTTTACCGGCTTCTCTGGATTGGAAAACCCTGAGCCGGCGCCTCTCCCTTTCAAAAGAAGAAATTGCGATAAAATGGTCGATACCTGATGAATGGATCGATCAGCCTCCGGCAGAAGGCTTTAAATGCTGGAAACGCTATCACCATGTCATCAGTGAAGCCCGGCGCGTGAACAGGGCATGCAGGGCGCTGGCTGAAGGAGATGCTGAACGCTTCGGCCTTCTCATGTACGGCTCGCACCAGAGTTGCCGGCGAAAATTCGAAATCAGCACCCCTGAACTCAATGCACTGGTTGACATTGCATGGAAAAATGGCGCAATCGGCGCCCGGTTGACCGGAGCCGGATTTGGAGGATGTACGGTTCACCTGGTACAGCGCTCCATGACTGAAAAATTTATGACTCGGCTTCTCGATGACTATTTTGCAGGCTATTTGCGAAAGAATCGGCCTGATTTGCTGGAAAAACATCCGAATTTTCATAACGCCGTATTTACCACACAGGCTATGGCTGGTGCCGGCTGTCTGAAAATCACGGATTGATCAGACGCCTCTTTTGATTTGCTGTAATCCCGCTCTTACGTCCAGGAGTTCAGTCCGAAGGCTCTGTTGCGCCTGTGAAATATTAAGAGAGACATCAACCGGTCGTTGAGCCAAAGAATCCGTGTCATGCATGGAGATGGATTGCAAGAGATCGCTGTTATACTTGAAAACATCGCACAGTGTCAAACCGAAACTCAACCGATTGCATCGTTCACTACCGCCGAGATGAAGAATACCCTGGTAATCGTTATCCGCCAGCTCCAGGAGTGCGGCAGCAAGGTTATCGACCAAAACAGGAGTCCGAAATTGATCGTGAAAAAGAGGAACCGGATCACCCTGATGCAGCCTCTTATCAATCCACATGGAGAAGGAAAAGCCGCCATATTGCGCTCGTCCATATATAAGAGCGCTGCGGGCGATCAGAGCACCAGGACAACGCTGTAGAACAGCCTCCTCTGAGTCGACTTTGGAACGACCATATACGGAGAGAGGCGAAACCTCATCGCTCTCTTTATACATCCCCTTTACCCCGTCAAAAACCATATCGCTGGAGATATGAACAAGACGCGCTTTGTTCCGTTGTGCATACTCTGCAAACCACGACGGCAGCATAACATTAATTTGGGTTGTTTTTCCCGGCTCTATCTCACAGGAGTCCAGATTGCTGTTTGCAGCAGTATTCAAAATAACATCTGGATTGACCGTTTTCAGCATGGTTTCGACCTCTTGCCGGATGGTCAAATCACAACGATACCCCTGCTTTTTCATGATGTTAAATTCATGTTGAAAATAGTGCGGGACGACATCCCAGCGCTCCTGTTTTGCGGCGCAGGCAAAAAGATGCCCCCCGACAAGTCCGCTGGCTCCTGTTATTAACACTCTTTTTGTTCTCATCAGGAACATGCCCGAAATTGTTGCGTATATTCTTTAATGTATTTTGATGAGGGCCACACCATGCGCAACATACTTTTATCCATTTCTCTGGTCGCGACCACTCTGTTGACTTTGTGCATCATACCTTTAAAAGAAAAAATTCCCGCGTTACATCCCGTTTATATCCAGTCAATCTCCTCCCGGGAATTTATAAAAAAAACAGCAAAAATCAAATATGGCGATACACTTGAAAGGCTTTTATCAGAGGCCGGTATCAATCGCCGCGATATCCGGCAGATTGTGGCTTGTTTTAATCATAGCTATGATTCACGCCGCCTCTTACCGCATCAGACCTTTAGTCTACTATACGACGCTTCAATGAGGTTACAGGGTTTTGAATACCAGGCTAGAAAAGACCTTGTTTTGCGCATTATGCGTGATCCGGAAGGAGTGTTCAAAGCGAGAAAACGAACTCTACCGCACAAAACCATTCTAAAAAGCTTACAAGGTACCGTCGTTACCACACTCTATGATGCGATGATCAAAGCCAACGAAAAACCACAATTGATTACCGCCTTTAGCGATATTTTTCAGTGGGATATTGATTTTTTTACCGATCCCAGACCGGGGGACCGGTTTCGCATTCTATACACAAAAAAAATCCTCATCGACACGACGGACACGAGTACCAGCGAGGCATTGTTGGGGTATGGTCGCATTCTGGCGGCCCAATATCAGCAAACCGATACCGTATATACGGCCATTTATTTTGATAATACACCAGCGGAAAGCGGTTATTACGATAACAGGGGTCAATCCTTTCAAAAAGCCTTCCTAAAGTCTCCCCTGAATTACCGGCGTATCAGTTCCTATTTCTCTCATGCCCGCCGGCATCCAATATTAAAAATTGTACGGCCGCATTATGCGGTGGACTTTGCAGCTCCTTCCGGCACACCGGTTTCGGCTGCCGGTGACGGCACAATCAGTGCTCTTGGATACAATAAAGGGCTGGGGAATTATATTAAAATTCGCCATACCAACAGCCGGTATGTTACCCGCTATGGCCATTTAAAATCGTTTGCCCCGAAGATGGCGTTGGGCACAAAGGTTATTCAGGGACAGGTGATCGGATATGTTGGCCAGACCGGTCTGGCCACCGGCCCGCATCTGGATTATGCGTTTTACGACAAGGGAAGGCCGA
>CAZMUU010000007.1:19007-26020 GCA_964569215.1 uncultured Cytophagia bacterium
GATTAATCCCCTAAAAATAAAAATCACCTCAGGAGATCCGATCCTTCCGCGAAACAGCTTAAAATATAAAATGACAAGGGATACGATGTTGGCGCTGCTCGCCGCTACCAATAACTGCCCGGGCTCTTTTATAACGGTAAACAACGCGCCTCTTTACCGCATGCATTAAGAAAAAAAGATGTTATGCCTCATCTACCTCTTCATACAGGGGGATGCGAATTATCGACGTCAACGTAAGAGACGATACAAGGGCCTATCCCATCCCGAGCTTGGCGAGCCATAAAGTGGTAAACGATGTCATCGCCGGCACGCCGGTGGCGGTGATATACTGACCGCTCGAAGATTACGCTGCCGTGTGCAAGCGAACCCTTGACGAAAACACACTTGAATTAAGCGCGAGTGGCTGGACCTATCTTACTCGTTTTATACTTTATGATGATGAGACGGAAAGTATGTGGTTTCCCCTAACCGGTACAACCGGATTGACGGCCATTAGCGGTCATTATGCAGATCGCAAACCGGAGGAGATTGCTTCCAGGAAAACAACCTGGAAGCTTTAAAGTCGTCTCATCCCGAATCCCGATACATGGAATATTAGACTACAGATACCAATATTTACGATCACCGACAAACTCTTTTTCAAAGTGCTGCTTGAGAAAATCAAAAGCCTCTTCGACCGAATCGGCGCGGAAAAACAGATCCAGATCCTCTTCGCTGATGACTCCCCATTCCGCCATTTTTTTAAAGTCGACGATGCTGTTCCAATAGTCACTGCCGTAAACCACAACGCATAGCGGTTTTTTGACTTTTTCAGTTTGCCGCAAAGTAAGCAATTCGAAGAGCTCATCCAATGTACCGAATCCGCCCGGAAATACGACCAGAGCTTTGGCCAGATAGACAAACCAGAATTTACGCATAAAAAAATAGTGAAATTCAAAGGAAAGGTCTTCGGTAATATAGGGATTGGGATATTGTTCCATGGGCAGGCTGATGTTCAGACCAATGCTCACACCATCCGCTTCTCTGGCACCACGGTTAGCGGCTTCCATAATACTAGGGCCTCCCCCGGAGCAGACGATAAACCGTTTGCTCTGTTCCAGGCTTTTCGACCACTCTGTGAGGTCATGTGCCAGTTGTCTGGCTTCTTCATAATAACGACTCAG
Organism: uncultured Cytophagia bacterium; assembly: GCA_964569215.1. GTDB lineage: Bacteria > Zhuqueibacterota > Zhuqueibacteria > Residuimicrobiales > Oceaniaggregativiventaceae > Oceaniaggregativivens_A. The sequence goes on from CAZMUU010000007.1 coordinate 20,171, forward strand.
TTCAACCTGCCGTTCAGCCATTTCGAGTTGTTTCGCCAGCAGCTCACCCTGTCTATCGTCAGCATTCTCCTGCTCCAGTTTGAGACGCTTGTGCTCGTTCCGGGCTTCCAGTTTCGATTTCAGACGGGCCGATCCGTAAAAGACCACTGTATCTTTGATACGGTTTTTTCTTAAACGATATAACGGCTCCAGATATTCAGACAACAGGCGAATGGGCCGTGCATCCGCACTGTGTATGAACTTCATGTTCTCATAAGCTTTGACCAGTTCCGGAATCTTGACATCATTTTTATCCATTACCCTTCTCCATACGATTAAAAATTGCGCTGCAACCAGGTAAGCGTTTGTTTGATAACCTGACGTCTGTGCGCCGGTTTTTGATAGGCGTGGTCAGCTTGCGGGATTTCCATAAAATACGCCGGCGGCATAACAATCTCTCTGAAACGCTGAAATCCATCGACAAAAAGTTCGTCATCCCCTGTTCCCTGTACGATCATTTTGGGTACTGTGATTTGGGACAACTCTTCTTCTATATCGTATTTTAATGCATCGTGTAAAAAGGCCGGCTTTATCAGCCATCCTTCATACTCGTATTGATCGATCGAAGCGTTCAGCGCTTCCAAAGGCCCTATTTTGGTTTCGAATAATTTTTTCATATCAGGTACGGCAGACCATGTCACCAGAGCATGGATATCGATATTCTTGACGGAACAGATGGCGGCTGCCGCGCCCATGCTGATTCCCAAAAGAGCGATTTCTCCATATCCCTGTTGCCGGCACCACCTGACCACGTCAATAATATTTTGAATATTGCTGCTGAAAAGTGTATCGGCAAAATCTCCCTCGCTGTCGCCTGAGCCGTAAAAATCAAAGCGCAAGGCATTATATTGCCTCTCAGTCAATGCCCGGGCTGTTTCTACAAAAATACGGTTATGCTCGATCTTGTTAAAGGTAAATCCATGGCAGAGAATTACAATTTTTTTTGAGGCAGAAGGATGCAACATACCAACAAGCCGGTGCGATTGGCTGTTGAGGATAACAGGGGTTTCCTGGCTGCTTTTTGAAATGGAAGACATGACATTAAATCTTTCCGATTAAACTTAAAAATTTGAATTTCCAAACCACCCAGATGGCTTCACGAATGATTTTATGCGACATTTTTGAGGTTCCGGCAACCCGATCCGTAAAGACAATCGAAATTTCGTGCAATTTGAATCCTTTTTTCCAGGCACGAAAATTCATCTCGATCTGAAACGAATACCCATCGGACTCGATGATATCCAAATCTATGGATTCCAGCACCTTGCGCCGGAAACACTTAAAGCCGCCGGTACAATCATGCAAAGGAAGACCCGTAATCAGGCGAGTATAATGACTGGCCCCCATGCTGAGCATCAAACGCCCCAAAGGCCAATGTACCACATTAACGCCATCGACATAACGCGAACCGATAACAAGATCATAATTCTGCGCCGCCTGTAATAAACGGGGAATATCTTCCGGATTATGCGACAAGTCCGCATCCATTTCAATAATATACTCATAATCGCGCTCGAGAGCGTATTTAAAACCGGTCACATAAGCTGTACCGAGTCCCATCTTTTTTTCCCGCCTGATCAGGTGAATGCTTGAATCTTTCTGTGACAGACTTTGTACCAGATCCGCGGTACCATCCGGTGAATTATCATCGACAATCAGCGTCTCGAGTCCCTGAATTTCCAGATCGCGAATCCTGTTCAGCAGAACGGGAATATTCTGCCGTTCGTTAAAAGTGGGGATGATAACCAATACCTTCAAACTGTTCTCCTTATGCAAACATCGCGGCCAGATCCTCGAGTTGTTCCTTAAAGCACTCCAATCCGGTTTTAACGTCTTTTGGACCGATTTCCAATTCTTCCATCGCTTTTTCGATACGCAATCCCGAGTTCAGGGGGCGGGGCGCCTTTTGCTTCAATTCTCCGGTTGTAATCGGTTGCACCAGATCTCCATTGAGGCCGAAAACACCGGCAATTGTTTTGGCAAAATTATAACGACTAACGATTTCACTGCCGGCGATGTGATATATACCGGACTTTTCTCTTTCTACAATAGCCCATATACCGCGGGCGAGGTCATCTGAAAGCGTCGTATTGCCGATTTGATCGGTAACGATCTTGACAGCGTTTCCCCGTTTGAGGGCATTGATCAACCAGGTAACAAAATTCTGCTGGCCCGCCCGATTGGTACCATACAATATCATGGTACGAACGATGGCGATATGGAGCGATGAGGCTTTGAGGACATTTTCACTCGCCAGTTTAGAACGGCCATAATAACCCAGTGGATTCGGAGGATCGGTTTCCCTATATGGTCCTGCTTTGCCGTCAAATATATAATCGGTTGAAACATGGAGCAGCCTGGAATTTTGTTTACGTGCTGCATAAATCAGGTTTTCCACAGCAACCACATTTTGTTGCCAACAGAGGTTTTTCTCTTCCTCTGCGGCATCTACCCCTGTATAGGCTGCTGCGTTTAGAATCCAATCCGGTTGGATGGATCGAACCCGGTCAGCCAGTGCCTCTTTATCGAGCAAATCGAGAGCGTAAAAGCGCTTATTTTGCAGAAAAGGATCGCCCAGCCGTTTATCGAGACCGAAAATTTGCACCGAGTCGGCGGTTTGAATCAATTTTTGGCCCAATTGTCCGTTGCATCCTGTTACCAATACGCGCATGAGTAATGCTTTCAGCTATTGATTGTCGGTCTATCTGAATTCATCAGCCGCTTTTACGGCCGGTGCGGATTACCCGCACAAAATTTCATTTCCATTCAAACGAAAACCTCGGATCCGTACATTGCCCTGACCGGCTCAGAAAGGTAACCTTTCACCGCCGCTCAAAACAAACTTAGAATTTACAGCCATTTTGTTTAAATGCTGTGAGCTTTTGTTTTATATCATCATCCTGCAGAGACAATAGTCGTGCAGCAAAGACCGCGGCATTAATTGCTCCGGCTTTACCAATAGCCATCGTGCCAACCGGGATGCCTTTGGGCATCTGAACGATGGAATAAAGGGCATCGACACCATTCAATGCTGACCCTGCCAGAGGGACACCGATCACCGGTAACAGCGTCAGGCTGGCCAGAACGCCGGGAAGATGAGCCGCCATACCGGCACCGGCAATAATGGCCGAATATCCCTCGGCTTCCGCATTTTTGGCAAATTCAGCCGTCTCGTCAGGGTTGCGATGTGCAGAGAGAACAAACGTTTTTGATTCTATACCAAAATAAGCAAGAGCCTTTTCAGCTTCCTGCATCACTTCGCGATCCGAAGCACTACCCATCAATATTGCCACCTTTGCCATATCATTTACTCCTTTCCAATTCATAGCGGGTTCTAAAGGTATGAGCCATAACATCCAATTGGCGCATAAAGGTCCATTTGCGATTGCCGGGATTAAAGACGGAAATATCGATCATGTAGAGCCGGCCTTGGGGTTCATCATAAAAGCCATAGCTGCGAAACGGACCGCCTCCGAATGTTGTGCTATCTTCGTGTTGCCAAACCCCGTCTAATCGAAGGGCGTAGCGGCCGTTAAAGTTGACCTCTTTATCACGTACCGGAATAATGTCTCGTTCCACAAAATCACCATCATAATAGTCTTTGGCAAGGCGCTCACGTGTTTCCAGCATCCATTCCTTTGAGAGCATGGACGGATCATCGGTCGCTTGCCAATGAATTAAAAATTCCCGTTCGGGCAAAAGACGGCGCAACCAAACCAGCCGGGCTTGAGCAGAGTCCACGGCGATGAAATAATCATGCTGCACCCGAACCATCCAGTCGTGTTCCTCTAAAAGTTTGTTCTCGATATCCTTTTGCTCATGGGATTCGTACATGGATTTTTTTACCCTCTCATTGGCGTGCTCGTTGAAGAGGGAATAAATTTTATCACCATCTTCTACAATGTGTTTTCTCAGGGTCTCTCTGTCCCTGGAAGCAAGAACAACGAGCAATTGATCCTGAGCCCAGGTATCCTTGCTTTTAAAAAGAAAAACACTGTCTTCTTCCACCCGCCGGCGGTTTTCTTCACTCAACAGCTGATTGAGCAAATCCGCAGTGGTTCCGCCCGTCTCCAGCGTTCCCACCACCAGAAGATTGGGATACCGTTTGAGGTCCATGATAGAGGCGGGAGGCTTTAACGACATTCGCAATACCTTTTCGGGCTGAGGGGTATAAAATTCCTTTTCGATGGTATTTTCGAGCTCTTCTCCGATATCCAGCCATAAACTGGAATCGCAAAGCGCAATCAACCGGTCCACTGATCCCAGAGAGCCTTTTTTGTAATCACAACGGCTCCACAGAGCCAGCGCAATGATACAAAGGCTTGATATCCAAAATAAATTTCGCATAGCGACATCCTCTTTTTAAGCTGATTTTGACCCTTTGCATCCGGAACGTTTTTTCACCGGCTCTTTATCTGCCGGTTCCGGGTCAAAAACATTGCTTGTCAAATTTATAATTAAAAAATACAAAAAAGTAATCAATTATACAAAGCTGTTTCCGCTTAACCATCAATCCTCTTTTTCATCTGTTCTTTGCGCAGGGCAAAAAGAAAACCACCGGGCAGAGAGGCGATAATGCCGACAACATAGGCAAGGAATTCAAAAGCAACCACCTTTGCCGAAGCAACACCGAGCTGGCCGAACAGAGTAACTCCGCTTTGTTCTCTGACCCCGATCCCGCCAACGGATATAGGCAGGCTGGCTGCCAGGGCAATAAGCGGAATAAAAATGATAAAATATTCAAATCCTATAGTCACCTCCATTGCCAATGCCGCAAAATAGTGGGTGGCAATACGAAGGGCCTGAATACAAAAAGATAAAAACAACAGAGCGATCAAAAAGCGTCGATTGGCACCAAAGCCATGAATGCAGGAATAGATATCGCGCAGTTTTTGATGAATGACGACAGGGATGATGAGACGAAATAACCAGTTAAATTTGCGCGCCAGACGACGATCAAAAAGAAACCACATCGTAAATATCCAGATCAGCAAGATAGTGGCCTGCAAAATCACAGCAATTTGAGAAGAAAGATGACGGGCCCAGATAACCGACGCAATAACGGCAAGCGAAGTAAGGGTGAAAAAGCCGATAAACCGGTCCAGCAATACAGTGGACACGGCATCCGCCATTTTGCCGGAATTACGGCTGATATCATAGATTCTGAATGCATCACCACCGATATAACCGATGAGAAAATTGTTAAAGAACAGACCAACGTGATAAAATGCCAGCACCTGTATCCAGGCAATTTCAATTTGCCGTGCTCTTAACAGCATATACCACTGCAGCGCACCGAGAACATTGCTGAATGCAAAGACCAGCAAAGAGCCGATAAACCATTTCACATTCATGGTAAAGAACTGGCTGATGATCTGTTCCAATCCTATGCGCTGCAGCAGAATATAAATCAGAGAAACACTGATCAATACTTTAACAAGGGTAATGATACCGTGCCGTATTTTTTTTCTCTCCGGACTTTGTTTCATTGTCGTTATTCTGTTGTGTCCTGTTGTGTGATGTATCTTCTCTCTTGTTCCAACCGCTCTTTTGCGCGCGAATCATCCGGATGCTGTGCAACCCATTTTTCCAGTAATTCTACGGCTCTCCCGTGTTTACCTTCACGGCTGAGCACCGAAATCAGAGTCGCGGTAATATAAGCATTGTCCGGATCAATCCTTGCCAGACGTTGCAGACGTTGAATAAAGACATCCGGTCGTCCCGCCAGGTCATACATCTGACCGATCTGCATCGAAAGGCGAAAATCCGGAATCGGAATGACATCTTCCGGAAGCACCTCTTCCATGCGGT
>CAZMUU010000008.1:0-4440 GCA_964569215.1 uncultured Cytophagia bacterium
GTGTTTATCATCATTTGTCTCCGGCTATACTCAGTACATTAAAGGCTTATAACATACCGGTCATTCTCACATTGCATGATTTCAAACTGGTTTGCCCCAACATTGTCTTGCTCGATGGTAAAAATCGCGTCTGCCAGCTTTGCAAGGGTAGACATTTCTGGCATGTTTTCCTGAAGAAATGTTTTCGCAACTCTTATGCCGCGAGTCTTTTGGTGTGGTGGGAAGCCTCCATACATAAATATTTAAAAAGTTATATCCGCAATGTCGATCTTTTTCATTCTCCGAGTTTATTTCTGGCATCAAAAATCGTAGAACTGGGATTGCCGAAAAAACGGGTGAAGGTGTTGCCTTATACGCTGGATGTTGGGCGTTTTCCCCTCACGACCAGCCATTCGGACTATTTTGTCTATATCGGCAGATTGTCGGTGGAGAAGGGGGTGTTATTTCTGATGGACGTCATGCAGCATGTCGGGAAGAGCAAACTGTATATTATCGGTACAGGACCGCTGGAAGAGGAATTGAGAACACTTGTTCATAACAGAAATCTGCACAACGTCTCGTTGTTGGGATATAAATCAGGGGATGAGTTAAAAAAACTGTTGTCCGGTGCCCGGTTTATGGTTTTGCCTTCTCTCTGTCATGACAACTCTCCTTTGGCAATTTACGAAGCTTTATCCATGGGAAAGCCGGTCATCGGCTCCCGCATGGGTGGCATCCCCGAACTTGTTGAGGACGAAGAGAATGGATATATCTTCGAGCCGGGAGATGTGATTGATTGTGCGGATAAGATCAACCATTTACAGCAAAACCAACAACTCATCCCTCTTTTGGGTACGAACGCGCGCAAAAAAGCAGAGCGCCGGTTCGACTTTGATCATCATTATCAATCTATTCTCCGCTTGTATAAGGAAACAAGAAAGCGGGCGAATCCAGCCTAGGGATTTTATTTTTTCCTACATTATCTTTCATCCATATCAAATTACCGTCATGTCCGGGTTCAAACTGGCACTGTGTTTGCATAAATTAATGGCAATTGACGCTCAGTTATTGTTTTTTAATAATTAAGGTCTGTTTTAGGGTGATGAAAAGTGTATCACTATGAATAGACAAAAAGTATTTGTTTTGTTTTGAGACAAAATCACGTTGTGGAGGTTAATTGTCATGAGAGTTTTGTCCAAGTTCCACTTTGTTTTAATTGTTTGTATGGTATTGTGTGCATCAACGCTTCTGGCACAATCGGAGAGCGACAAGTTTGACGGAAGCGGTGCACTGAGTGCCGGCTGGGATGCAGATGCATCGATGGCGAGATTAAATGGCAGCTTGCATTTGAGTGCAACAGATGGCAGTTGGCGTTTCGCAGTGTATAATTCTTCATTTGCGGCCAACCGGGTTTCGATGCAGTGGGCGGCAGCGCCGGCAGCTGATGCCGATGGAACCGTGGCCAGTGGTTTGTTGCTGGTGGATGGGACGTCGCGCAACTCGAACGGCTATTTCGTCTATTACCATTCCAGCGGTAACTATTATCTCTATCGCCTGGAAGGCGGACAACTGCAAACCCCCTGGCTGGATTATTCTCCCAGCTCACCGGCACCAGCTCCTGCCGGTCATTTGCAAATCGACTATTGGGATGGTAATATTAATGTATATCTGGATAGTAATTTAAAAGCAACCCTTACCGACCCCCAGGGTGAACGATACGCTGTCTAGTTCGGCGGTATCGGACTCTATACAATTCGCAATACTGACATCGATGGATTCATGGTCGAAAACAGTACCGATATTGGTGGCGGTGGTGGTGGTGGTGGTGAACCCGGAGGCGGTGGCGGTGGTACTGTCATCGGTAACCTCATCGGTACCACAGATGATTTTTGTCAAACCGATACGGAAAAATGGGCCTACGATCCGAATGCAGTCATTCAAAATTGCGAATTGGGAATTGATGCGGCTTCTGAGGATGGTTGGGATCATGTGTCGGTAAACAAGCGCGCTGGTGCGGCTGGTGCGAAAATTGTATTCAGTAGCGACAACAGCCAGCAGATCAACGGTTACATTCCCGCCGGCTTTGCTGTTCTGATGGATGCGGCCTCTCCTGATGCAAACGGTTATTTGATTACCAAAAGAACCAGCGTCGTTTTATATCAAATAAGCGGTGGCGTTGTCGGTGATGCGATTAAGAATGTTGCGGCTTCTCAGCCCAATCCGACTCCGGGAGGCTCGATCAAGGTTATCATTCAACAAACCAGCGAAACCAGCAAATTCATCCAGTTTTATGTGGACGATCAGCTGGATGTGGAATTTACATTTGACAATGCAACACCGCTGGAGAATGCCTATATCGGGGCGGTACAGTATTCAACTTCTTCCAATACCAATCTGGCCAATATTACGGAATATACAACCTATATCGAAGGCGGCGGGGATCCGGAAAATGTAGAAATGGTCGGCGGAGATGGTCAAAGTGGTCTTATCGGACAATGGTTGCCTGATACCCTTAAGGTCAAAGTGACGGCAGAAGATGGTGAAACACCGGTCAGTGATGTGGCCGTCGACTTTAATATTATTCAACCGCTCAACACCGGCGGTGCAGAGCTCAGTGTAAATAATTTTCAATTTGACGGACGTGTATGGGCTGAAGCGGAAATCGGAACCATGTCTCCCGGTCTCGGTCAGGTGGTTGCCGACAATCAGGCATCCAATCAACAGGCGGTCTATGTCAATTATGTCGCCGGAAGTCGCGGTCAGGTCGCCTTTGAAGTGCCCTTTTATGTGCCGGAACAGCGGACGTTTGAAATTTATGCCCGCTATAAAGCGCCCTCCCTTGACGAAAATCGCTATTATGTTGAAGTTGATGGGGCCAGCCGTACCGTACGGCGTGATTTTGTTGCTCCCATGACTGCATGGAACTGGAATTTGGTTTATCCGAGCATAACGCTGGACAAAGGAAATCATACGGTTGGATTTGTGGTCTATCATACCGGATGGTCAATAGATAAAATTCTCATCGTCGATCGCCAGTTGGGCTATACCCCTGGTGGTGAAGGCGGCTCCGGACCGATTTTTCCCAATTTAACGGACAACCGCGGTATTGCCGGTACATTGGTCAAATTCGGTACCAAGGCCGATTCCAATGTCGTGGTTCGCGCATCGGTTTCAAAGTCGGACGGTACCCTGTTGACTCCGGTTGATTTTGTATTAAATCCAAATCCCGGTCCCGCCACCAGAATGATTCAGAATCCAAATATAAGCTATCCGGTTCCCGGCTATGCCGGTCAGTCCACACCGGTTTCCGTTGTGGTCATGGATCAATATGATAACCGTGTGGGGGGAGCAAATATAACCTGGCAGTTGGTCAAAGGTCAGGGCGCTACGGTGAATCCAGGCGTTTCCCAGTCGGATCAAAGCGGAATCGCGTCGACGAATGTGACCCTCGGGTTTTTGGATACGGAATATGAAGTGCAGGCGGTGAATGCTGCTTTATCGGGGTCGCCGCATACGATCCCCGTTCTCATAGGAGAAACACCGGATCAGGTCGAACCCGTCAGCGGTGCCAATCAGACCGCTAACGCCGGTGAAACGTTGCCTTTGCCCCTGGTGGTCAAGGTTTCCAAGGATGACGGCAGCGGCTTTGCCAATTATCCGGTCAAGTTTAATGTCACTCTGGGAGATGGAACGGTCAAGAATGTCAATGGCCCGGAAGAAGGCGGTGTTATCACCATCAATACGGATGCGAACGGGCTTGCTCAGGTTTATTGGACGTTGGATCCTCGGGTAGGGAATGATAACCAGGTTACGGTTGAGGCTCCGGCAGTAGCGGGAAGCGGATTTACCTTTAGCGCTGTAGGTACTCTTGGGCCGCCGGAAAAATTCACCAAGGTCAGTGGAGACAACCAGCAGGGTCCCATCCTGATGGAATTGCAGGATCCTTTTGTTGTGCGCGTTACCGACAAGCACGATAACCCGATAGCCGGGCACAAGGTGACCTTTAACAAAGCAGCCGGTTCGAACGCCAAATTGATAAATCCCCTTGATCCCGTTGCTGCTCCGGATACTTTTCTGGTTGCCTATACGGATGTTAACGGAGAAGCAAAAGCAAAGTTGATCATGGGAAATCAGATTGGTGAATTGCATCAAGTCACGGCTACAGCTCAAAACCTGATGCCGGTACATAGTTTTCAGGCCAGCCCCTCCGGCCGCAGCGCCAGTAAACTTGTTCTGGTAGGTGGCGATGACCAAATTGCCCCGGTAACTCAGGATTTGCTTGAAGATTTTGTCGTTCAGATCCTTGCTCCGGATGAGACCCCGATTGAAGGCCATCCGGTAAAATTCGAGGTTATTAAAGGAGGCGGAAACATCAGCGGGCAGGCCGCCAGAACCGTCAATACGGATGAAAACGGCTATGCCAGAGTACGGCTCTCGATAGGAACTGTAGCCGGCGATACG
>CAZMUU010000008.1:4450-25710 GCA_964569215.1 uncultured Cytophagia bacterium
GACTATCACCTCGATAATTCACCGATGAAATTCTATGCCTCGGCATCCCCGGGGCCGGCATCGATTTTAACAACCGATGGTCCGGATACCCTGAGAGCCCCTGCCGGCTCTACAGTCGAAGTGCGTGCCAAAGTGACTGATATCTATGACAACCCGGTATCAGGACATCAAGTGACGTTTGAAGTTCAGGGAGGCGGTGGAGACCTTGTTGATACCCAGGGCGAATCCTCTTCCAAGGTTGTTGATACCAATAATGCCGGAATTGCAGTGGTTTCCTGGCGCATGCCCCAGGAAGTCGGATTCTATCAGGTGCTTGCCATCGCCATTAAAGAAGGCGGTCAGTTTCTCAGCGGCGCTCCTCTACCGTTTCCCGGTATTCGCGAGCCCGGATTGGCACAAAATCTGACCAAACTGAATGCCGATACCCTGGTGGGTACCGTCAATCAGGAACTGGATGAAAAAATCAGGGTCAAGGTTACCGACCAGTATGGTAATCCGGTTCCCAATTTTCGCGTTGTCTTCCGGGTTACAGAAGGAAGCGGAAAGGTAAATGGAGCCACACAGACCGAGGCGATTACATCAGCGGATTCCGGTATTGCTGAAACATCCTGGGTCCTTGGAAGAACCGCCGGCGTTGCCAACAACCTGGTCGAGGCGCGCGCAGCCATTAGTCAGGGTGGATTGATTGTTTTCAAGGCTACGGGGCAGCCGGATACGCCGAAACGTATGAATGTCGATCAGGCGTCTACGGGTCAGGCGGGTAAGGTGGGCGAAAACCTTTCCTATCCCATCAGGGTGCGAGTTGTCGATCAATTCGATAACGGTGTTCCGAATCATCAGGTCGTCTTTTTTGTCAGCGGTGAGGATAGCATCAAGGGCAATATTGACGGTATGCCTGAACAACAGGTGATGACCGGAAATAACGGTTGGGCAGAGGTAGAATGGACATTGGGTAAGCGTCCGGGATCGCTCAACAACACGATGATCGTAAGTTCGAAATACAACCAGAACGACCTTATCAACTCTCCCTATACATTCAGGGCCAGTTCTTCGGTCGGTAATCCCTATAGATTGGTCAATATTACGACCAATAAAGATAGTTTAAAGACAGCGACCAACAGTCAATTGCCCGAGTTGCTAAAAGTCAAAGTTACGGATCAATTCGATAATCCCATTGCCAATCACAGCGTCACCTATCAGGTATTGAGCCGAATCGATGCCGGAGGCGGTGGTATTGACGATACCCTGACGACGGAAAAAACAGTAAAAACGAATTCAGAAGGTGTGGCGTCGGTCAAGTTCTACACCGGTAAATATGCCGGCAACAATCGCAATCACGTGGTTGCAAGAGCGGAATTCAATGGCACTCAGTTGCTCTATTCTCCGGTGGATTTTTATATTTCTGCTTATAGCACGAATGCGGATCATATCGAAATATATGATGGCAACAATCAGGTGGCGGCTGTTGGAGAAGAGTTACCAAAGGAGTTGATGGTCATTGCCCGCGATCAGTTCGATAATCCGGTTCGTCAGGCTCAACCCGTTACCTTTCGGGTCATTGCCGGTGATGGATTCTTTCTGCCGGATTCATTTCGGGAAAAAACCGTTACCACAGGAACAAATGGAATAGCTAAAATTCGCTGGCGTCTGGGAACGATTGCCGGGATCAACAACAATGTGGTCGAAGTTACGGCCAATAATGGTGTCAAAAATTTGGGAACCTTGCGTTTTGCCGCCCGGGCCAATGCTGATATTACCAGCGCTGAAAAGTCGACCATTATCGCATCGCCGGCGACGCCGATACAGGTTTCTCAGGGAAGTAACAAAGCCACCATCGTGGTAACCCTGCGTGACAAGTTTGGCAATCCTGTTGTCAACAAAGCCGTTTTTCTCGAAGCCTCCGGAGAGAACCCGATCATATCGCAACCGACGCAGGTATCCGACGTCAATGGTCAGGTAACCGGTGCAATAGCTTCGATGACTGCAGGGATCAAATACGTCTGGGCCCGTGATATGAACAACAGTATCACTATAGCCGATTCGGTGGAAGTCACGTTTGTACCGCTTGGCGCTTATAGAATTGAAAAAGCGTCAGGTCAGAATGGTGATCAACAGACAAGAAATGTGGGAACGGTTTTGCCTCACCCGCTTCGCGTCGTGGTTGTGGATATGTTTGATAATCCCATTCCGGATTATCAGGTTGAATACGCGGTGGTAAGCGGTGGTGGTATTTTTCTGGATGGCGTAACCGTACGCACAGACAGCAGTGGTGTCGCTTTAAACCGTTTTCAATTGGGTAGCGAACAGTTCAATTCGGTAGAGGTTCGCGCGCCGGGCCTGGTTGGATCGCCGCAGACCTTTATCGAACGAGGTATCAGTTCACCTCCTTCAAATATTATTATCGTTGACGGTAATTCGCAGCAGGCCGGCCCCGGAAATGAATTGCCCAATCCGCTCAAAGTACGCGTGGTCGATCAAAGTCAATGGCCCCTGGCAGGTGTAAAGGTACGGTTTGATGTTGTTATCAATAAAGGCACCATTCTGGGACAAAATGTTCAGGTTACCGATCAAAATGGTGAAGCAAAAGTTCGGGCAACTGTCGGAACCACGATCGGGGCAAATTTGTATGGCGTTTCTCTGCCCGACTATCAGGCCCTGACGCCGGTTACGTTCTCTGCAAAGACAACGGTAATTCCCGGGCAGGCTGAACGTTTACAGCTCAGCCATGGAAATCAACAGCATTCCACGGTTGGGCAGCAATTTCCACAGCCGTTTATCGTTATTGCAAAAGATGATTTCGATAACCCGGTACCGGATGTGCCGGTGACCTTTTCAGTCCTGGACGACGGTTCTTATCCGGGAATCGGTACGTTTGTTGATGGAAGCAAGAGTTATCTGGTTAAAACCGATCAACAAGGTCAGGCCAGAGTGTATTACCAGGCCGGCACGGTTGCCGGTATCAACAAGGTTACTGCCTGTCTGCCGAGCGGACAGGGATGTATTGATTTTGAAGTTGTCGGTGATCCGGATTATCCCTTTAGCATGCACTATCATTCCGGTAACGGAGCCGATGGCCTCGGCCAGCATGGTGAAAAAGGCCAGCCCTTGTTGAATCCTGTCTGTGTTATTATTCGGGATCAATATGGTAATCCGGCGCCCAACGGCAGCGTCCATTTTTCAGTGTTGTCTCCAACTCACGGACGGATTCAGGAAGCCCAGCCGGTTCTTTCCAATTCAAAAGGAATCGCCCAGGCAACCTGGATCATCGGAGATTCGCAGAAAAACCAGGCTGTGGCGTTGTCCTATCTGCCCGGCAACAATGAACCTTATCAGGTTAATTTTACCGCCTGGGGTGACGATAACAAGTATCCCAAGCTGCAAAACATGCCTGGTGATATGACCGTTAACGAAGGTCAACCTGTCAGCTTTACCGTTCAGGCGCGGGACGATGATGGCGATCAACTCTATTATACGGTTGAAAATTTACCCGATAGCGCGGAGTTCAATCCGGTGACACATGGTTTTTACTGGAAACCTCTTTATTCACAGGGTTCTCCGGAGGGTAAAGTTTATTCACCGGTCTTTGTCGTTACGGATAGCCGGGGAGGAAAGGATATGTATACGCTCAATATAAAGGTATATAATGTCAGCATTCCCCCGACCATAACATTTTCTTCACCGTGTCAGCTTATTTCGTTGTCAAAAGATGTTAGACATCTTTTTGTGGTAGATGCTTTCGATCGGGAAGGTCAGGAGGTGTTTTTTTCGTGGTTGGTTGATGGCGTTGCTGTCTACACCGGAAGCAATGCCTTTACGTTCTATCCCGGTTCTTATGTCTACGGATCGCACAACATAAAGGTAATTGTTTCTGATATGGATAATGCCCGTACCTCGTATCAGTGGTATCTGCAACTGAAAACGTCTGTCGAACTGAACACGTTTACCTGTTCGGCAGCGCCTTATCAGGGCGTTGAATTGTTCTGGGAAACGGCTTCCGAGGCTGATAATAGCGGCTTTAATGTCTATCGCAGTCTGTCAAAAGAGGGAACCTATAAAAAGATCAATACGGAATTGATTCCCTCCAGCCCGGAACGGCGATATGAATTTATTGATGAAGAGGTCCAGGCCGGTCGCGAATATTTTTACAAGATCGAGGATGTGAGTTTGTATGGATTCCAAACAAAGCATGGGCCCGTTTCAATCCAGGCCGCCGTGCCCGGGGACTTTGAATTGTCGCAGAATTTTCCAAATCCGTTCAATCCGACGACAATGATTCGTTTTCAATTGCCCAAACCGGTTCGCGTGCGTCTGGATATCTATAATATTCAGGGGCAGCTTGTCAATACACTCGTTGATGGTATGAAGGAAACCGGCTATCATGAACTCATCTGGGATGGACGCAATAATGCGGGTGAGTTGGTTAGCTCCGGAGTCTATTACTATCGTCTGGTTGCGGATGATTTTACCATGACCAAAAAGATGGCTTTTCTAAAATAAAACGCGGGCTGATTGGCGTTGTCAATCGCCGGCGGTTGATAATAACCGAGAAAATAGCCGATATTGTGACAGCAATACCGGCTATTTTTTTTGTATGGTTACCCGTTTTTCTTCTGCTATAGTATTTTTGCATCTATTTTTTTACTTTATAAATTGTCATATCATTGGGTTTATTATGAGCAGAAAAATCTTTACTGACAACATATCCGGGGCATCGGAAATTTTTTACCGGGCTGCAGAGTATTTAATTGATCAGATCAAGGGATTTACTGAATCTGATTACGCCGGCAATCGGATTCTACAGGTCGCCAAAACAATTCTCGCCGAGCAGCCCCGTATGGCTCCCCTTTATCATCTTATCCGTTTTACTCTCGAGTCGTGGGAGAAACATGAAAGCAGTAATCAGAGCAGGGCGAAACTGATTCAGCAAATCGAAGATTTTATCGATGATGAAAAAATGGCCGGCAAACGCATCGCGCAACACCTTTTTGCGCTGATAGAGCGAAAAACGATCACCGTATACAGCCGCAGCAGCATCATTCTCGATACGCTTTCTTATGCGCGGGAACAGGGAGTCGATTTCCGAATATATATTTCAGAGGCACGGCCGAATTTGGAAGGAGAGAAAACGGCCATGGATTTAGCCGCTGCAGGAATTGAGACCACTCTGGTTGTCGATGCTGCTCTTTCTCATGCGGTGAAAAACAGCGACATTGTATGTGTCGGAGCGGACAGGATTTCAGAAACATCGGTGATCAATAAAATCGGCACAAAAGCCCTTGCCTTGTTGAGCCAAAAAGCCGGCAAAGCCATTTACGTTATCAGCAGTGAAAAGAAATTTCTGCCCAATGAAATCGAAATGCAGGATGAAGCGATGCACTCCGCATCGGAGATAGGTTCCAAAAGGCGGCAGAATCTGCAGTATTGGAATAAATATTTTGAAGATATTCCTGTCGCCTTGTTTACCGGCGTGATCAGCGAGTCCGGAATGCTCTCGGCAGAAACGGTTCGCGAAAGGATTCAAAGTATGAATTTGCAGGCGTTGCAAACCCTGCTACATCAATGATGTCGCGATCCTGTTTGTTACTCTGTTTTGCGGATCATGGCGATTTCATCGCAATCCGGAAAATGGGGGCAATTGATACAATCCTTCCATACCTTATGGGGTAATTCCTTTTTATCAACAATTTGAAATCCCAATTTTTCAAAAAATCCGGGTTTATACGTCAGCGTAAAGACGGTCGGGATCTCCAGGTTTCTGGCTTCCTGTAAAAAGTATTCGACAATCTCGCGGCCATACCCTTTTCCGACCTGGTCCGGTGTAATTGCCAATGACCTGACTTCGGCTATATCTTCCCAAACGATGTTCAGAGCACCACAACCAATGATGGTGTTATTTTCCTCGATGACCATAAAATCCCGTAACGAATTGTAAAGCTGAATTCGGGACCGCGCCAGCATTTCTCCATTGGCGGCATAGTGGTTGATCAGCTGTATAATATTGGGCACATCCTTGATTTTTGCTTTTCGTAACATAATGAATTATCATCCTTTTAGAGAGCGTTGAAATATTCCAATAGCGTTATCGATGTGTCTCTTTTTTACCGTCAGCGGAGGCAAAAAGCGGATCGTATTATTACCGGCTTTGCAGATTAGCAATCCGTTTAAAACGCAGCTTTGTATGATTTTTTGCGGATCCTGGTTGAGTTCGACACCTACAATTAATCCTTTTCCGCGTATGGCTGTTATCTTATCCGATTTTATTTGAGATAGTTGATCTTTCAGATATTGGCCGGTTTTTTTGACACGGACCAAAAAATCTTTATCAGCTATTGTTTTAATAACATGTTCGGCGACTCGACTTACCAGGGGGCCACCTCCAAACGTTGAGCCGTGATTTCCCACTTTGGTATGTTCAGCGATATGATCCTTCATCAAAATGGTTCCCATCGGCAGCCCCCCTGCAATAGGTTTGGCCATCGTCATTATATCGGGTTCAATGCCGGAATGTTCATAAGCACAAAATGAGCCGGTGCGTCCCAGTCCACATTGAATTTCATCAAAAATGAGTAGACAATTATTTTCATCACAGAGTTTGCGCAATCCCTGCAAAAAGGCTTTTTGCGCCGGGAAAATACCGCTTTCGCCCTGCACCGGTTCTGCGATAATGGCGCAGGTGTGAGGCGTGATATGTTTTTTTACCGAGTCGAGATCGTTAAAGGTTGCATAGACAAAGCCGGGAACAAGAGGCTCAAAACCTTCCCAGAATTTCGGCTGCCCCGTAGCACTAAGCGCGCCAAAGGTGCGGCCATGAAACGCCTGGTGAAATGAGATGATTTGATGGGCGTTTTTGTCCTTGACCGAGTGCGCCCATTTACGGGCTATTTTCAGCGCTCCCTCAACCGCCTCCGCCCCCGAATTGCAGAAAAACACCTTGTCGGCAAAGGTTATTCGTGTGAGTAATTCAGCAACCCGAATCTGTGGTTCCGAATAATAAAGATTTGAACAGTGCCATAATTTTTCAGCCTGTTTTTTTAAGATTTTTACAGATGTTTTTTCACAGTGCCCAAGTGCATTCACCGCAATACCGGCACAAAAGTCGAGATACTTTTTGTTCTCTTTATCATACACATATACACCCTTTCCGCGTGTGAGAACAAAATCAGGCCTGCTGTAGGTGTTTAAAATTACCTTTTCTTCAAGTTGGATACATTTTTTAGTGTTCATCATATTTCCTGTAAAGGTTCAAAATTTCAATTTGCCCGGTAGAGACCGGCCCATGGCCAGGCTCACTAAAATATAAAAATCATTTATGAGGTCAAAACCAATTTTTTATCTAAAGATGAATAACCGTTCCCAATGTTTTGCTCTGGTCAAGCATCTGTTCCAGAGCCCCGGCGCCTTGCCATTTGGTTATATGTACGCGATTCACCCCGTTTTCAAGTGCCGCAAAAGCAGAATCCATTTTCGCCACCATACCGCCGTGAATTTTGCCCTTATCGATCAACGATTTTATTTCTGCGGCAGCCAGAGCGGGTTGCACTCTGCCGTCTATCATCAATCCCTGAACGTCCGTGAAATAAATCAGATCCGAGCAGCTGGTTGCATACGCCAGAGCGGCTGCAGCACTGTCTGCGTTGACGTTGTAGGTTAGGCCGTCTTGATCTGCGGAAACAGGAGATATCACGGGTACCTGGTTCTCTTCGAGAACCCGTAAGACCACAGAAGGATTTATGTTTTTGATCTTTCCGACTCTTCCGAGAGAACGGCCATTGCGAAAATAGGGTTCAACATGCAACAGGTTTTTGCTTTTACCGGAAAGCGGGCGGCAGGCAATGCCGTATTTTTCGAGATGACTGCAAATCGACTTGTTGACCTCTTCCGAGAGGACGCGTTCCACGATTTTAATATCCTGCTCGGTTGTGATTCTATAACCATCGATAAAAGCGGGTTCCCGTTTTGCCTCTTTCAGGGCCTGACTGATAGCATTGCCACCGCCATGTACGATGATAAACCCCATATGATGAAGACGTTTAAATGCCTCTGCGAGTTCCTGGTAACAGCTTTGCTGGTCAAAAGCGCGCCCGCCGATCTTAATTAAAATTTTTCTCGTCATGGCTGTAATCCTGTCTCTTCGTCCAGGCCCAGGAGAAGATTCATGTTTTGAATGGCTTGCCAGCTCGCTCCCTTGCCGAGATTGTCGATGGCGGAAAAAAGCTGAATGGTATGGTCGTAACGGTTGCCGACATGAATAAAACAATAATTTGTATGGGTGACCATATTCGTAGATGGTATGCTATCGAGAACCCTGACAAAAGGTTCATTTTTATAGAATTCCTCAAAGCGGCTATGAACCGTTTCTCGGTCGATAGCCTTTGTCAGGGGGACGTACAGGGTTGAAAACAGGCCCCGGTTCATCGGTATGAGGTGGGGGGTAAAAATAACTTTACAGCCTTTATGTTGTTGTTGCAAAACAGTTTCAATCTCGCCGACATGCCGGTGTACACGTCCCGGTTTATAGGCGGTGAGATTTTCATTTGCCGAGCAGAAATGGCTTGTCGGCGTGGGCGTTTTGCCGGCGCCGGTGACTCCGGATTTCGAGTCGATAAAAAGCAGCCCGGTGTCCAGTAAATTTGACTGCATCAAGGGCAACAGAGCAAGCAAAACGCTGGTCGGGTAACAGCCGGGATTGCCGACAATGGCTGCATCGCGGATTTGTTCGCGGTTCCATTCCGGCAATCCATAAACCGATTTCTGCAGAAGGTCAGGGTGAGGATGTTTTGTCTTGTACCATTGTGCATAAACATCCGCTGAACGAAAACGAAAGTCTGCTCCGAGATCGATGACCTTAACTCCTTTTTGCAAAAGATCACTGGCCAGGGAGGCTGTCTCGCCTGCCGGCAGGCAGGTAAAAACTAAATCCGTCTCTTTTTCCGCAATCTCTTGAGAAGAGATCAATCGTTGATCGCCATATTGATTTAGCCAGGGATATATCTCCCCCAGCCTTTTGCCGGCACTGCTTTCCGAGGTGGCGTATGCCAACATCACAGCCGGATGTCTGCAGACAAGTCTGGTGAGTTCTTCGCCCGTATAACCGGTAGCCCCTACGATTCCTATTCTGTATTTTTGGGAGGTCATTTTTTCGCTTTTTGGCTTTTTAAATTTTCTTCAGTCAACAGTTGACTGAGTTCTTTTGATTTTTTGGTGGCGGTTTCAACAGCTCTGATCAGCATGGGGCGCAGACCATGTGTTTCCAATTCTTTTATTGCCGAGATCGCGGTGCCCCCGGGTGTGGTGACCTGGTCTTTGAGTACGGCCGGATGGACGTTCGTTTCTCTTACCAGCTTGGCTGAACCGAGAACGGTCTGAGTCGCGAGCCGGGTGGCAACGTCGCGCGGCAACCCCATCATAACACCACCATCGGTCAGTGCTTCGATCACCATATATATATAGGCGGGTCCGCTACCGCTCATGCCGGTTATAACATCCATTAGCGATTCCGGAACGACCTCAACCATGCCGACTGAACTGAATATCTGCATGGCCAATTCTTTATGAACCTTCTTTGCATGCTGACCCAGACAAATACCGGTAGCCCCTTCGTCGACCACGGCCGGGATGTTCGGCATCGCCCGGATTACCGGATTGTGTTTATCCAGTACAGATTGGATCGTATGGGTGTCGATACCGGCCAATATAGATATGATCAGATGTTCTTTTTTGACAGCGGGTTTTATTTGCCATAGTACGGCTTGTATGGTTTGCGGCTTTACGCAAAGGACAATAATATCCGCTTTTTCAACCGCTTTGTTGTTTTTAAGAGTGGTTTGTATACCCCACTTGTCTTTTAGCGTTTGCAATCGACTCTCAAAGATATCGGTTGCGATGATGTTTTCGGGCTTGGTTAGGTTTGCTTTAATCAAGCCACCCAGCAGAGCCTCTCCCATATTGCCGGTACCGATAATTGCAATTGTTTTTGACATTAACATTGTTGATCCTCTGTAATGTTCAACTCAGGTATGGTATTCAGCATTGATTTCGATGTATTTATGGGTCAGGTCACATGTATAGATCGTCACTTCTTCTGTGCCTGTCCCCAAATCGGCACGAATTTTTATGTCCTTCTTTTTTAATGCTGATTTTAGTTTTTTTGTGTCGTATGAGACAGCCGCACCTTCCCTGGCAACCGGAATATCGGCGAACCAGATATCGAGTTTCTCGGCTCTGATTTTCACGCCGGTACTGCCGATGGCTGAAATAACTCTGCCCCAATTCGGATCTTCTCCATAGATCGCTGTCTTCACCAGTTGAGAATTAGCAACAGCTCTTGCCGCCAGTTCAGCCTCTTTTTTGGTTCGGGCATTCATCACCGTGACGCTGATGGATTTTGTGGCCCCTTCTCCATCCTCGGCCAGTTTTTGGGTCTGGTCGAGGCATATTGAATTAAGAGCTTGCCGAAAAGTATCATACTCTTGATTTTCTTTGTCGATAATTTGGTTTCCTGACATTCCATTGGCCAAACAAAACACACAATCATTGGTGCTCATTTCTCCGTCCACAGTGAGACGGTTATAGCTGACCTCAACCGCCTGGCGAAGGGCTTTTTGTAACAAATCTGCTGAAATCGCGACATCCGTCGTAAGAACAGATATCATGGTCGCCATATTGGGTTGTATCATGCCGCTTCCTTTGGAAATGGCGCCGATGCTACAGCGGTTCTCTTGCAACCGAAACGCAATCGATTTGTGTTTTGCTTTTGTATCCGTGGTTAAGATCGCCTTTGCCGCTGCCAGTCCGTTATCAGGTGAACAATTTTGACAGGCCCGTTCTATACCGCCTTTTAGCAACGGCATGGGAAGATATTCACCGATAACGCCGGTGGAGGCGATCAGTACGTGTTTAGCATTGATTCCCAGTCCTTTTGCCGTCAATGCGGCCATTTCCTCACAATCGTCCAGGCCTCGCTGGCCGGTGCAGGCGTTGGCAATACCGCTATTGATTACGATTGCCCGGGCCTGTTTGTTTCGTATGATTTTTTGGCTAAAAAGAATCGGTGCCGCTTTGAGGGTGTTGATGGTAAATACCGCTGCCGCAGTTGCCATACAGTCGCTTTTTATCAAAGCAAGATCAAGCCCGCTCTCTTTTAGTCCCGCGTGAATCCCTGCAGCAGCAAATCCCTTTGGGGTTGTTATTGAACCGTTTTCGATTTTACACCTCCTTTTTTCATCTCCTTTAACAGTTTGTATCGTATGCTATCCACCAACGCCTGCCAGCTGGCTTGTATTATATTCTCTGAAACCCCCACCGTTCCCCAAACGCTGTCGTTGTCGGTTGATTCGATGAGTACCCGTACCTTGGATGCTGTTGCTGCCGAGCTATCCAGGACACGAACCTTATAATCGACAAGGTGGAGTTGTTTTAATGACGGATAGAACGGTTCCAGCGCTTTTCTCAGCGCTTTATCCAGCGCATCCACAGGTCCCTGCCCATCTGCCGCCGTATGTTCAACAACGCCATCCACCCGAACTTTACAAACCGCTTCCGAATAGGCACTGTTTTCTTCTCTTTTTTCAATAATGACCTTTGCCCCCTGGAGTTCGAAAAAGGGGTGGAATTCTCCTGTCGCTTTTCTGGCCAAAACTTCAAAAGATCCATCTGCTGCTTCATATTGATATCCGTAATGCTCCAGTTCCTTGAGGTGATCGACGATTTTCTTTATATTGTCGTTATTGCACTTGATATCGAGCCCCATCTCTTCAGCTTTGAAGACAATGTTGCTTCGCCCTGATTGGTCAGAAATCAAGATACGCTGGTGATTGCCGATTAGTGCCGGATCGATGTGCTCATAGGTCTTTGGGTTCCGTCGTATTGCACTGACATGAATACCACCCTTGTGTGCAAAGGCGCTGTTACCGACAAATGGCAGCTCATCTCGTTGCGGTACATTGGCGATTTCGCTTATATAGCGGGATACCCTGGTCAGCTCTTTCAGGTCCAGGTTTCTATTTGTCGGGATTTTTAATTTCAGCGCTGCATTGGCAATAACCGAACAGAGATTGGCATTGCCGCAGCGCTCTCCATATCCATTAATGGTTCCCTGCACATGATCAAATCCCTGCTGGATGGCCTGTAACGAATTGGCGACAGCAACGTCGCTGTCATTATGGGCATGAATGCCATAGGAAGCTGAAATGTTTTGCGCCTGCGTTTGCTTGATAATGGATTCCAGTTCTTTTGGAATAGTGCCGCCATTTGTATCACAAAGAACCAAACAATCGGCCCCGGCATTAACCGCTGTATTTAATGTCTCCAGTGCATATTGCGGGTTTGCTTTATAGCCGTCAAAATAGTGTTCTGCATCGTATATGACTATTTTATTTTTTTCTTTCAGATAGGCTATACTGTCGTAAATCATCTCCAGATTTTTTTCGAGAGTTGTTCTCAAACCCTGGGTGACATGTAAATCCCACGACTTTCCGAAAATGGCGATTGCCGGCGTTTTTGCCTTTAACAACAACCCGATGTTTTTATCTTCGTTGACCTTGCAATTCGCCCGCCGGGTACTGCCAAAGGCCGTGATTTTTGCGTTTTTCCATTCCAGATCATTCGCTTTTTCAAAAAAGCGAATATCTTTTGGGTTGGAGCCCGGCCATCCCCCTTCGATATAATCAACACCGAACTGATCCAGTTTCTTTGCGATTTTTACTTTATCTTCTGCGGTATAGGATATCCCTTCGCTTTGCCCTCCGTCGCGGAGGGTGGTGTCATATATAACCAGGATTCTGTTCATATGAATATCCTCCGGTCTGTGACCAACAGCATCAAAAAAGCAACCAGGTACTCTGATTGGCCGGGAATTTTTCGAATAAACATCATTAACAATCGATCGGCAGACAATCGGCTACCCATTTGACATGTTGGTTATAGACATTTTTCTGCTATTGCGGTTCCCATCTGCTCTGTCGATATCGCTGTCGTATTCGAGTCGGCAATATCCACAGTGCGCAATCCCTCTGTAAGAACTCTGTTGATGGCGGTCTCGATTCGAGTTGCACAACGTTCTATTTTAAACGAATATCGAAACATCATCGCAACAGATGCTATCATGGCGATAGGATTGGCTTTGTTTTGTCCGGCAATATCGGGCGCTGAACCGTGTACGGGTTCATACAGAGCTCTGGATTCGCCGAGACTGGCTGAGGGCAACATACCCAGAGAGCCGGTTAACATGGACGCTTCATCGCTGAGAATGTCGCCAAAGAGATTACCAGTCAGAATAACATCGAATTGCCTCGGATTGCGTATCAGCTGCATGGCGCAATTGTCGACATACATGTGGTTCATTGCAACTTTTGGATGGGCTTGAGAAATTTGTTCCACGCGGCGCCGCCAGAGCTGGGAGACCAGCAGCACATTTGCCTTGTCCACAGAGGTGAGTTTTTGCCTGCGCATGGCAGCAGCGGTAAATGCAATATCTGCAATGCGGTCTATTTCATTTTGCCTATATACCATGGTGTTGTATGCTTTGTCGCCCTGATCCTCTGCGGGGGTGCCGAAATAGAGGCCACCGGTTAATTCGCGTACAATCAGGATGTCCACGCCGCGAATGATCTCCTTCTTCAAGGTTGAGGCATTTTCCAGAGCAGGGAGGACCCGGGCCGGCCGTAAATTGGCGAATAACCCCAATTCTTTGCGCAAGCCCAGCAATCCCTTTTCCGGTCTTTTATCCGCCGCACCGCTATCCCATTTTGGATCTCCGATGGCGCCCAACAGCACGGCATCGCAAGACTTGCAAAGTTGCAGAGTTTCCTCCGGCAGCGGAGTGTTGTGGCGATCAAGGGCTCTGCCGCCGATGTCGCCGTACCGATAATCAAACTCCAGATCGGCAAAATCAGAGATTGCGTCCAGGACTTTGATGGCCTGTTTGATGACTTCCGGTCCAACTCCATCTCCGGGCAGAATGGCTATTGATTTTTTTTTCATAACATTCACTTTTCCGCATGGATTCTGTTCACGGCACTGAGATAGGCACGAATACTGGCCTCTATCACATCTGTGCTCGCTCCGCGTCCCAGATATTTTTTACCGTTCTTTTCCAGCCTGACCACCACTTCACCAAGGGCATCTTTGCCGCTGGTTACGCCACGCAGGTTATACTCCGCCAGTTTGACGTCAGAGCTGGTTAGTTTATCAATGGCTTTGTAGGCGGCGTCAATCGGTCCATCGCCGACGGCAGCCTCCTGGATGATTTTATCCTCATATCTTAATTTGATGGCTGCTGTCGGAGCCGTTTGGTTGCCGCTGAGAATATGAAAGTAGACAAGCTGATATTTGTTCTCGGTTTTCTCGGTCTCATCACTCACCAGAGCAAGCAGATCCTCTTCGTAGACCTCTTTTTTCTTGTCTGCGATTTGTAAAAAGCGGTCATAAAGGGGATCCAGCTCTTCTTTTGTCAATACGAATCCGAGTTCAGCCAGGCGGGTTTTAAGACCGTGTCTGCCTGAATGACGGCCCAGCACGATTTTATTGGACTCCAGGCCAATATCGGAGGGTGATATGATTTCATAAGTGCCGGCATCCTTGATTACTGCATCCTGATGAATACCGCTTTCGTGTGCAAAAGCGTTGCCCCCCACAATGGCTTTATTGGGCTGTACCGGAATTCCCATAAGATGACTAACCATTCGACTGGTGTTCATGATTTCTTCCGTATTGATGGAGAGGGTTTTGCCGTAATAACTCTGCCGCGTAATGAGTGCCATGACAACCTCTTCGAGCGCTGCATTTCCGGCTCTTTCTCCGACCCCATTTACGGTAACTTCAACCTGCCGGGCTCCATTCTTAACGGCCGCGAGTGTATTGGCGACCGCCAACCCCAAATCGTTGTGACAGTGGACGCTGAGTAAGGTATTGTCGATATTGTTGACCGATTGCCGTAGCTCTTTAATTAAATTTGTAAATTCTTCCGGATTTGTATATCCCACCGTATCGGGTATATTAATGACCGTTGCTCCGGCCTCTATTGCTGCCTGAACAATTTTAAACAAAAACACCTTGCCCGTACGAGCGGAATCTTCCGGAGAAAATTCAACATCGTCGACATAACCTTTTGCTTTTTTTACCCCTTTTACCGCCATGTCAAGGATTTCGTCTTCTGACTTTTTAAACTTTTTATCCAAATGTATTTTTGATGTGGCGACAAACGTGTGAATCCGCGGCTTTTCGGCTTTTTCAAGAGCCTTGGCTGCCTGCTCAATGTCGACATCTATACAACGGGCCAGAGCAGCTATTGAAGGGCCTTTAACCTGTTCGGCGATGTTTTGAACGGCCTTGAATTGTACCTGCGACGAGACAGGGAATCCCGCCTCGATCGCATCTACACCCAGTTTTGCGAGCTGATGCGCAATGGTTACTTTTTCATGAATATCCAGACTTGCGCCGGGGGATTGTTCTCCATCTCGTAAGGTGGTATCAAATATATAGACCCGATTTTGATCCATGACCTTCTGTCCTCATTTATTATTGATCCAGCTCATCATCTTGCGCAATTCTTTGCCTACTTTTTCAATTTTTTCGTTATCCAGTTTTCGCCGCAAGGCATTGAATTTTGGTCCATTGGCCTGGTTTTCCAGAATCCATTCCGTGGCAAAAGAACCATCTTGCACTCTTTTAAGAGCCTCTTTCATCGCTTTTTTGCTCTCTGCGCCGATGATTTGAGGCCCCCTTGACAGCCCGCCATACTCTGCTGTATCACTGACAGAGTAATACATCCCCGACAAGCCATTTTCATAGATTAAATCCACGATTAATTTCATTTCATGCAGACATTCAAAATATGCAATTTCAGGTTGATATCCGGCCTCCACCAAAGTGTTAAAGCCCGATAGAATCAATTCCGTTACACCGCCGCATAGAACGGTTTGTTCACCAAACAGATCGGTTTCCGTTTCTTCTTTAAAGCTGGTCTGCAAAACACCGGCTCTTGTTGCACCAATGCCCCGGGCATAGGCGAGGGCAAATTCTTTGGCCTGACCTGAATTATCCTGATAGATTGCAATCAGACTTGGGACGCCCTGGTTTTGTTGATATTGACGCCTGACAAGATGCCCCGGTCCCTTTGGAGCAATCATGATAACATCGATAGTGGGCGGGGGTACGATTTGGTTGTAGTGAATGTTAAAACCGTGTGCAAAAGCCAGAATGTTGCCTTTCTTCAGATTGGGGAGAATGTCGTTTTTGTAGACCCCGGGTTGTATGGTATCCGGTACGAGCATCATAATAATGTCGCCGGCACGAACAGCTTCTTTATTTTTCATTACCTCCAGGCCGTCAGCTTCTGCCTGGTGCCAAAATTCATTTTTTTCGTGCAGGGCGACGATAACGTTCAACCCACTCTCTTTTAGATTCTGGGCATGTGCATGTCCCTGACTACCGTAACCAAGGATTACAATTTTTTTGTCCTTGAGAATGTCAAGATTCGCGTCGCGATCATAATAAACTTTCATTTTTTGACTCCCGGTTTAAACATGGTTGGATAAAGTTTTGTCATGAAATTCTCTGATCATGGCAATAGAGCCGGTTCTTGCCAGATCTTTAATGCCAAATGGTTTAAGGGTTTCAAGAAATGCATTGATTTTTTTTTCACTGCCGGTTAATTCCAAAGTAACGGAATGATTGCTGATGTCCACCACCTTGGCGCGGAAAATGTCGACCAGGTTGGTAATTTCACCGCGTTTTGATGAAGGACAGTGAATCTTGGCAAGAACCAGCTCACGGTTGACATAGTCTCTGCCGCTGGTTGTGATATCGGTTACCCGTATGACATCGATGAGCTTGTTCAGTTGTTTGTTGATCTGCTCAATGACCCAGTCATCGCCTCTGACCACCATGGTCATGTTGGAAGTCTCGGTATCCACATGACTGACACTCAGGCTTTCAATGTTAAATCCACGAGCACTGAAAAGTCCCGAAATTCTCGCCAAAACCCCTGCTTGATTTTCGACTTCGATATTGATAATATGTCTCATTAGGCCATTCCCCTTATCATTTCATCAATCGGTGCTCCTGATGGCACCATTGGATAGACATTTTCTTCTTTATCTATAATGACATCGACAATGACCGGCCCGGGCGTTTCGAGTGCTTTTTTCAGTGTGGATTGGACCTCGTCGGGTTCGGTTATACGGAACCCGGCAGCTCCGTAAGCCTGTGCCAGGGCAACAAAGTCCGGGACATATGTCGGACAGTCATCTTCGGTTTGCTTGCAGTTCGGCGGGCAATTGGGATTACGTCTGAGACAAATGGATGAGAAGCGGCGCTTGTAAAAAATAGCCTGCCATTGCCTTACCATGCCCAATGAACCGTTGTTCAGGATAATGATTTTTACCGGCAGATTGTAAATAACTGCTGTTGCCATCTCCTGTATATTCATTTGTATGCTGCCATCTCCGGCAATATCGATGACCATGCGGTCGGGGTTGGCGATTTGGGCCCCTATAGCTGCAGGAAATCCATACCCCATGGTCCCGAGCCCCCCGGATGTTAAAAACGCTCTGGGTTTCTTGAAATTATAATACTGTGCCGTCCACATTTGATTTTGTCCCACTTCTGTGGCAACAATGGCATTGTGATCTGTCAATTCGGCTATCTGTTCGATGACGGATTGAGGTTGAATTTTGCCGATATTGGCATAAGAGAGTGGATGATCGTTTTTCCATTGCAGAATTTGTTTCATCCAGGCCTCGTGTTTTTGCTCGCTTAGAATTTTGTTGATTTCGCGCAAAACGTATTTAACATCGCCAACCACCGGCACAGCGACCTGGACATTTTTACGAATTGTGGTGGGGTCAATGTCGATATGAACAATCTGAGCGTTCGGGGCAAATTGCTCCACTTTGCCGGTGACGCGGTCATCAAAACGAACGCCGACTGCAATGATAAGGTCGGCCTGTTGCATGGCATAATTCGCATATGCGGTTCCATGCATTCCAAGCATCTTCAAAGCCTGATCCGAGGTTTCGGGAAATGTGCCCAGCCCCATAAGCGTTGTTGTCACCGGTGCTTGAATTTTTTTCGCCAGGGTTTCGAGCTCGGCGTTGGCACCACTGCTGACCACACCACCGCCGGCAAATATTACGGGTTGTTTGCTCTGTTCTATGAGGCCGGCCGCTTTTTTAATTTGGCGTTTGTTGCCTTTTATGGTGGGTTTGTAACTTCGAATTTCCACAGAATCGGGATAGGTTGATCTGGTTTTAGCCTGCTGAATATCTTTTGGGATGTCGACCAAAACCGGCCCCGGCCTTCCGGTTTGAGCAATATAAAAAGCGGATTTTAAAATTGTACCCAGATCTTCGATGTTTTTTACCAGATAGTTGTGTTTTGTGATCGATCGGGTTACCCCGCAAACATCCGCTTCCTGAAATGCATCGTTTCCGATCAAATGCGTGGCCACCTGTCCGGTAATGGCGACGATCGGAATGGAATCCATATGTGCCGTCGCCAGCCCGGTGGCCAGGTTGGTTGCTCCGGGACCGGAAGTGGCAAGACAAATACCGACATTGCCTGAAGACCGTGCATAACCATCGGCCGCATGTATGGCACCCTGTTCATGGCGGGTAAGATAAAATGGGATGTCGCTGTTGTAAAGACAGTCAAAAATGTCGATCACCGCTCCACCCGGGTAGCCGAAAATAGCCTGCACACCTTCCTTCTTGAA
The DNA here is from genome assembly GCA_964569215.1 of uncultured Cytophagia bacterium. GTDB lineage: Bacteria > Zhuqueibacterota > Zhuqueibacteria > Residuimicrobiales > Oceaniaggregativiventaceae > Oceaniaggregativivens_A. The sequence goes on from CAZMUU010000008.1 coordinate 23,163, forward strand.
TGCATGGATGATCAATTCTGCTCCAGTCATAAAAGATCTCCTTAACCTAGAAAATAGTGTCAAAGCAAACCCTTGCGAGTCGGATGCCAGAGGAAATGATGAAACAAATTGGAAATTTTTTTAAGAGGAGCCTCTTGCACCCAAGTCCGTATTAACGAATACGGGGAAGCAAGAGGTCGAGTAGAATAATAATTGGGGTCAAAACAAGAATATCGAGGGCAGGAATACCCTGAACGCCTACCGTGGGTGCAGTGGTTAAATCAAATCTGCAGATTTTTTTGTTTGCGTTCATAACGATAATTCTTTACAATGAGTAACTTAGTTTATTAGCTAAATATAATCATTTATTTAAAAATGTCAAGTATTATTATTTATATTTTTGTTCTTTTTTTCGAAAATTGCTAATTTCCCTAAGATAATATTAGTACCCTGTTTTCGGGAACAGGGTCGAATTCCTTTCTTGATTTACGGATTGATTATGCGTAATATATAAAATTCCATTAATTATTGGCGGAGTTGGGTTGCTTGGAGAACTGATAAAAATTGGGGTTATGATACTCTATGTTATCTGGAGTCTTGTGCTCTCTTTGCAGATTTTTGTATGGACCCCCTGGAGATTTTATATCAGCGAAAATGCGCTTGTTGAGACCATGGTCAGTGTTGTTCAGGATTTAATATGGATACCGGTCGGATTGAGTTTGCCGTTTTATATCTGGTTTTTGGCAAAAGATGTCATTCGGAATCATTGGTTACGCATCGCTGTATTTGTTGTCTCCATAACCATCGCTTTTTATGGTTTGTTTCATCTAATGACCTATTTTCGCTATCTCTTTTTATTATTCCTCTTATTTTTCTTCTTTTTATCACTCGATAGTTTGATCCGCCGGCAGATACGGTTGGATATCCTGATATTTACACTGTCGGTTCTCTTTGTCATTTTTCGCTATCAAACTCAACTGTTGCCCGTCACATTTTTTCACAAGCCATATCAGCATAAATTGAAGATCATGAGCTATAATATTCTTGTCAAACAGGCTCCTGAAAAGCGTAAAGCCATTATAGAATTAATCAACAAGGAGAGACCGGATATCATCTTTATTCAGGAGATCAATCGCTATGACCGTGAATACTTTCCCCGGCAACTCCCCGATTATCCTTACCAGTTGTGGGCCGGGCAGTATGATGATTATAACGGTGGTGCAATTTTGTCCCGCTTTCCTTTGTTTGATAAACAAAACATACATATACGAACGGATTTGATGACTTCCTATACCAACCTGAATTATGCTGCGGTTAAGGTTGAAAACCAAAGAATACAGTTATATAATTTTCATTTTTATCCAAGCGGCCATCCGTTTATTCGGTTTTTTACCGGCCGGAACAGTTTTGCAACCTTTTCTTCCCGGGCCAGGCAAACGTATACAAGGCGCCAGTCAGAGGCATCCCAGGTTCTTGATATTATTGCTGAAAAGAATGGAAGGGTTATTGTCGGTGGTGATTTTAATGACACGCCGAACAGCAGGCTATATAATCGATTTTCCGAACGGTTTCAAAATGGATTTGCCCAGGGTGGATGGGGATTAGGGACAACCTTTGGAAGGTCGTTATTGTCATCAATTTTTGATCCGTCATCGGTTTTTGCCTTTGATTTTCTCAGAATCGATCATATTTTTTGTTCGGAAAATATGGCTGTTTTGTCGGCAAAGGTGCTCAACCTGGATGTTTCCGATCATCGCGCCCAGGTGGTTGTGATCGGTATATAAAAAGGAGGAGTCCCCGGGAACAACTTTGGCTCAAAAAGATTGGAACGTTAACGAGATTGATTTCGTTTAATGTACGGATTGAATGAAAAGCCCGGGATGGATTGACCATATTATTCATAATACCTATTCCGCTTGACAAGCAGAGTAAGCAAGCGTTTATTTGATAAAAAGGAGTCTTTGTGAAGATTTTTATTCATATTTTTTTGTTAATGTTCTTTATCATCGGGTTGGGAGCCGCCAGAGAGGATACCTTTCAAGCTCAATACGACTGGAGCTTGATGCTCTGGCGCAAGGGAGAATATAAACAGGCCATTAACCAGCTTGAGGAGATGTCCAAACGCTGGCCCGATAGTAGCGTGATCTATAGCCTCCTTGGCCAGTTCCAAATAAAAATGGATGATTATGGCGAGGCAAAAAAATGGTTCAAAAAGGCCGAGGAAAAAGACGGAAACAATCCGGAAACGCATTATTATCTGGGAATATGCAGCCGGGAGCTTTCCCTCCACAAACCGCCGTTGTTCCGACAAGTTGAGATGAAACGATCCAAAGAGCATTTTGAGCGGGTCACACAAACCTTTCCCGATTACAAAGATGTTTGGTATCAGTTTGCTATTTTGGACAAATACAAGCGTCATTACAAGGATGCGGTCATCAAGGCGGAAACGCAGGCCAGAATTAAACCCTATGTTCCTCACATCATATCAGGTGCACAGTGGTTGTATGATATATTTTTGAATGACATTATGCCGGAAGTGTGGTTGCTGGTACGGGTGGGTTAGGGGGGA
>CAZMUU010000009.1:0-25213 GCA_964569215.1 uncultured Cytophagia bacterium
GACCAGGCTTTGACGTTATCTGTCCGTAATCTGCCGCAACATGCTCACTTTGATTCGCTAAATCATTTTTACTTTGTCTGGAAGCCCTCGATCGATCAACTGGGTATGCATACGGTTGATTTTACTGCAACGGATATCAATGGAGGCACCTCTGCCCATCGTGTTCAAATCGATGTGATTGCTCAAAATCATTTCCCCATATTGAATGCATGGTCACCTGAAGACATTTACTTGCGCGTTGGTTATTTTCAGGAATTGAAATTCGTTGTAAATGCCATTGATCCCGATAACGACAAACTCGAGCATTCCTGGTTTCGTGACGATGTGCTTATTCAGAAAAATGGCGGCCGGCTCGTCCTCTATACAAATACCAGCTACCCGGAGGAATTTTGCATTCGTTTGCAAATCAGCGACGGCAAAAACACCATTGCCCATACCTGGCATGTGGTACTGGATGAGACGATAACAGCGGTGGAGCTTGAATCTTTCAATGCCGGATTTGAGTATGGTACCGTGACCCTGAACTGGACGACAGCCGATACAAGGGGATTGGTTGGTTTTAATATTTACATGAGTGAAAATGCTTCCAGTGGCTTTAGAAAATTAAATTCCACTATTATCCCTGTCGGAGAGAGCAGTCATTTTAGTTACAGCACGGCTCTGGAATCCAGACAAAATGATCTATACTATAAACTGGAGATGATCTACCACGATAATGTTGCTGTCTTTACGGATTCGATCCGGCTTTCTTTTGAACAACCGCTTAAAAGCCGTCTGTTAACCAATTATCCCAATCCTTTCAATATGGAGACGACGATCTCCTTTGAACTGGCTAAACAGGAACAGGTTTGTTTGCAGATTTACAACATATCAGGTCAACTTGTCCGGACATTATTGAATGATTCCCGTAAAAGTGGTTTTTACAAGATGACCTGGGATGGAAAGAATCAAGTTGGACAAATGGTTGGTAGTGGTGTATACTATTGTATCATTTCCGCGGATTCTTTTCGAGACCATATCAAATTGGTATTACTTAAATAAATAGATAAACAGGTGGTATTATGATCAGGTATATACGTTATTTCATCATTGCAATGATTTTGCTGGCTAAAGCCGTGATAGCTCAAGCCCCGCCGAATCATAGCAAGGTTTTTTTCAGTGATCCCCTGACGACGGATGGCAGCAAGGCTTTTGGTACGATTGTCGCGAATAACGGCAGTTTTGATCAGGCCGGCTGGACGCCAACCGATGATTGTCCCCAGATGCGAATCGATCTCAAGAATCCGTTGCCGCCGGAAGGAACACTCGAAGTCAAGGTTCGCGGTTATATGCCGGAAGTACTGGACGACTGGGTACCTCTCTCCATGTGGTCGCGCCCGGAAGGGAATTTCCATCTGGTTGACCCAACGCCCGGCTCCTATGCGTTTATTAAAACCGAAAGTGGTCAATTGAAAGACGGTGAACAGTCTTTTCGTTTTTTTACCTGTCCGTTTTATGGCGGATATCCAAATGATTATCGCCGTTCATCCGATATGTTGCATCCGCCCAACTGGGATCCATCAAATGAATATACCTTTGAATTTATCTGGAATCAGCAAAACATTTGGTTCCTTATCGATGGTCAAATACAAAATGTACATCCTTTTCAGAATACAAAGTATGATATTCGCCAGGTTGAAGGTTTTTTATATATCTTTTTGAACAAAGATAACAGATACAATTTTATGCTGGGGCCGACCTACCGCGATCTCACTGTTTATGTACCGGATTCCGATATTATGTTTAAAAATGTCAGTAAATCCACCAATGCCTGGATTCCTTATCTATATGGCGGACAGGCGGTCTCGTTTACCGATGTCAATGCTGATGGTCTTGAAGACATTTATGTAACCATTTGCGGCAGCGAAAATAAACTATTCGTTCAGCAGCAGAACGGAACCTTTGCTGAAGAGGCCATGCTTTGGGATATTGCTGATGGAGGGTGTACGTTTAGTGGTACATTTGCCGACTATGATCTGGACGGGGACAATGATTTGTTTGTCGGAAATCTTTATGAGGCAAACCGGCTTTATATCAATAACGGCTCCAGTTTTGTCGATAAATCCTTCGAACGGGGTCTGCCGTCTGTACCCAGCAGCACGGCTGCTTCACTGGCTATCGATATCGAAAATGATGGCGATCTTGATATCTATGTCTGTAACTCCTCAGAAAAACATCAACTACTGATTAATGACGGGAGCGGCAAATTCAGTGTCCGCCAATTAGCAGTGGCTGCTGAAGGAGATGTGGCCAGAGTGGTTGCCGGAGACCTCAATCTGGACGGATATGTTGATATCGTCTATACCAGACGGGATTTGCCGGTCATGCTGTTAATCAACGACGGCAACGGTAATTTTACCGATCAGGCTGCCTCCTGGGATCTACAGGTGACAGCACGAACAAACAGTCCAACCCTGTTCGATTACGACAATGACGGCGACATGGATCTGCTCATATCTATAGCCAGCAGTCAGGGAGATATCGATCCGCGGGTACTGTTTTTTGAAAATGATGAGGGTAGCCGTTTTATCGACAAAACCGATGTTATCGATATCCATAATGAAGCATTTGGAGTTTTGGCTGCGGATTTTAATAATGACGGATATGTTGATCTTTTCTTTCCCCGGCGGGGAGCACGGGCTGCTGTTTTACCGGATGTTTCCTGCAAACTGTACCTGAATAATGCTGATGGTACATTTAGCGAAATGACCGGTACCGGTGCAGAGGTTACACTTGTAGACGGTCGGGGGAGTTCGTTTGCGGATTTTAATAACGATGGTTTACTCGATATATACATTGTTCCAAAGGGAGGTGAAATCGCCGAGCAAGAGTATGGGCCTCATTATTTGTTTGAAAATGCCACGCTGACATCCAATCAGTATCTACAAGTCTCCATTCGCGATACCACAGGACAAATGATGCCTGTCGGGTCTAAAGTCTATGTCTATCAGGCAGGACATCTGGGTCAGGGAACCGGGTATTTACTCGGTTATCGGGAATTTTATCCCTGGCAGGGGTATCAGGCTCAAATTTCCAGCGCTCTTCACTTTGGCGTCGGCCGGCATTCCGTCGTCGACCTCAAGGTCGTTCTTCCGGACGGCAAAGAACTGGTCTATCCAAATCTGGAAACCGATCAGCATTTTGTTGTGCGTCCGTATCAAAGTGAACCTTATCGTATAGAAATTATATCCGGCGAAGCGCAAATCGGCAATGTTAATGATTTCTTGAGCGATTCCGTTGTGGTGAAAGTTTTAAGTGTAGAAGATAAACCGGTGATCTCTTATCCGGTACGCTTTGAAATTATTGCGGGTGGGGGTGGCATAAATGCTTATGATAGTACAGACATTCAATTGTTAACCAACCAGTATGGCCTTGCCGGAATTGACTGGAAGTTGGGAACAGTCGCCGGAGTTGATTCCAATCGGCTGAGAGTTTCCTGCCTAAAAGGCGGAAATCACCTGGTGAATTCACCACGAATTCTCACGGCCACGGCCATTCCGGATGATCCCTATGATATCGAAATTGTTTCCGGAAATAATCAAACCGCCAAAATTCTACAACCCTTAAAGGATCCGCTAACCGTCAGGGTGGTGGATCAATTCGGCAATCCCATTGAAAACCATTCCGTGATTTTTAGAGTGGATAACGGCAATGGATATCTTGGGGGTGTTGATACTCTTGTCAATAAAACCACCGATATACACGGACAGGCGGCAGTGATATGGACATTGGGCCGGAGTCTGGGATTACAGCAGGTAAAGGTGGAATCTGAATTCAGCGGTCAGCCCTTGTTAAGCAGTCCGCTCACCTTTTCCGCTACGGGTGAAGAACCGGATATGAGCCTTTATTATGTCTCCGGTGACCGGCAGACCGGTGTGGTTAATCAAAGTTTGTCGGAACCATTTGTCGTCCAACTCGCGGATATGGAAAACAAACCTATCATCGGTGAGGAAGTGACCTTTCGAGCCATTACGGATGGCGGCAAGTTTACAACTATGCGGGAGATAACCGTAGAAACAGATGCCTCCGGAAAAGCAAGTGCATTTGCTACTCTGGGAGTGGTTGCAGGTGATACAAATTATGTTTATCATGCCGGCGTTCCGGGGGCAAAAAATTCGCCAATTCTCTTCAAAGCCTCGGCAAGGGCGGGATCACCGACGCAATTGAAATATGTCTCCGGTAATAAACAATCCGACCAGGTTGGGCAGGTTTTAGATGATCCCATGGTCGTACAGGTGTTGGACGCCTTTGAAAATCCCGTTGCGCTTGCATCGGTTACCTACCGGATTCACAGCGGCGACGGCAGTTTTAACGGAGCTGATACCACTTCGGTTACAACCAATAAACAGGGATACGCTGCGGCCTATTTAAAACTCGGCGCCACCATCGGTCAGCTGGTTGTCCTGGCGCACGCGGATGGTGTTGCCAATGGAACGGTTACGTTTGATATCGAAGCAATAGCCGGTAATCCTGCTTATTTGCAAAAGGTTTCCGGAGATTACCAAAAAGGTGAGATCGGCGAGATTCTGGCCAGCCCTTTTGTGGTGATGATAACGGATTCATTTGCCAATCCGCTGGCCGATCACCCGGTTATTTTTGAAGTTATTCAGGGGGGTGGCTCGATAAATGGATATTCACAATATACCGCACTCACTGATGCAAACGGACACGCTTCTGCATATCTTGTAATGGGTACGACCCACTATCTCAACGAGGTCAGCGTCATTTCATCATACAACGGCAATGAACTGGGCGGTAGTCCGCTCATTTTCCGGGCCACCAGCGGTGCCGGCGAAGCGGATTCGCTTAAATATGTCAGCGGCAACTATCAGATCGGTCAGGTAAATCAACCTCTGCCTCAACCGATACGTGTCAGAGTGGTGGATAGTAACGGAATCCCGATAGAGAGCCATGCTGTCGAGTTTCTTGCCTTTTCCGGGGCAAATTTTTCCGGCAAGTCTTCTCTGACGGTTGAAACCGATAGCGATGGATTTGCAACGGTAAGGCCATCGCTGGGCAGCAGCGTAGGCGAAAACAATTATATATTTGAAGTTCGTGCCTACAACGAGAATCGGGTTCCCTTGAAAACTGTTGAATGGCCTTTGCGTCTATATGCATCCGGCCGCCTGAGTGTAGGTGTTAAAATGGTAAACATGACACCGCACAGTGATCAGCTCAGCGGAACAGTCGGAGAAATGGCAAACGATACTCTGAAGGTTAAAATACTGGATAAAAACAATCAACCTGCCGCAGGCCAACCGGTGGTATTTAGAGTGACCGAGGGCGAGGGCGGCTTTGAAGATGGAGGAAACTCCCGGACCGTTCTCTCCACCCAAAAAGGAATTGCTTTTACGCGTTTTAAACATCCCAAAACCCCCGGTGATACGAAAATAGAGTCCAGTGCGAATGACGGCGTTAACGAGTTGCAGAACTCGCCGATTTCATTTATGATTTCCACTCGTATAGGAGAACCTGATCCATCAAGATCAGTAATTACCTACTCTGATTCAGCGGTTATTGCAAACGGTGTCAGTGCAATTGATATCACTGTCACTGTTGTTGATCTGTATGGAAATCCAATTTCAGGTAAAAATGTGACCTTTGTATCTGAAGGAATCAATGTCTCTATTTCGCAACCGCAACAACCGACGGATAACAGTGGCCGTGCCATGGCTTCTGTGATATCAAATACCGCCGGTGAGGCTCATTTGTGGGCGTTGGTGGAAGGAAATCCTGTTCCAAATGATACCGTTCATATTCGCTTTAATCCCGGACCACCTTCTCAGGTTTTTACGTTCGGTATTGGGCAAACGGTTCTTATGGATGAGATGCTGGCTGAACCCGTGGGTGTTGTCGTTAAAGACCAGTTTGGAAATCCTGTTGCAAACGTTCCTGTCTCTATTACGGTAGCCGAGAATAATGGTTTTATTGCGGAGCAGGGGCCCTTTTACACCAATGTGCAGGGAAGAGTTGCTGTTCACTGGACGGTTGGGAAACCCGGAGAACAGCATTTGTATGTCAATGTTCCGAGCGTTTTGTCCAAACCCCTGGATATTACCGCCATTGCGTTGGCACCGGATGCAGCGTCTATCCAGGTGATTTCCGGTCGAGAACAAACCGGTTTAATCAACACGGTACTTGAGGATTCGTTTAAAGTCCTGGTCCTGGATAAAGACAATGAACCCATACCTTCCCTCAATGTCAGTTTCATCCTGGAACAGGGTGATGGTGTTCTGCTGCCAAACGCTTATGTCAAGACCAACAGTACCGGATATGCGGCGGTATTATACAAGCCCGGCATGCAGACCGGCATGCATCAGATCCGCGTCAATGCCGTTGGGCTGGAGCAGAGTGTGATTTTTCAGTGTATCATACAAAACGAATTAATGCTCAAGCTCGAGATTGTTTCCGGCAATGGTCAAATGTCAAGACCCGGGGTATTATTGCCTTCTCCGTTGCGGGTCCGGGTTAAAGATGCTTTTAATAATCTTATGACAAACGCCGCAATCATTTTTCAAGTTGTTTCAGGAGAAGGGAGTATTGCCGAGTCTCAGCCTGTGATGACGGATCAGAATGGAATTGCTCAGTGCAAATGGCGCCTGGGCCCCATCGGGGAACAACGCCTAAAAGTTTTGCCGGCAACAGGCTCAAGTGATCCGGTGTATTTTATCGCCAGCATAATTAACTCCGCTCCGGACATAACCATACCGGGAGATATCATCGTCAACTCGGGCCAGTTGGTGCGCTTTGATGTAACCGCTTCAGATCCTGATCAGGATGCGGTGATTTATAAGGTCCGTCAGTTGCCTGATTTTGCCCTCTTTGATTCCACAAAAAGTGTTCCGCAATTCTCCTGGTATCCGAGCAAGGATCAGGTAGGTGATTACACCGTTATCTTTATCGCCGAAGATACATATGGAATGAGCGATACAGCCAGGGTCAGGATTACGGTAAACGCCTTTAATCAAAGGCCGGTTATTCAGGCATTTACGCCTCTGGATACAACGCAGACTTTTCAATACGGCAGCAAAGTGCTTTTTCAGGTGATTGCAGATGATCCGGATGATGATAAACTTGGATATGAATGGCGAGTCAACAATTCATGGGCCGGAGACACCACGTTTATTGAGATTATCTTCAGTCCATACATTCATCCTGCGGAATTTGTTGTCAATGTAAGGGTTAAAGATAAAAGCAGCTATACTGAAATGCAGTGGCATATCAAATTAAAGACCGCTGTGGAATTAAGTTCCTTTACGGCAACAGAATCTGACGGTCGGGTTAAAATTCAATGGACAACCTCCAGCGAAAAATATAATCGCGGTTTTAACCTCTTGAAAAGCCGCAAGGCGAACAGCACGTTTCGGCGATTAAATTCGACCTTAATTGAACCCGACATAAAGAATCAATATCAATTCATCGATACGGATGTTCAGGCCGGCGAGACTTTATACTATATTCTCCGGGACATTGATCAAAACGGCATAATAACCGAACATGGACCTGTCTCAATTACTGTTTCTATGCCCAAGCGTGTTGTCCTGAGCCAGAATTATCCGAATCCGTTCAATCCGACGACGACTATTTCTTTTGATTTGCCTGAAATGACACACGTCAGATTATCCATTTATAATATTTCCGGACAGTGTATCGACACGCTGTGCGATGGGGTTATGAATTCCGGGCGACACGAGGCCATTTGGGACGGAAGAGATAGCGAAGGTATATTAATGCCGTCGGGTGTATACTATTATCGGTTGATAACCGAGCAACATACGCTTTGTAAAAAGCTCGTTCTGATGAAGTGAGGGCAATCGATATTTTTTCCGTAAACAACTATTTTTTTCGTATAGATATATAGCTAAACCGTATCTACTCTACAGGATTGTTTTTTATGCAAAGATCGATTGGGTGGTTTCTTGTCGTGATCATGCTTTTCACGGCTTTTACTGTTCAGAGTCAGTCCGTTAAATTCTGGAATGCCTCCGGCGCCAAAAAGGTTATGGGATATTATAAAGACGGTGGATATGGATATGGTCATGGTGTTTGCTTTGCAGACATAACGGGTGATCAGCTGCCGGATATCCTTGTCTCCAATGCCGTGCGCGATGCTTACAAGCTGCCGGAATTATTATATATTTCACATGCCGGGGATAAATACAGCGAAGAAGCAAAATTAAGGAACTGTGACGATCCTTTTGGAACAACGGGCTCACATGGTATTGTTTTCGTCGACATTGATAACGACGGTGATTATGATATTTTTAACGGCACCACTGATTTACGCAACCGTCTCTACCGAAACCTGGGCAGCGGTAATTTTCAGGAGATCGGAACAGACGAGTCGGGTTTGGAGCGGGTGAATTGGGGTACACGGGGAGTGACCGCTTTCGATGCCAATAACGACGGTTATATGGATCTGTTTGCGGTGAATTGGTATAACAGTAGAATTACCGATGAACCCAATCCCAACGAATTTTACCTCAATAACGGAGACGGCACTTTTACACCGGTCGACAATGGATTGATTCATCTGAACGAAAACAATAAAGGCGTTCAGGGAGTGACTTCTGTTGATGTCGAGAATGACGGTGATATGGATGTTTTTATTGCGCGCCGGAAATACAGTTTGCATGCGGACAATCAGCTCATGATCAACGACGGAAACGGCAATTTTACCAACAAAACCGATGAATATGGACTATCTTACAGGAAACCCCTCCATTACTTTAATGATTGCAATGGTGGTCATTTTGCCGATTTTGACAACGATGGTGACCTTGATCTCTTTTTGGCCAACGACACCGATGGAATGCGTGATCATTCTTTGCGTATTTTTGAGAATCAGGGAAACGGAGGTTTTGTAGATATTAGCGACAGATACGAAATTGGCCATAATGGGTTTTCAGTATTGCTTTTCGATGTCGACAACGATACCGATCTCGATCTCTATCTTCTCAGCACCCGGGGCACCTCTATAATGTTTCTAAATGATGGTAAGGGTAATTTTACCCATATAGCCAATACCGGCGCAGAAAAATACCTGGTTGATCCGCGCGCCGGAGCCATTGCAGATATAGATAATGACGGTGATCTGGATATTTATTTCGTTGATGCCAACAAAACACTGGATTCCGAGTATTACAACTGCCTGTTCATCAATAATTCGCAAAATGATAACCGCTGGATTAAAATATACGGCAGAGGGCCTGCCGGCGATATGGGCGCATTCGGTACCAAAATATGGGTTTTTAAAGCCGGATACCTGAATGACATGAATCATCTGCTCGGCTATAAACAAATCCAGTCCACATACGGATATCTGAGCCAGGATGATCCGGTTCAACATTTTGGGCTGGGAAAACGCGATTTCTGTGACGTAAAGATAAAGTTGCTCGACGGTACCATCTTTACCTATAGCAATGTACCGGCTGAAACAAGGCTCTTTTTTGCCAAACCCAGGGATATGATCAAGGTCTCGGGGGATGAACAATCCGGACTGGTAAATCAACCCCTGGATGAGCCCTTAAAGGTAAGAGTTCTGGATGCCAATGATGACGGTATGGCCAACATCGATATCAAATTCAGGATTGTCAGCGGTGGGGGAACCTTTTTGCAAAACAATGCCGATACCCTGGTGGTGAAAAGCGACCAGGATGGCTATGCCGAGGCGAACCTGGTACTGGGTGAAGAGAGTTTTGATCAGAATGTAGAGGTTACCAGCATGGCTATGCCCGGGGTAACCTTGACCTTCAATTGTCATATTCTCAATCTCGGTCCTGCAATACTGACCTGGACGGGGTCCACCACCAGACAAGGATATGTGAATCAGGTATTGCCGGATTCAATCAAAGTTCAGGTGAATAATGGATTAAATCAGGGGCAGGCTGATCACAAAGTTACTTTCAGAGTGGTCGGGGGTAATGGCACCCTTTATCCCGGTGCCGGAGCGCAAGTCGATGTTTATACAAATAGTCAGGGTTACGCTGCTGTTGCCTGGAAGCTCGGAACCTCTACCTTTTTGATGAATGAATTACAAATTTCTTCAGAACATGAAAACCTTCCATTAATCAATTCACCGCTGATGATATATGCCGATTCAAGACCTGCGTCAGCGGCTCAACTGCTCATTTCGGCCGGTAATCATCAAAAAGGATATATACATGAACCGTTGTCAGACTCTCTGGCGGTTGTTGTTTATGACCGTTATGACAATCCGGTTCCGAATAGAGGGGTAAGGTTCCAGGTTCAGGATGGCAATGGCCGGGTAAATAACAGCACGGATATATCCCTGTTGAGCGATGAGAATGGTTTTGTTAAGGTTTCCTGGACCTTGGGTGAGATCGCCGGCATTGAACAGCATTTGATCGCCTTTCTTGAAAACAACCCATCGGTCTCCATAACCTTTGAGGCAATGAGTGATAATCGTAATGCAGCCCGGCTGCTTTTGATGGGAGATACAAAACATAGCGGAAATGTAAATGCGGTTTTATCTGATTCGATTGCGGTAAGAGTTGAAGATCAGATGGGAAACCCGGTTAACAGGTATGCTGTCTATTTCTCATCACCAATGGGAGGAAAAATAAATGGCAATGCGGACATTTATATTCTAACCAACAGTCAGGGTGAGGCCAAATGTGAATGGCAACTTGGTGAGAGCACTGGTGAACAGCGTTTGCATGTTTCAGCCGGTGAACTCACCGGGTCTCCTGTTATTATCAAGGCTGATGTACGTAACAAATTGCCGGCCTTCATGCGGCTGCTATCACAAAAATCTTCTCTTGCCTACCCCAACCTGCTTTTAGAACCGCTCCGTGTTCAGATTACCGATTCAAGCAACTATCCTGTTGTCGGTCATCAGGTTGAATTTGAAATTATTGAAGGAGAAGCTACATTTGATGGCGGAAAGACGATTAATCTATTGTCAGATAAATATGGAAAGGTTCAGCCGCCCTTGAATGTTGGTACTAAAGCAGGAAGAATTTTGATTCAAATATCGAGCCACTATAAGGGTAATCCACTCATCGACTCTCCTGAAATCGTGAGTATCGATTTGGTCGGCCGCACCCCTCAAATAACGCAATCGACTATTCAGGCTTCTTCTCCCCATATCGCAAATAACAAGGACCTTTCCAACTTTATCGTCACCATCAGGGATCAATACCAAAACCCGGTTCCCTCGATTCCTTTAACTATAAGATGTGACAATCCCAATGCGGCCATCAATCAGGATCAGTTTGTCAACAATGAGAGGGGCCAAATTACAGGTGAAGACAAAATAACAAAATCCGACATAACTCACTTGTGGCCGGAACGAGATGGAAAACCGGCCACCAGGGACTCTGCCCGTATCGAGTTCAATCCGGGAAAGGCATTCCGCCTGCATAAACTGACAGGGGATAATCAAACCGGATACCTGGGCCAGGTTCTGGACTCTTTGCTCGTTTTTTCGTTACAAGATTCTTTTTATAATTCCATCCCCAATGCTTTTTTGAAATTAAAGATTCAACTGCCGAATGGTCAGGTCATTGATATCGAAGATGGATTCTCCGGTACCGATGGTTTGTTTCGATATCAGTGGCGTCTCAGTAAATATGACGGGCTGCATCGTCTCATTATCGAGCGTCAGGGGCTAGAACCTATTGTTTTTAAAGCTTTTGCGGTCAAGGGCGTTCCTGCCGAAGTTATCAAGATCGAGGGAGATAATCAATCAGGTCTGACACACACCCTTTTGCCGAAACCGTTTAAAGTCAGGGTTCTGGATAAGAATAATATTCCTCTTGGGCAAATTCCAGTCAATTTTCATATTATTAACGGTGGTGGAAAATTCATTGATGGATCTGTGGACACGACCAACTCACTGGGGGAGGCACAAGCGAGATATCAACTTGGCGACAGTCCGGGATCTGTACTCGTTCGCGTTGTTGCCGAAGGGTTGGATATACCGGTTGAATTTAGCTCTCTTGTTCGGGAAGCGACGATTCGTGAAATTAAGGTGGTCGGTGGGAATAACCAGTTTGCCCGGGTCAACACAGCCCTGCCCTTGCCGATAGAGGTTCAGGTGCTGGATGAGCTCAAGCGCCCGGTAGAGGGCCGGAAAGTGGTTTTTATGGTTTCTTCAGGTGGCGGCCGGATTTTTACTCCGGATTCAGTTTACAGCGATGAGAATGGTATGGCCTCCTGCAGATGGGTTCTCGGAGAAAAAGGCAAACAGAGCTTAATCGTATACCTGGAAGGGGATAAGACCATTTTCGCTGAATTTAATGCCGAGCTTGCAGAAAATACCGGTCCGAGGATTATATGTCCCTCAGATACGGTTATTTTTGAGATGCAACGTCTTCTTTTTACGGTCGTTGCTATTGATGCGGAAGCTGATTCGTGCTGGATTTGGGCTGACCGGATTCCCCCGGGGGCAACGCTTCATTCTGACAATATATTCCAATGGCAGCCTGATTATTCTCAGGCCGGAATGTATCAGATGTTCATTTTTGCTCAAGATATACTGGGAGCGGTCACTCAAAAAACGATTAGAATTATTGTCCAGGAGAAAAACCGTTTGCCGGTTCTACAGTCATTTGCACCTCAAGACAGTATGATTGTTACCCACTACGGAACCACCTTGCAATTTGAGGTCATGGCCCATGACCTTGACGGAGATGAAATTAGATACCAGTGGCTGTTCAATGACATGCCTGTGGGATCTGAATCGGCATTTTCTATAACTCCCACAACTGCCTATCCGGCGAGCTCCAGTGTTAAAGTCAGGATTTCGGATGGTAAAAAGAGCATTGAAAAGCAGTGGTTCCTGCAATTGCTAACATCTGTTTCGCAAACAGATCAGCAACCGCATTTTTATCATCTGGAACAGAATTATCCGAATCCATTTAATCCTTCCACCACCATCCGTTTTGCCCTTCCGGAATCCGGTCATGTTGAATTGTTGATCTACAATACATTCGGTCAAAAGATACGGACGCTTGTTAATCAGACCTTTGCTGCAGGTACCTGGACGGTTTCATGGAATGGTTGTGATGACAGGGGCAATCGAATGCCTTCCGGAATCTATTATTACCGGTTGAGCACGTCAGATTTTACATCGCAAAAGAAATTGATTATGATCAAATAAAAGCTTACGTTTTTAAATATCTTGTTTTACAAAAGCCGGCTGCTCTGTTTCTTTGGTTTTACTGCACCCTCGTTTTCGCATCGTTGTTGCATTTCCGAAATATATTTTCCGGAATGTCATGAACTCAGAAATGAGTGCGTGATCAGTCATTTTTACTGTTTTGTCACAAAATTGGTTTTTAATAAATCATGTGATGTTATTAATCCATAATGATAAATAATGTGTTCTTATCCAATCATGTAAGATGGTGTCCGGCTTGTAAAGCAGATCAGGAATCGGTTTGTCCTGAAACCAGGAGAGTATAGATGATAAAAAACAAATATGGTCTTGCTGCTTTCGTTCTGCTTTTTTTGATCACCTCTTTATCCGCCAGAGTGCGCTTTAAAGATGTGAGCTATGAAAAAAAAGTAAGAGGATTTTTCTACCAGGGCGGTTTTTGTTATGGACATGGTATCGCTTTTGCCGATATCAACAACGATTCGCTGCCCGATATGTATGTTTCCAATGCCATGCGCATGGACGCTGCCAGAGTATTGCCCGAGTTGTTATATATGAGTCAAAGAGGTGGCCCTTATACCGAGGAAGCGGTTGAACGCGGTCTTGAGGATCGCTATTGGGATACCGGCAGCCACGGTATTGTTTTTACCGACATTGATAATGATGGTGATTATGATGTTTTCAACGGTACCACTGATATAAAAAACCGTATCTATCAAAATGATGGATTGGGATTTTTTACCGACATTAGTGACAATATACTCTATAACGGTGAGACGTATATCACCAGACGCGGTACCCGGGGTGTCTGCGCTTTCGATGCCAACAGTGATGGTTTTATGGATTTGTATGCTGTCAACTGGCGAAATGCCCGGATTGAAGATGATGCTGAACCCCATGAATTTTATTTGAACAATGGAGATGGAACCTTTATGGCTGATCCGGATAACGAATATGGCTTGACCGGAAAAGATATGGTTCGAATCGGCGAAGGGGTGCAGGGGATATCAGCGATTGATGTCGACAATGATGGTGATATTGATGTCTACATCAGCCGGCGTAATTACGGTTCCGCAGTCTATGATGCCCATAATCAGTTGATGATTAATGACGGTACCGGTCACTTTACCGATAAAACCCGTGAACGAGGCGTTTACTATGAGAGGACCGATGCTTATTTTAACAACAGCAACGGATCCACGTTTGCTGATTATGACAATGATGGAGACCTGGATCTCTTCCTGGCAAACACAATAAAATTGTGGAAGCAGGATATGAAGATTTTTGAGAATCAGGGAGATGGGCATTTTATTGATGTCACGGATGTCCATAAAATACCTCAGGACGGCTTTTCAGTCTTGTTATTCGATATGAATAACGATACCGACCTGGACATGATGGTTCTTCCTTATAGTGGACGGGCGGACTGGGTGGAAGTAAAAGTTTTTTTGAATGACGGAAATGGAAGATTTAATTATGTTTCGGGAACCGGTGCAGAAGTTCGGGTTATTGATCCCAGGGCCGGCGCGGTCGCAGATGTTGATGATGACGGAGACCTTGATGTTTATTTCGTTGATGCCAACAAAGGCAGGGATTCAGGTTTTTCCAACCATCTTTTGGAAAACCGAACCGATGACGGCTATAACTGGATAAAAATATTCGGTCGCGGTCCCAAAGGGGATATGGGTGCTTTTGGCAGTAAAGTATGGGTCTTCAAAGCCGGGCATATGAACGATATGGAGCACTTGATCGGTTATAAACAAATCCAGTCTGCTTATGGATATATCAGCCAGGACGATCCTGTGCAGCATTTTGGTCTTCGCGATCGCGATAGTTGCGATGTTAAAGTTCAGTTATTGGATGGCTCTGTGTTTCAGACCTATTCCGCACCGGCAAAAATACGTCTCTTTTTTACAAAGCCATCCAGTCTGGTTAAAACCGGAGGTGATGATCAAACCGGCTTTATCGGTTCCGCACTGGATAAACCTTTGAGCGTTCGCATTATAAGTGACGATAAAAGCGAACATCTCGCCGGCGTTCCGCTTCATTTTACGGTTCTTTCAGGAGGTGGTTCCTTTCTTTCAAACCAGGAAGATACCCTTACCATTTATTCAAATCTTCAGGGTGAGGCAAAACTCTATTATATTCCCGGTAGTGAGAGTATCGAACAGATCGTTAAAGTACAAAGCCCGATGCTTCCGGACCGAACGTTAACCTTTACCTGTCATCTGATGGCGGAAGGACCGGCGTTGCTGAAACGGGATGAGCAATTTTCTTTACAGGGAACAGCGGGGTCATTTCTCAGCGACTCTGTTCGCTACCAGGTGCAAAATGGATTCGGAGAGGGACAAGCCGGACATCCGGTTACTTTTCGAATCGCCTCCGGTAATGGCAAGCTCAATCATATCCAGTCCGATTCTTTAACGGTTGTAAGCGGTGATTCCGGATATGCGGCCGTGGCCTGGAAATTGGGACCATCGGTCTCTATGGTAAACGAATTGATCGTCGAATCGAAAAATGAAGGACGCCATTTATTGAATTCTCCGGATACCCTGAGACTATTTGCACAGCCGGGTGAGCCGGTTGCCCTGTTCAAATATGATGGAGATGACCAAAACGGATTCATCAATCAAGCGCTTGGCGATTCACTCGTGGTCAACGTCTACGATCAGTTCAATAATCCCGTTCCCGGCACCGGCGTTTATTTTCAGGTTCAGTCAGGAGCCGGCCGGGTCGGAATGGACTCGCTTTACAGGGCTGTTTCAAATCAAAGTGGTTTGGCAAGATGTGAGTGGACTTTGGGCCCGATAGCCGGTCTTGAGCAAAACGTTATTGCGTATCTGCCGGACCAGCCGGAGCTCTTTGTGACTTTTACGGCAACTGCAAAACATCCGAATGCCTATGAGGTGGTTTGCCTGAATGATACTCCCTTTAGAGGAAACCGGAATACCGCTATCCGAGATTCCATCATTATAGCGGTGAAACAACAAGGTGGACAACCGGTGAAGAATTTCGCCATCTTTGCAGAGGCGGATGACAATGGCCTGATTAATGGTAAACATTCGCTGACTTTAATCACGGATGATCAAGGCATCGTTCAATTCGAATGGAAACTCGGAAGCAAAACCGGCGAACAAGCGGTAACGGTTACAGCGGGAACCTTGCAGGGATCACCGCTCAGGCTCACGGCTCAGGTGGAATCCCGTTCTCCTGTTGTGCTGCAGCTCTTATCGCAGGATACCTATACAATAGCTCCGGATTCCGCATTGTCCGGGCCTATACAGATTCAGGTTACGGATTCTCTTGGATATGCGATCTATGACCATCCTGTTGACTTTGAAATCATCAAAGGCGATGCAAATTTTAATGGTAATGCAGAAATCACGCTTTCAACCGACCCCTATGGTTTTGTCAGCCCTGACTTGAGTACGAATAACCAGGCTGGTCAGATTTTGATCAAAGTGACCGGTATGCATCAAAACGTCCATTTGACGAAATCCCCTTTATATATATCTGTTTATATCGTCGGAAAGCATCCTTCGCTTTCTCACTCTATGATAGAAGCAACATCCCCACATGTTGCAAATGGAAGTGATTCATCCCGAATCGTCGTGACGATACGGGATAAATATGACAATCCGGTTCCGGATGCAAAACTCGACTTGAACCTCAATTCTGAATACCCTGTAATCAGCATTCGCGGCGATTCGGCCACGAACGAGTATGGGCAGTTGGTCGCTTTTTGTAAATCACTCGTCGCCGGAAAATACAAGCTGTGGCCTCTATATGAAAATCAGCCGGCAACGGCGGATTCGGCAATACTGGTGTTCAAACCGGGTGCGCCTCATCATCTCGCCGCTTTTTCACCAACACAAATGGAAGGTTTTGTTTGTCAGTACCTGGATTCCACCCTGGTCTTTGCTGTTGTGGATTCATTCGACAACCCCGTGACTGATCATAAAGTCGATATTCAAATTCAACTCCCGGACAGTCAAAAAACTGAACCGGTTATGCTGCAAGCGGATGAACAGGGGCTTTTTCATTATTCCTGGCAAATGAGCGATCAACCGGGTCAGCATTTTCTCGAGGTAAGGTATAAAAGCTTTGATCCTCTTGTTTTTACCGCCACGGCCGTTCTGCCGATCCCGGCGACCATTGATAAAATCAACGGGGATAATCAGGCGGGCTTGTCAAATACCCTGCTATTGCAGCCTTTACACGTTTGCGTAAAAGATGAAAATGATAAACCCCTTTGTCGAATTCCGGTGCAATATGCGCTTCAATCGGGAAGTGGATCTTTTTATCAAAGCAGCTGCGATACAACTGACCGAGAAGGAAAAGCAAAAGTATCTTTTATGTTAGGTGACTCGCCCGGTGAAGGTGTCATTCATGCTCTTGCTCAGGGGCTGGCAATGCCGGCAGAATTTTCATTTACGATTCAGCCTTATCAGGTTGCTCAATTGCGAATTGCCGGCGGCAACGACCAGGGTGGCCGCCCCGGTACGACTCTGCCCGACCCTCTGGTCGTCCAGGTAATGGATGACCGCAATCAACCCGTGAAGGGCAAATTGGTTAAATTCAGGGTATTATCCGGAGGCGGCACGCTATGTACGGTTGATTCCGCATTTAGCAATCGCGAAGGAAAGGTCACCTGTTGCTGGCAGCTGGGAACCCAGGGCGAACAAATTCTGCAAGCCTGGGTTGCGGATGATGAAAGCATTGAGGCGGAATTCCACGCCAGTTTATCCGAAAACACGACACCAACGATTGTATGCCCCGCAGATACGAGTGTTGAAGAGAATCAGCTCCTGGCGTTTACCATCACGGCATCAGATGCGGATGGTGACTCTGTTGCGCTCCTGGTTGATCATCTGCCTGACGGTGCCCAATTTGATTCCACAACCGGACATTTTTCCTGGCGGCCGGATTGGACACAACAGGGAGAATATACCTTGCATCTTCAGGCAATCGATCAATACGGTGCTATGAAGGAGAAACAATTGGTTATTACGGTGTTGAACAAGAATCGGCCGGCTCATATTACGTATATCTTTCCGGCGGACAGTCTGCTATCTATTACGGCGACGGATCCTGTATATTTTGAAATAAAGGCTTCGGATCCGGATCAGGATTCTCTTCTGTTTCGCTGGTTTATAGATGATTCGCTTGCTCACCATGGCTCCGATTTTAACCTGGATCCGACCACAAAAAGAGACGGCCATTACAGGGTACGCGTTCGGGTTTCAGATGGAACGACATGGATTGATCATTCCTGGTATTTAGATGTCCGGACCAAAGTCATCTTCGAAGGAGAGGTTCCGGTGCAATATGCCCTGATGCAGAATTATCCCAATCCCTTTAATCCACAAACGACGATTCCGTTTGCTGTTCCCAAAGCAACCTGGATTAATATCAGCGTCTATAATGCTTCCGGTCAAAGGATTCGAACCCTGGCAAATGGATTCTACCAAAGAGGATCTTATCGTGTCGTATGGAACAGCTGTGATGATAGCGGTATGAAAGTTCCTACGGGAACCTATTATTATAGAATGAAAACGGATGAATTTGACGAGAGTAGAAAACTTGTTCTGATTAAATAGAAAATCTATTGAATGCGTCTGCACAGAATTTACGGGAAAGAATATCAATGCTGAAATATCTATTTCAATCTTTACGGCCAAAGCAATGGACCAAGAATGTTATCGTCTTTGCCGGGCTTTTTTTCGCCGAAGATATATTTGTTGTAGAAAAGATTTTGCTGGCGATAGTTGCTTTTATCGCCTTTAGTTTGGTTTCCAGCAGTGGTTATTTGATCAATGATGTTGTAGACCGGGAACGCGATGCTCTACATCCCAAAAAGAAACACAGACCTATTGCTGCCGGGAAAATTTCACAGACCACTGCAGTTTTTACTGCGGTTATATTGTTGGTTGCGACTTTTAGCGGCAGTTTTGCGATCAGCAAGCCGTTCACGTTTATATTGGCAACATATCTGGGTTTAACCTTTGGGTATTCATTTGGTCTGAAACATGTTATCATACTCGATGTGCTCATTATTGCGGCTGGATTTATGTTGCGAGCTATTGGTGGAACGATTATTATTTCCGAAAATCTTTCTTCCTGGTTAATTATCTGTACAACATTTCTAGCCTTGTTTTTGGCAATCAATAAACGGCGTTCGGAATTCATCGCCCTTGGACAAAATGCCGAAAAAACCCGAAAGACACTGAAAAAATATTCTATAGAGCTGTTAAATCAAATGATCAATACAGTGACCTCTGCCTGTTTAATCTCATACGCACTCTATACCCTCGACGGTCAGACAGTTGAAAAATTTGATACCCGATATTTGATATTAACCTTACCATTTGTAATTTATGGTTTATTTCGCTATCTCTATATCGTTGATCATAAGGATATCGGAGAAACACCCGAACTTGCCATTCTCGGTGACAAACCTCTTATATTGTGTGTGATGCTTTTTGTCATAACGGGAGCTCTGGTTATCTATTTTTAGTCTTCTGCAAACCCAACGTATGCCACTTTGATATCATGCCGTTAACGGTCTGGTTTTAAATCGCTTGATCCCAATATGATAAATGCTTATTATTCGGTAAGCAGACGATTGGGAGAATCATCTCGATGAGAATTGATAGACTATTTCTATGTCTTTTTCTATTTCTCTTCCTGGCCTGTGCCGGGAACAGAAAGACGGAAGAGGAGATGCAAAAGATATTAAACATGTCTTTTACCTATCATCTCAGGCAGGGAAACGCCAAGACGGATAGCGCGAAATATGAAAAAGCTATCGAGCATTATAAAAAAGCTATTGATCTGATTTCTTACGAGCCGGTTGTCCACAATAATCTGGGCGTGACATATTTCAGGATCGGTGAACTGGATTCTTCGATTGCCGCTTATCAGCAAGCTTTAAGTTTACGCCCCGGATACGTACAAGCCTATCTTAATCTTGCCAATGCATATTTGGAAAAGAAAGAAAATAATCTTGCATTGTTAGCCGTGCAGAAATCTCTTGAATATGCTCCGGGAAATGCCGCCGCTCACGGACTGCTTGCCACGGTCTATGAAAAAATGAATATGACGAATAATGCTATCACCGCTTACAAGCAGGCCATTCAAATCGATTCTACGGTGGTCAGATACTATATAAATTTGGGGGTGTTATATTATCGCAAGGGAATGATTTATGAAGCCATATCGCTTTATGAGCAGGCAACAAAAATTGATTCCATTAATGAGATTATCTTTTTTAACTGGGGGAATGCACTGGCACGTCTGTGCGAACTGGAAGAGGCAGTTGATAAATACAGCAGGACTCTGGACATCTCGCCGGAATTCTCCAATGCTTATAACAATCGCGGATTATGTCTTCTTTCTCTAAAGCGTTATACTCCCGCTATAGAAGATTTTTATCGCGCTTTGGAGTTTGATTCTACTCAGGCGCCGGTCTATTTCAACCTGGCCATTGTGCATGAAAGAACCGAAAATTTTCCCAAAGCTCTTGCGCTGATCAATCAAGCCATTGAACTCGATTCATCCTATTCGGTATTCTATCTGCAAAAGGGAAATATCCTCG
This sequence comes from uncultured Cytophagia bacterium, assembly GCA_964569215.1. Taxonomy (GTDB): domain Bacteria; phylum Zhuqueibacterota; class Zhuqueibacteria; order Residuimicrobiales; family Oceaniaggregativiventaceae; genus Oceaniaggregativivens_A. The sequence goes on from CAZMUU010000009.1 coordinate 20,760, forward strand.
AGCAGCTCCGGGATCACAGAAATGCTTTTGTCGCCTATAAAAATGCGATTCGGTTGAGTCCGAATTTTCCGTTTATCTACAATAATCTGGGGAATCTGTACTTTAGAGAGAATGATGTCGACCAGGCCAGTAAAGCCTATGAAAAGGCGCTGGATTTATATCCTCAATTTATCGAGGAGCGCTATTTTCTCGCCAACCAAAACATTGAAAAGGGTATAACCGATCTTCTGGGTGCTTGTGACCAGGAACAGCAGTTTTTGATTAATTATGCCAAGATATATACAAATTTGGGAACAACATATCTTGAGATGAATCAGCCTGAAAAAGCAAAACCTGCCTTTGAAATGGCCATCAAGAGCGATCCAATGTTGCTTGAAGCATACGAACAATTGGCCTGGATATATCAACATGAACAAGAGCAAGACAAAGCCGGGCGTTTCCTGGCAAGCGCCCGTTATATTTTGGCGCGCAAGTCGATGCAGGCGGACTCTTTACAGATGGCAGAAAAGTATTTAAACGAAGCGCTTTATTTTAATCCCGAAATGCCTGAAACCTATGCCTCTTTGGCCTATATCGCTTTTTTGAGAGGAAACCCGGGTAAAGCAGAGCGATTTTTCAAGCAAGCAATAGCAATCGATGCCGGCGATCCGCAAAGCCTTTCTTTATATGGACGTTATTTAAAAAATAGTGGACAATTTAAAAAGGCCATTGATATTTTTCATCAGCTTTTGGTTATCGACAATCAATCTCTGACAGCAAGAGAAAACCTGATTGAAGTGTATCGTCAAACCGGTGAGGATGTCAAAGCGGATCAAATCATGGCTCAGCATCATTATATCAGAGGACAGAAAAAGGAAACGATTGGATTATGGGATCAGGCGCTGAGTGCATATGAGAATGCAAGCGAACTGGACTCTGACAACAGTAATTATTTAGCGGCCCGGGGATTGATTCATCTCAAAAAACATCATAATGAAACTGCAACAGAGCTTTTCATGCAGGCCCTGGCGATTAATCCTGATAATGCCAAATCCCTATACGGTCTCGGCGTGCTCGCCGGCGAAGACCAGGATCATGAAAAGGCGATTCAATACCTGTCCAGGGCTCTGGTGAATAAAACCGACTATGCCGAAGCACATTATGCAAAATCCATCAATCAATATTTCCTTCATCAATACGACAAAGCCTGGAAATCCCTGCAACTGGCGATTGAGTTTGGCTACAGGGCCGGAGATGAATATTTAAAACTATTGAAATCTAAAAGCGAATAAACAGGACTCTTTTTCATTCGTCAAATGCCCATTCCAATTCAATATTCTTCGTGATTTGCCCAAAAACGAATATCAGGCTGTTTTTATCGGGCTCCGCTCTTTTTTAAATCATTATTAAACAAGAATTAACGACATTATTTTTTTTGATGCATATCTCAAACAATTGGCATTGAGTTTGCATTAGATTTTTTGGATTTAAAATTTGGAGAATAGATGAATATTGATATTGCACCTATCTTACGCTATTGGGAATTTATCTCCAATGAGATGGAGGTAAATATAGAGAGGATAGGTGATGAGGAGTATTTAAAGCTTGTATATGGGGCGGGCCAAATTACCATGCACACGACGGGGCGTCCGGACGGTGCAAGGCCGTTTTCTTCTGAAAATTATTGGAGATATATCAAAACAAAGATAGCGAGGCAAAAGCAGGAGGGTAAGCAATTCCATCTTGATGAAGGCGATATTGTTCAACTTTTACAGGAAATCGTACTTTATCATGCGCGATCGATTGCCTTTATGAAAATAAAAGAGTATCATAAAAGCGCCCGGGATATCCGCAGAAATGTTCATCTGGTCGATAACATGCTGCTCTATATAGACAACAAAAAGATAAAAGAGCGTATTAATCGCCTAAAACCTTATCTCTCGATGACGTATAACAAATCTTTGGTCAATATGAGCGAAGAAAAGGGAAATGGCGATGAAGCACTTCGATATACCCAGGATAGCATTAAAAATTTAAAAAAAAAATATAATCTTATCGACACCAGTTATGAGATTCTACGTCTGGAAAAAATATGGAGGTCTCTTTTAAAGAAATACGCCCATACCCGTTTTAGCCTGGAAGATGAATTAAAATATGCTGTAAAAAACGAGAATTTTGAAAGAGCTGCCTTTTTAAGGGACCGATTGGATTATATAAGCAATAACTGAAGGGGATCTAATTATCGAGTCCCAGTTCATCGGTTAATGCAATATATGTGCCCATGGTCCAGCCGGCACCGGCTCTGTTTTCAACGCCCTCCATCAGATGTGTTTTTTCTTCGACATTATACCATTCCCATATTTCGTTCGTTTCATTGTACACTTTTTTAACCATTTCGAGCCAATTGATGGCAATATCGGCGCTATCCTCCATAAAATCGTAATTGAAGAATCCTTTGATGCAAAAATAGAGATATGGCGCATAGCAGAGTGGGGCAGTCCATGGTTTACCATTTTCCGCTTTTCCTTTTTCGGTACAGGCGAGTCCGCCCGGTCTTGCGAAATCTTTAATATGTTTCTGAATTTCTTCGGCCTGTTGCTTTTCCACCAGTTTTGTGAAGAGCGGTGTAAATCCGGCCAGGGTTTTTATGTCGCTGATTTTTTTATCATCTATGTTGTTGTCATAGAAAAATTGTTCAGAATTATTCCAGCATAAATCTAAAAGTTCCCTGATCTGCTTGGCTCTGTTGAGAAGAGTGCTGTTTTCTTCTCCTTCCAGTTCTTTGAACAGATCATTGATAATCAGCGCATTGCGATAAAGAATACTATTCAGATCGACTGGATTATAATTTTTTGTTTTTTCGAAACGAAGCGAGCCCGCCCATGCGGACTCTTGTTCTGTGAGAATATTTTCTTTTTGATCACCGGAAAGATAGGACGATAATCCTGTTGAAGATTTGTGCTCTTTGCTGTTCCAAAAATTGAATTCTTTAAGAACATCCGGCATCGCCCGTCTCAACCAGCCTTTATCTCCTGTTGAACGGTAAATATCCCGAACCATCCACGCCAATAAGGGTAATTGGGAATATGAAGACATTGATTTTCTATTGGCGGCAGGTACATATCCATATTCTCTGATCAGATATAAGATATTCTCGACATTGTTTTTTGCCTGTGGCACAAGCCCGAGTCGAAGCAGACCCATGTTAATGAAAAAGGTATCCAGATAAAACAGTGCATCTTTAGCATTCTCCCCCGCAGCAACATAGGGATAGGGAAGAGCCAGCAAATCGTCGCTATCGGCGGTAACTTTGCGACTAAATTTGTCAAGAAAAAGCTCTTTGAAATCAGGAATAATAGAATTGAACCGGGGTGCCATTTTTTGCCCTTTCAATTAAACATAATTGTATTTGTTAATAAAAGTCACTAGAATCTAATTTCATTAGCATATTCTGACTTTTTTCCGCGAATTTTATTAAAGCTTAGGGAATGAAAAACAGAAAGCTGTTTAAAAGGTGTGATTATAATTTTAAAATTCATCAATTCGCCCTCTGTTATTAAAATATGTGGTTTGAAAAAAAAATGCAAGGTTTTTTTAACCTGAAAATTTTTTCAAAATAGGCCGTAAATAAAATAACAGAAAGAGTGTCTTCAGATATTTTATTCGGTTGCACGTTCGCAACGTTTTGAGATAACTTTTTATATAAGCACCCATATCTTGCAGTGATTCCGGTTTTATCTCCAGCGTAATGTATCCGGCAAATTTCTCTTTTTGCAGAGTTTCAAGAATGTCTTCAACAGGCAGTTGTCCGATTTTATCGAAGGGAAGATGGCAATCTCTGTCTCGGGTACAATCCGAGAGATGTACGACTTTAATGTTGTCTTTCAAACGGTGGTACATCTCTATCGGATCATTACCCTGGATATAAAAATGCGGTGCATCGAAACAGATGCCACTCAATCTGTTTTGCAAAAATAGTTTTGCTTCTTTGTATTGATCTTCAAATGCTTCGATGGATAGAGACGGGATATTCTCGATACATAGAGGTAAATCGATCTTTTTTAAATTTTTCAGCAAAATTCGAAAGAGTTGTTTTTGTTCTTTATACTGTGTTGTCACTTCTGGTGGATGAAAGACGGCATATTTCATGTTCAGATCGTCTTTATATCGGTTGATCAGGTGTACGGTTCTATCTATTTTGTCCTGTGAATCCGAGCAGGTAAAATCCCAGCCGTTTTCATGCAAAAGCGGCAGGTGAAATCCGCTGGACATTTTACAGAGCCGGGGAACGAATTTATCGATTTCATCAAAAATTGCATGGGTCAATTCCACGCCTTCAATGTTGAGAAGATTCAAAGCTGAGATAATGAGTGAGGGCGGTATCCCCTGATAATACTGAACCGAAAAGTGGATGCGACAGTGATGTTTATGCATGAATTTTCTTATCAATTTTTGGAAACAAGCTGGTAAATAAT
>CAZMUU010000010.1:0-21705 GCA_964569215.1 uncultured Cytophagia bacterium
CAAACACGATTGCATAGGGGATCATAACCGTTATGCAAAATAAAACAAAGAAAACTCTCACAGGTTTCGCAGATACCGCGTCAAAACGCATATTCAGACCTCCACTACGGTTCATAGATTGGGAAATTCGGTAATCGCTGGAAAACAATTGTTTAAAAAAGGATGTCGAGCTTGATAGGTGCAAATTCCTGAGGACACTGATCCTGATGCTAAGACTGGCTCTGTCATCTCGTTTATAATGTATGGGTATAATACAGCTGAAACACGTAAAGTGCGGAAAAAAAGAGGTGGGTTTCTCCCTGAAAAAAGAGATAACCAGAGGCTGCTTCTTCGAATAATAAATCTTGCTTTTTGTTTATGACTATTATGGAAATTTTCTGTTTTTACGCTCTAGTACACGATCAATAAACGCGTTCTTCAGTTTTACTGTCAAAAAAATAAATTTTATCCATATTAAGAACAACGTCTACTTTTTCTTCCACTTTATAGATCCGATCGGAAGGTATACGCATACAGTAACTCAAATTCCTCTTGCCGAAATAGATGAATATTTCATTACCAACGGGTTCGACAACATCGACGGTAATTTTCTGGGGTGTACTTTTATTCTTAAACTGTGCATTATTCGCATCGACAATATCTTCCGGACGCACACCGAGGATAATATCTCTGTCAGAAAATTCCTGCAATTTTTTACTGATTTGCGGTGACAGGTCAACATTAAATTCCTCAGATTGAAAGATCAATGTATCACTGCCGCTTAGCCGACCATTAAAAAAATTCATCGATGGGCTACCGATAAAGGCTGCGACGAATTTATTTTGTGGATTGTTATATAAATTAAGCGGTGTGTCCACTTGCTGGATATAGCCCTCATTCAAAACAACGATCTTGCTTCCCATCGTCATCGCTTCCACCTGGTCGTGGGTGACATAGATCATCGTGGTTTGTAATTTATTGTACAATCGGTTGATTTCAATGCGCATCTGCACACGCAATTTGGCGTCCAAATTGGAGAGAGGCTCATCGAACAAAAAAACCTTGGGATCACGTACAATCGCTCTGCCTACAGCCACGCGCTGCCGTTGCCCACCGGATAAAGCTTTTGGTTTACGTTCAAGATAATCCTGTATATGCAGGATTTTTGCTGCTTCGCCAACGCGTTTTTTGATTTCTGCTTTGGGAAATTTGCGCAACTTGAGCCCAAAAGCCATATTATCGTAAACCGTCATGTGCGGATAAAGCGCATAATTTTGAAAAACCATGGCAATATCTCGATCTTTGGGTGGAATGTCGTTTATAATACGACCATCAATTAGAATTTCTCCTTCCGTGATCTCCTCAAGTCCTGCAACCATACGCAATAAAGTCGACTTTCCACATCCCGATGGTCCAACCAATACCACGAATTCCTTGTCTTCTATGTTTAGACTGGCATTACAAACCGCTCTCACTTTTTTATCATAAACCTTGGTTACATTATTTAATTCTACAGATGCCATGATCGTCTCCTCATAAATTTACCGATGTAAAATAATCTAAAAAATCTTAAAATGCAATATCGAAAATTCCCAACCCCGAATCACTCATAAACTCTGCTCTCCATTTCCACGCTCGCTGCTCCGTTCTCTAAAACGGAAATCCTGCACAATCCATTTTGGTCTTCAAGCGTTAAAACCTGGTCTTTGAATACAAGGCGTCCGCCATATGTCAGACCATGGCGGGACGGCATAAGTGAAATTTTATGACCCTGTGATACCTGGGTGATTGTAACCCAGCTATCTTCGGGTGCCTCAACCGGGCGCAAATCAGGTATTTTGCTTAACCATTTCAGCGCCTCTGCCGTATCGGTAGCGTGATGGTTAGTGAGGGCGGAGACGGGTGAATTTTCACTTGATTTTTCCGTTCTCTGAAAGACGGAAAGAATCCGGTCTTCCTTGCGCATCAACTCTGCGACTTTTGGTTGTACAATTCCGGCAAACGGAAAAAGAACAACCTTATAAAATTTGTCCTGGACAACAAATTGATCTCCCTGCCATTTGCCTTTTAGGAGTTCTGCAGAGGAAATTACATCAAAGTGATAATGCTGATCTACCAGGGTCAGGACAAAACGAAAAATATCCTGAGCAATGGCATTGGCGCGGGAATCAGCCAGAGCATATAACGTCTCACAGGGAAAAATGATCAGTACATTGCTCATCGGCAGCTGATCATCGACTGCGGCCATGTGTTCTGTCAAGCGCTGATTCCATTCCGGAAACCCCGCCCACGTACTATGATGCGGATATCCCGGCATTTTGGGGGAACCCAAAAATTGCTCTTCCTCTCCTATCGTGCCCACAGGACCATATATGTGCGCAAACCAGCGGTTTCCGAACAAAGCCATCGCATTGACACAATGATTCATCACACTTTTTTGTTCCCCCGGGCGTTCATCTTCTCCAATGGTCCATAAATTATTGTAGGCATATTTGTCACGGCTAAAAACACCGAGGGACTTGCATATAACCAGCATGGATGCCAGGTTGGCATAATATGAACTGTGGGGAGAAATAAGGTAATTAATCGCGCCCATGTCTACAAATCCGCCGTTTTTTGTCCGTTGAGCTCTCCATAAATCCATACTCCCGTGATTCATATCTGCCATGTCGGCGGATTCAAAATGCCATGTATCGTGAATGCCACAAGAGGTCTGAGGCCCCCAAATGCTGATAGCTTTATTCCAGGCTGCAAGCTGTGCCCTGTTTACGGAATCCTGAATGATACGATAATACCTGTTTCTCACCTCAATATGCGATCCATCTTCACTCTCAAGCGCCAATTTCCAGAGATGGGTGGTGAGGGGTGCACCACCATTTAACTCATACGCCTTTTGCAATCCAAATGAGAAGGGCAAAGCACCATAAACACAGGTATAACCGGGTTCATCCCACATGATCAGATTCGCACTCCCGATCGCTTTGCAAAAAAACTCCAGCTTTTGCAGATAAGCTTTCATGTGAACCGGATCGGCAAAATTCACATGGCAGGCAAAAGCTCGAAAAAAAGCAATAACCTTCCACGATCGCTGATCCGGAGGGTTAAAAAAGCCGAACGCTTCCATGTATCCGTCTTGTGCATTGTAGAAGAACTGTGCATCGTTGGTGATATCGATGATTTCCTCGGGTAAAAACCGTGACTTGGCTGATGGAATGGCATAGACGGCCGCAACGCCTGCCGGCGTAAAAGCAATGGCCACTTCATGAATCATATGAGAATGACGCGGCTGCAAGCGGCAGCGAATAGAAAATTTATTTTTCTCGACAACAGACGTATGGGGCACCTTTTGGGCTTGAACCGCATCCCCAAAAAACAACAGAGGCAATCCGGTCGAAGACGCGCTCAACTGACGCGAAAGAAATCGCGGATCAGGTACTGCCCAAAATTGTATATTGTGATGACGGCACAATTCGCTGATGCGATGACAAGCGTTTATTGCCGCAGGCTGGTCCCAGCGATATCGACTGCAGCGGACAAAAGCGGCGACACCGCCAAAACCGGCCCGGTGGATATCGTTAAATTGTCGCTCCAATTCTTTTTCATCTTCAATGACATGATCAGTTAGTGTCCACATCATCGTTGTTGCTGGCATGGAAATCATAGAAAAACCCTTTTATGAACAAGTTGCCGGATTCTGCATGGATCAACGATAAATTTCAATAAACAGAAAATCCGCATTACACAAATAACACCTCATCAAACCAACTCTTTCCATTACCGCTTTGCTGAAGGATGATATGCATCCTGTCGGGAGCAGGGATGAGTATTTTTGTCGCTATGGAGAGTTTATACCATCCGGTTGTTGGAACAGATAATTTTTCACTCTCAACCGTTTCATAATTTCTAACATCAAAAACGGATCCTTTGTTCTCCAAATGGTAACGCAGGGCAATAAAAACCTCTCCCTGCAAGTGTTCGATAAAGACACGGGCGGTTATGCGGTACCGTTTCCCGGCAGCAAAAGCTCTGCCACCAAAAGCCGGTCCCAGTGCGGTCATGATCCAGCGATTATTCCCTTTGGTCGATATTATACCTAACGATCCCGGGGTTTTATATCCTTTGTTGCGATCCCAAAAATGCGCTGCCCTTTCCTCGGCTTCAAAATTCCAGGGCCACGCCTGTGATGGATTGGAAATATCTTTTATGTTTTTATCGAACCGATTCAAGCCTTCCGTGTAAATCGGCACCTGATCGGTTTCAGGGGCCGGTCTGGGGCGGGCGCGGGCAACAATGCGTTCACCCCGGTTTCGATTTAAAGCATAAAGAACAAAACAAGCCTCCAATCGACTGCCACCCGGTAAATAAAAAGACCCTTGCCGGCCAGTTCGATATGCAAAATGAGTGTCCCACATGTATGCACAAACACCTGCAGTTACAAAATCCGTTGATTGAATCTCAATAACGGGATTAATCTCTTCCAATAAATAACATAACCGATCTCCTTTTCGCATGGGAATATTGTGCTTGTCACTGGATTCCAAATGATGATGTGGAATGGATTGCACGACTGCGGATTCCAGATAACATGCCTGGTATTTCTTCTCCAGGTTTGCATCTTTGGTAAAAACACCCTGAGGAAAAAAATTACAAAATTCAATTTCACCGTGAAACGGATTACCGCTAACGTGCCATCTTTGGTTCATTAATACCGTTAATATCGCCTTAACATGAATTACATAACTATTTAGTTCCTCTGAAAATTCTACCGTAACCGTATATATACTTTTGATACTGTGCGACTTGTTATACCCTTCACACTGAAAGCGTAATTCTTCTGGTGACTCCTGCAATACCTTTAACCGCCCTGTCGTGCCTGCATGCCGTTCAGGGTCCTGGTGGTTGGCATATTGCATCCAGTATAACTTTAATGGTACATCTGAACCGATGACGGCAGGATGATCCGGAGAAAACAACACATCAAAAAGCTGCAAATTTTCAACCCGACCAATACAATTGTCGTGGTCCAGCAGCAACAAACCGGATTTTGTTGCTTTAAAGGCAAAGTTTGGATGGTATAAAATAGTTTGAGGGCTCTTTACCATAAATAAAAATTATCCTTTCAATCCGCCAACGTTCAAACCCTTCATAAATTGTCGTTGTGCCAGAAAAAAAACAATAACGTTGGGAATCAAAACCAACACAGAGGCGGCCATAAGCAAATGCCACTGGGTGACGCCGGAACCAATAATCTGATTCTTAAGAAGATTTAACCCCAGTGTCAATGTGGCCTTTTCAAAAGAATTTATGTAAATCAATGGATTAAAAAAATCGTTCCATACCCCAATAAAGGTAAAAACCACAACGGTCGCAATTGCCGGCCTGGATAGCGGTAAGATAATATTCCAGTATATTCTAAAACGGCTCGCTCCATCCATCAGGGCGGCCTCATCGTATTGATAGGGAATAGTCATAAAAAATTGCCGCAGCAAAAAGATATAAAACGGAGAGCCGAAAAATGCCGGCAAAATAAGAGGGATAAAAGTATCCACCCAACCCAAACGTGCAAAAATGGTGTAGAGTGGGATCATCGTTACCTGCGCCGGCAGCATCATCGTTGCGATACACAAACCAAATAATTTATTTCGTCCCCGGAATTGCAAACGGGAAAAACCATATGCAACCAAGGTACAGGAAAAAATCGTACCCACCAGCACCATCGTTACAATAAAAGCCGTATTTAAAAAATATCTGCCAAAAGGCAACAACGTTATGGCCTGATGATAATTCTCCCAATGCAACGTATCCGGAATCCAATCAAAGGGCACTTTGAACACGCCTTCCAGGCTATGTAAGGAGGAAGAAACCATCCAGATAAAGGGGGTAATAAAAACCATGCTCATCGCCACCAAAATCAGATAAGAAAAACCCAAACGGAGCAAGGTATAATATTTTTTCTCTGCAGTCTTTTCCATAATGTTTAACCCCTTTCCCCGCTTTCATAATATACCCATCGTCGCGATAATTTGAACTGAAAAAAGGTGAAAATTAAAATAATGGCAAATAATATCCATGCCAGAGTCGAGGCATATCCCATTTTAAATTGTTGAAACGCTTTCTTGTAAAGGTAGAGCACAAAAAAAAGTGTACTGTTGTTCGGCCCCCCTTCCTGCCCTTGGCCGGCGGTTGCCGTCATGACAAATGCCTGAGTAAAAACCTGGAAGGAACCGATAATATTCATAACCAGATTAAAAAAGATTGCCGGCGTAATCAGGGGCAGGGTAATATTTCGAATTTTATGCCAGACTCTTGCACCATCCAGCTCTGCTGCTTCGTAAAGCTCTTCCGGAATATTCTGCAAGGCGGCCAAGTTGATTATCATCCCACCTCCAATTCCCCAAAGAGACATAAGGATAAGAGCGGGTTTTGACCAGGCTTCACTATGCAGCCATAACGGCCCCTGAATTCCCACCCACTCCAGAATCCGGTTTAATAGACCGAATTCAGGATTGAATATCCACATCCATACAATTGAAACAGCAACCAGATTTGTAATTGAAGGCAAGAAATATATGGTCCGAAAAAAACTCATACCACGCAATTTTTGATTCAACATCAGAGCCAAAAAGAGGGATACCAACACACCCAGAGGAACTGAAAAAAAGACATAATAAGCGGTGTTCCAGAGACTCTTGTAAACCAAAGGATCATTTAACAAAGCCTGCTGGTAATTGCTCAACCCGATCCATTGAGGAGGGGAGAGCAAGGACCAGCGGGTAAAACTCATAATAAAAGACCCCAACATGGGACCGGCGGCAAACAAGATAAAGCCGACAAGCCATGGCGATATGAAAAGATACCCTTGCAGATCTTGTTTCCACTTTTTCATCCGCTACTCCTGTAAATACAATGTATGCTCTCCTGTCAAATCCAGGCGAACCATCCAGGTTGAATCCGTTAAAAATTTTTTCGTCAATGGGATTTCATCCAGGGTGATGCGTTTTGCTTTCCCGGAAAAGAGCGCTTCGGCGGGCCCGGTTCCGCTAATTTGATACTGAATTCGCTTTTCCCTTCTCACTGCATTTATAACCTTTGCATCGGTTTCAAACAGCACCGGATCCGGATTTGGGTTTTTTTCATAACGCACACAGATGTCATGATCGCCCGGCGAATAATGGGAGGAGGGAATTTTGTATAAATATTTGATTTCATCATTATCGACCAAAAGAGTTGATATATATCTTCCCTGGCCTTCTGTTTTGATGTTCCAACGGCCACCGCGATAGCATAAATTTTTCAATTCACATCTATACTCTGTAGGCATTATGGTCAATCCATTCCCGTCAAAATCCACCCCCACCAAAGCGCGGAGCAGAGCATTATACCACCCACTGCCACAATTCAAATTCCAGGCCGCGCCGTGTACTGAACCAAGTGGTTCTCCCCTGGCGACAAATTCAGGACAGTAACCGAGACGCTGAAAACAGGTTTCAACGAGCTGCAACCATCGATGTATAGAATCAAAATCTCCTGTTTTACTCAGCATCTTAATTGCCGGAAAATCCCAATGTGGATACCAACTGCTCATTGCCGGCTCGGTATTGTGGTAAATATCCCAGTCCGGAGTTAGCTGTACACCATGAGGGGTCAATAACTGCGTCGATACAAACTGTGCGACGCGCTTTTCTTTTCCTCTCAGGAGACGATTGCCCATAGCCGACTCGTAAAATAGCAGGGAAAATAACGGATAACTCTTGACCGCTTTACGAACAGCGGGATCATAAGAATCATACAGGAAACCCTTGCTGTTATCCCAAAAATAGTCCTCAAAATGTTCTTCGATCAAGCTCTGTATGTTATAGGCTCTTTCTACTGTAAGATCATCTCCCAGTGTGTCAGCCGCCTTTGCAATCAAGCGGCAAAAAGAATAAAAAGCACTCTGATCGATACAGACCAGACTGGATTCATGGCGTCCCATTTTTTCGGGTAAATCCGGATACATGCCAATCGATGGAAAAAACCCTCTATCCTGAACGAGTTCGCACATATTTTGAAACGTCATATACATGGTGGTATAATTCGCATAGAGCACGCTTTTATCGAGCGTTTCATTATAAAGCCCCATAACCGCTTTGGCAAATAAAAAATCGATAGCCCCAAATCCACGGCTGTCCATCGGCTCAAGATGCCGGCTCCATCTCATGGGAATGCTGCCATCAAGATCTCGGTTAATTCGCATAAAGTCAATCATGGATCTAATATTTAAATGATCTCCCCAGAACATCATGGACTGTAAAGTGACCAAATTGTCCCAGGCCCATATCCAATAATACGTTCCGGGACATGCCCTCATCATTCCGTAATCCTGTACCCGGGCCGACTCTACGATCAACGGATAGAGATTGAAAAAGGCTTCCACCGCTGGCCAGCGACGACAATGCAGCCGTGGCAGGCGTGAATCGAGTTGTCGATATCGTTTTGTCTGGCGGGAAAAGGATGACCTGGTCTTGTTTTCGCCAACACCGGTGCATTCAGGCGGACGGGTTGAAAATCGGATCATAAAATGATCCGATTTCCAGGAATCATTAACAATGGCCTCCTGAGTAAACACAACGGCATCTGCGTCTGAACGGCTGATAACATAATTTTCGCCTTCCAGGATAATCCAGGTATCCGCATTATAGAGCAATAACGGTTTACCTCGATAAGGTAGGCGTAAATCAGATTTACGCGCGGTTCCGGAAATACAACGCCGTTTAAATATCAGGCGGCGCCACCCTTCGGGAATGAGAAAATCTCCCTGATAATCACCGCTACGCTCCAGCCACTGGTTTAAATAAATTTTATCAAGAGCATGGAGTTGCAACCGGCTGCTTCTGCTGACAACAGGTTTCCAGGTTCGCTCACCATGTACATCTGTGGTCATCGACCCCGGATTCCACAGAACCTGAAAACCGACTTTACCCTTCAACCCGTTTATTAATTTCACCCTGCAACTTGCGCTCAATGTATTGTGGTTGACATCGATTTTTAATCGCAGCTCTGCATCCTCAAGCCGGCAAAAGATTTCCGCACCAAAAGGAAACAGTTTAATATCTTTCATTGGAATAGTTGAGGCGCTTTCCGGCTTTTCGAAAAAAAAGCAAAAACGCAAGACACCCTCTCTTGATGCCAAAAGCTTGGCATTTCGGCTGACGGGTTGGATTCCATGAAAATCGATCTGTCCGATCCCCTGACATTGATCCGTTAAAGAAGCGGAAATCCGGTCATCCGAAATCCACACTTTTTTATCAAAATAGTCTGCCAGATGCTTTACCGTTTTATAAATCATAGATTGTTCCCGGACAATACGTTTCATCAGCAGTTGCACAGTTTAAGGTCATATGATAAACTTTACAATCCTGACCATTTCGAGTTTTTTCAATAATGCGTTCGCCCAATGCATCGACAACAAATACCAATTTATCCTTCGGACCTTTCATCTCTATCTGTCGTCGGCCGTCCCGATGAGATTGGTCATGGATATCAAAAGATTGCAAAAAAGAATGAAAATCAACTATTGAATCGACCATCGTATTATCCATAATCAGGAAAACGAAACCATTACGAATCAAACTCATGTCATGTCGGCTAAAATTGCGTTCTTTGCCCTGATAATTATACAGTGAAATAATGAAATGATCGCCTTCTTGATGTAGAATCACGTTATGCTCAAATCCGTTGACCGCAACATTCAAAGGATAAATTGCCAAATAAACGCGATGATCTCGTATAATAATCCACTCGCGTTTGCCCTGTGTAACCGGATATTTTTTTACCGGCCGTCCGCCGATACACATCTCCCCGAAAGGCCGTTGATAAGAAAAAATAATGTCCAGACGCAAATTTTCAACGTTTTCATGTCCGACCCGCTTTGGACTGTATAAAACGATTGCCTTATCCGCTGTCTGAAAGGTAAGGGGACGACCCTCTTCGTAAACGTAATCCGGTCCAATATCCGAACCGGTTGTATGACATGAATATGTTACCCCGGTTTTCGCCTGATTGAAAACCATCCTGGAATATATCGATCGAAAATCACGCAAAGATGATACAGAGTCGCTGCAGCGATAACGAACTGAAAAACTGTCACACTGAGCACCATTCACATATGGCCTGCCGGCGGTGGCTACGCAATACTCATGATGCATATAGGTTGTCAATTCACCCCACCCTCCCGCATAAACTTCATCATCAAACACATGTACCTTTTTTTGATTGAGGGTTTTAAAACGGTTTTCATGGTATTGTTCACAATACGTCGTCATATTAAAATGATAAGGGAATGGTTTTTCAAAGGCAAACTGAACAGCCCGCTGTGGAATATGAAAACACAAAACAGCTATAAACGCATTCTGAATAAGAGCAGACGGGTGCATGAATCTAAGAGGTAAATTAAAATCAATAAAAATATTTCTTGAAATCGCAGCGGCAAGCGTACAGTGCAGGGCTGAATACCCGCCATAAGAATCTTCTGCATAAGCCCGGGAAAAAGGGCCGGCAAACTGCTGAGTGGGCTCATGCCAGTGCATGGCTACAGCAAGCCAAGTTCTTTCTTCTAAAAAACGCGCCAATTCCCTCGCCGGTTTGTTCGTCACAAATTCTGCAGCCAGAGCCAAAAACCAAATGGTCAGCGCAGTATATGTCGGACTATTGTATTCGGATAAATCCGATTGTTTGTAACGATAATGCCGGCGTATGGCTGATGATTTTAAATGATAGAGGCTTTCTCTGCCAAGGTTGACAGAAACACGGTCTCCCATCAACTCACCGCTGCAAAGCAGATTCACATATGCAGCAACAGGATGGTTTACATTACCATCTGTATAGCGAACCGACGCAGATATGGACAGGTTGTCTCGAAGCGTGTCGACAATATTCTCCCGGCTCGTTTTTTCCAGTTTATCGGCATAGCGTTTAAGGATCAGATACAACACACAGGGCGTATGTGTACCATCCTTAGCCTCTAACCTTGCTAGAATATCATTCGCCAGAATATGATCTTGAGGATCATGGCTCTCCAGCAGTGTTATGGCATACCAGGCCGTCTCGCGAGGTATCAGGCATATTCGCTTACCGGGGTCGAAATATCGCTCAGCCTCATTGCGGGCAGAATCTAATAAAATTTTCTTAAACCCTGTCATGTTGTTCAGACCTTTGAAGAGAACGTAAAAATAAATCTTTGATAAAAGATACAAATAAACAGAGAGAAAATCATTGTTATATTGCTGAATGACACCTTTATCTAGTCAAACAGCTTTAAAAGGGGTTGCAAGGAATGCCGCTTGCGGGCAAATGTTTTTATTATCGTATAAAGCCGGTCATATCGGAACGGAAAATGAGGCTGCAACGTTTGCAAATAAGAGTGCTCTATCCACCGCTGTGAGCGCCCCACAGCATCCAAAAGCAGCATGTCACCGCTTTTGTAAATTAAATCGCTCAGGGGATTGGGATAATCCGCAACAACTGCCTTTAATCCGTTTGATATTTTTCGTCCAAAATGAAAGGTGCGATTGATCAATAGCTGTAAAAGCTGCTGCCGTGATGTACAGCTAAAAATAGTGGCCAAACCATTTTTGCGATCTTTGCTGATATCCTGCAAATCATCTACAAGCTGTAAAAAGGCACCATAGCCAAACAAAAATTCAGCTGTGGCTTTATCGATCGTTCCAGCCACCAACATTCCATCAGCTAAAACCGATGCCCCTCCCTTCTCTATAGCGATTCCAAGAATATCGACATTAAAAGGGTGCGCTTTTTCACACAACAACTGTACACTCTTCTCCTGGGCACATTGAATTGCCAACAAGCTTTGATAAACGCCGGGATACCGGTTACGGTCATATTCGTCTTCAATCATGTTCACCAAACGGTAAATCTTATCCTCACAATTGGATTGCGGTTCAACCAAATGGCCTTCCAATCTGTTCCGAAATCTATGATTAAAACGTCGCTTTTCGGTTGTGGTTGTTGCTGAATCATCTAATAAATTATCGGAATAGGGATAAATCAAACTGTAAGCAAAAATTGATGACGTTAATCTGACAGGTAAACCCATCAAATATTGGATTCCGTTCATGGTACAAACATTTCTCGCGGCCTGATAAATCGCCTCACCGGTTAATGTGGAATCAAAATTTCGTGCCGCCTTAAAAAAATCAGCGAGAGACCTGCTAAATCCCTGTTTAAAAAACATCTCCAAATGGTCTTGCTTGAATTCGAGAGCATCCCGGGCGAAATGAATAAAGGCCGTGAAAAAACGGATTTTAAACGCTTCCACTGATACCACATCGTCAGCAGCAATCAGCAAAATTTCATCCAAAAAAATTTTTAAATCGCTTTCCCGTTTCTGCTGTTCAGAAACAGCGTATTTTCTAAAGAATGCAGGCAGTTTATCATCAACTTGCCACCATTTTTGTAAACAGCTGTTACAAAAATCGGTTGTCCAGTCTTTAACCGTGTTTTTTTTCATGTCTATGTCAAGGTCGGACTTTTATTTATAGTTAAAGAATCTTATCTGTAGCGAAAATCATACAGCAAAACATTTTTTTTAAATTATGGGAACGTCTAATCTGGTGCCGTTTGTGTTGTTTTCCACAATCAACGTGTCGTCATTGATAACAATTTTTGCAAAGAGATCATCGCTTTTTAATGTCCACTTCTGGATTGAAATCGACAACCGGGGTTACGCCCTGATGAGCGAATGGAGGCCGGACATATCTTCCCAAATGAACCTCGGGGCCCTCGTCCTGTTTGATCCGGTCCGGTAGAGCTTCCGCAAAAACAAACTGCCATTTTCGCATATTGGTCAGAATGTCTGCCCGGAGCTGCTCATCATAAGGGTCGTTGATACGGGCTTTCGGTGTTGACGGTGTCCACAAATAATCCGCGCCGGCATAAATCCCCACCAATCGCGCTTCTATTTGATTGGTTCCCCATATGCATACTGTACCACCGATGACGTTGGGGTAAACAATACCCTCACGGGCCCATTCCCGGGTTGCGGCAAAACATCCATCATAACAAACGGATCGTACACCTCCCCCCATCATCACCGGGTATCTTTTTTTCCCACCATACTTTTTTAAAGCCGCTTTAATATCGCCGGCATCCGATCGCCGATATTTCCAGGGTTGGATGACCAAGTTGCTGTCAATACGATCCGGAACAGGACGACCGCCATGATCAGCCCATAAATGCATTGTGATCTTTTTATGATGACGCTCTGCCAATGACATGAGAATATCATAAATTCGTCCGACATGAGTTTCAGGAGTATGTCCACGGTCCGCTTCTTCCGGATATACAGCCCATTTTGCTTCATCCAGACCAACATGGACATCAGCAGAATCTTCGAGACAAAGGATAATCTCTTCATAAATCTTTTCCAACAGATGATATGTTTTCTCACCAATAGCGAATGAAGCGCCGCCATACATTCCCGGGCCACCATAGCATTCCGGATAATGGTAAATCACGCTTTTTACATGTCCCCAGGATTCCAATTCCGGCATAACACCAATATGATAGGAACGGGCATATTTGATTAACGCCGTGAAATCATCCGCCGTAAGGGCAAAGGGGTTTTCCGAGCCTAGCGATAAATGCTCGAAACGAAATCCGCACATTTCATCGTCATATAGATGAACATGCAACATATTCATCTTCAGATGACTCATAATACGTATAATACGCTCGATTAAGGGTTTACTGAAAACCGACCGCCCCATATCAATCATGAGCGAACGTCGCTGATATTGAGGATAATCCACAATTTCCAGGAGGGGGATGTATTTTTTTTCCACCGCGTCCGCTTCAACCGGGGTTTCCCAGGAAAAAAGCAAGCGGCCGCCAAAATAGCTATATGCCAGAATCTGATACAGCGTCTGAGCAGCATAGTATTCAGCAGAAGGAGAAGCGGAAATAATTGTAATGCCGTCGAAGGCGATAAAAAGCTTATATCCTCCAGACGGCAATGTTAGGGAGGACCGCTCAAAAGAAATCTTAAACGAAGCGGCGGAATTCATGCATGCAAAAACGTCAGGCATACGGGAAAACAACATCTGTAGCGTTTCTCCGGTGCGTTTTTGTCCCGGACGACAAGGATCAAGCCCGGTAATAGAAATTTCGGTCGGAAATTCGATGTAATCATCGTGATAGACAAGCCGTTGTGGTTGGGGCACCGGGGGGATCCTCTCCATAAGAGAAACCGGAACCTGTGCAGACGATTCGTTTGCCAACAATAAACAGATTAAAAAAATAATGATTCTCAATGGTTTCATTTCCGTTTCCTTACAATTTTTGGGTTGAATTGCCAGCTACGGTCATGATCAAACCTGCAACAATCGTATTGCATTGCGGTTTTCCCGTGCAAATGAGCTGCAATGGCTATCTATCCGATTGACAGAATTTAATGTGATTTATCCCGGAGTATAATGCTCTGTCTTGTAATCCAAATGGGGTCTTTGTTCACCATCAACAAGAGGCAAATCCAGAACAAAAAGAAATTCACATCGGTGTCCGACATGAGAAAATTGAATACAAGTATCCCGCTCGCCGTTATGGGGATAAGCCGGCACAAAATCGCTCCGTCCGCTTTTAAAAGAAGGATTTTGCGGTAAGAGGCAATATAGATGCAAAATGATATTGCCATCCCTAATTTTCAAATGAGATGGATTATCCGTTTCGATTTTTCCGAACGTATGAAGATTCCATTGTATTTCATCACGCCGTTTCAATTCGATAGAATCGTGAATAACGATCTGGCGCTGCCGGATATAGTACAAACTACGCTCTAATCGTTTGACACCGAGAAAGCCGAGATATGCAGGTTTTAAATTCATAGAAATTTTGTCATAGTATTTTGTTTGATGATGCTCTGTAACCTCGGCAAAACGGTTATTCGGAATATATTCAGGAGCCCATGGTAATGAATCTCCTATTTGACCCCGTCCTCCAATGGTGATGGTGTTATGAAGCAAGGTTTCGCGTCGATACACCGGACCAGCACCATTAATGACAAGTTTATCACCAATCGCAATCAAAAAACTCCCCTGAGCCGGATCGCTGTGGCCGTATCCACTCCATTCCCCGTTCCGGTACCGACTGGTACCAAGCGGGGCTCCGGCGCGGACAGTTGCAACCAGGTCCTTCGATTTCCAAAAGAGTTGTTGTCCGTCAGCAAAATAGTAAGATCGATCCGGCAGAGCAGAGGCGTTGATGTGATCACAACAGTAAATATATTCCCAAACACGGCGCCGGGGAGGCGCATTTCTCAGGTCTATACCTGTGACCGGCTGGTCTGATAATTTATCAGCCAACGCCTGGGCATGTGGATTTCCGGTACGTGCCGCAATGAGATAATGCATCCAGGCATCCCCTCCGGTTCTATATTGCGGATCACCAAAGGTTACCCCGTATTTTGCATCTGCCGAGGTGGCCGCATGGCGAAAAAGAGAAGCATTTTGCCAGTAAGGTTGGGACCAATAATGATCCTCTGAATGGAGGTGCAACAATTCAGCGTAGCGCAAGAGAAATTGGTGTTCATAAATCCATAAATTAATGCCATGTGGATAAAATCCATCATCAGGCACCATATCCATAACGCGATTAAAAACAGCCCTAAGATAGGCAAGCCATTCAAATGCAATGTCATAATGATTGTAAAACAAAATGCCAAAAGCCAACAGCCCATGACTACAACCCAAAAAATGGGCCTGCGCATAATCTGTTCGCTCATATCCAAGATGCTGCCAGACGCGTTTTGCAACCAGAAAACATTTTTCCCGATAACGCTCCCTCTGCGTCTGAGTAAAAAAAGAATACAGCCAATCATAGCAAAGACACAATAAAAACAGACAATCACCCGCCTGAGTATCGATGTTCATGGGCTCAAAATCCCTAGAGAGTGCCCTGTTCATAAAATGACTCATCGCATCTTTGGCTCGTTCTATTGATTTCTTTTCTTCACATAAAAGCGCATCAAAGGCGCTTAACACCGCCCGATCCTGCAGACCGAGCCTTTCCTCCCCTGCAAGTATTTTACTCTGAGCACTTGCCTCAAACTCGAGATGCCGGTTATTGAGTAATGTTTCAATCTTGCTTCTGATGTTTTCATTTTTATTCGTGTGCTGCCAGTTTACAACCGTCTCTTTATTAAAGAGTAATTTGGGGTGCTCTGATTTGAAGTTGGGAACAAAAGGAGACGGATGCACAGACTTGCGCGTCGAGGGGATAAATTGTATCTGTAAAGGTTTCAAGCGGCTATCGCCCCACCTTAAAAGAGCCTGGTTGGCACGAGTTGATATTTCAAGATAGGCGATGGTTCGAATTTTATGAATTTCGAACTCATCCCCCCAAAAATTATATGTTGCTTCAACGCATTGATCGTTGATACAAAGCTCAATAAGCGGCATATCGGGAATGTTACGCCATCCCGGCCAGGGACCAACGACTTTACCAGGGGGATGCATGGAAAAAATCAAATCATGAAAACGCCTGTATTCCTTGTCCAGGTCTTCATTCTTGATTCGCATATAACAACAATGACGGTGCAATGGATAATCATCGAGTTTAAATGTCATAATAGCCGCGCAATGACCAGGCTCAAGACAGGAAATATCGAATTCGATCTGATTTTCTATAACAGTAATGTGACTCGTGTCAATGATCATACCTTCAGGATCCAATTGCTGAAATTTTATTCAATTCGTCCCGAATCTTCTCGCGAAAAGCGGGTCGTAAATTTTCATTATTCACCATTATTTTCAATTCATCTATGACCCGCTTGTTGATATCATCCTCCATTTTTTCGATCTGTTCTATAGAAATTTTGTTGGCAAAAAGCTTATCCATCTGCGGTGCCAGGGTTTCAAGGATGGTGGCACTGCTCCAGGATGAATAACGCACAAAGTCGCGAATATCTCCGCCATCATACTTTTCACTCAAACGCCACACCCGGCCAAAATTTGTGTTTTTCAGTCTGGGATATTTTTCCTGCCAGGATTTAACAAAATTGATATCCTTTAAAACAGGATTGGGAGAATTATAGGGAGATTCAAGAACAAGCCATTTGATCAATTCCCAGGCTTTTTCCGGATACCGGCATCCGGAGCTGATTGACAATCCTCCGGACATTGAACGAAAATAGCGCGGCGGTTTTGTGCCCATCTGTGGAAGCGGAGCAACATCCCAGTCAACCTGTAGGGACGTAATGAAATCGAGATTGGGGAGAGCTTCTACGATCATTGCTACTTTATTGGCATTCAACATTTGAGATAATTGCATACCCTGAGATTGTGCCAACGCCATTTCAGGCATTACCTTGTGTTTATACATTAAATCAACATACAATTGCAGAGCTTCTTTTGACGCCTCATTCAGGGAGAAAAAGAGGGTATTGGGAGAATAATTGGCTCCGTTCATACGCTCTATCGCAGAAACAAAATGCTCGGCAATGTAAATGCCGTACTGATCGATTTTATTGTCGCCATCGATATCCAGTGTCAGCTCTCTGGTCCGTTGCAACATTCCCTTCCAAGTCCAATTGGAGTCGGGATAGGGAACATTGTGAAGGTCAAAAAGCGACCTGTTATAATAAACCCCGAGGGTATAGGTCCAATCACAAAACTGATACCATCCTCCATCCAGACTGGTACCTCGTTCAATAAATTCCGGACGTATTTTTTTTATAAAGCTATCTCCCTCAACAAAGGTAAACAAATCCAACAACCGGCCTTCCGCCGCCAATTGATCCCGAACGACAGTATTGGTATAAAAAACATCTGGCTCCTGATTCGCAGCCATCATTGCGTATAATTTTTCCTGACCAGTAAAGGGTATCAACTTGACGTTTATTTGATGCCGTTGCTCGAATTGGTGCAGTTGATTTTTGAGCGTTTTTAGCAGATTGGCGTTCGCCGGAACATTAATAGAGATTTCCGCTTCGTGGCGTTTTCCGGCATTGCAAGCGAAAAGAAAAAGTAAAAACAGAAAAAATACTTTCTTTACCATTTTATCACTCCTGTAATTATCACGGGGCTCTATCCTTTCTACCAGAGACCACAAAAGGATGTCATTCAACGAGTGCCTGATTGAATATCCAAAACCATTAAATGCTCTCTGCTTCGATTTGAACATGCGAGCAGAGGGCGAAAGGGCGTCGATTTTCAAACTGCAAGGACGGTAGACAAAAAATGCACTCCGTCCTCAATCGCAACCTCATGACCGCCATCATGGATTCTCAATTCAATCCGCTCTTTATAATCGAGTTTTTTATATATACGCTCAGCGTCGCGATACTCTTTTTGGACGAACGGTATCCAATGAATATCATCTTTCTTGCCGGCTTGAATTTGTACCTGTCGGGGACAAATGAGAGAAATTAAATCAGAATCTCGAAAATGACTCAGTAAAGCAGGGATAAAAGCGTGTTCTTCCGCTGTCGGCAAAAAACAGCTATAACGCGAATCTTCTACCGCCATTTTTTTTAATCGATGATTAAACCAGGCAGAGACAATTCCGGCCCGAATTCTTAAATCCAGAGGCATGGAATATAAGGTATAAGCGCCCCCCATACTGATACCCCACATGCAAAGTTTCGAGCTGTCAATAGAAAACGCCTGTAAAACCCAAGTGAGACATTGACTCAACATCTCTGTTTCAAGACCCCATAATGTGGTGCCCAAAATCAAAGCCAGCCGTGAAAGACGATTTCTTTTCTCAAAAGTATTCAACAGAGCAGGAGAGAGCACTGCGTATCCCGCCTCCACCAGTTTTGCACCAAATCCATGATAGCTGCCATCAAGGGTATGATCGAACCCAAGTACCATCTCCGGTGTTCCCTCCATACCGTGTAAACACATAACCAATGGATAAGGAGGCGGTTGGTCAGGGAGCATTAAGAGAGCTTGAGCTTTTCGTCCGCTTAATGTAGAGCCATTCAATAACAGGCATCCCTTTGAAATGGCTTTTGTCTGAAAAACAAAATCTTCCGGCCGTGTGAAGCCCAGAAGGAGACGTCTCCATATACGACGATTGGCCTGTACGGATCGTAAATATTGTTCAACATTTTTATAATCCCGTTGCCAAAATGATGCTTGCCGTTCAGAATAAGCAAAAAGTTTTTCCTGCAGCGCCTTTTCCCCTCGTTTTGATAGATATTCAAAATCGATATACATAACGGATCATTCTATCCAATTTCTTTCAACCGCTTCTTTGCAGCTGACTCAAGGGCTGAGTCAATCATTAATTGTGCCATATATCCATCCCACAACGTGGAAGGAATATAACGATTCCCCAACAACGCGCTCAGGAAATGCCGGTTTTCTTCCATAAATCCGCTTTCTTCTCCGTTCCATTCCCGAACCTCGCTTCCCGTTGCAGATTTGAATTTTAACCGGGTTAATCGATTTGTCAACAACAGCGATCCTTCCCGTCCATGCATCTGCACCATAAATTTCCCCACCAGCGGTGCTTCAGCGCAATCACCCACGATCAGGGTTCCAGATACGCCGTTTTTAAAACGAAATGTGGCAGAAAGGTTATCCACCACTTTGGTGGATTGATGATAATTTTTACCGACAGCATAGACATGATCGGGTTCCGAGTCAGCCAGATAGCGTAAAAGATCCGTTCCATGAACGCCCTGCGAGACAACATTACCCCCCCCGACGTTGGACTGATTTGCCCAGAAACCAGCAGGCCAGGGATCATCCATAATTTGTACAGATATCATATAAACAGAAGATAAAAGTGTACGGGCTTTTTGAATCATCTCATAAAAACGGAATTTAAAAGCACTCATGGCAATGAGCGAAGGAGCGTGTAATTCATAATATTCGTATATTTCCCGGGCCTGTTGTGCTGTTAACGCCAGAGGCTTTTCAATCATAAAGTGCTTTTTCGCCTGGATGGCACTTTTACAAAGATCTCTGTGGCTATTTGTATGCGTTGCGATATATACCACATGGATATCGGGCTTTTCCCAGATCACAGCCGGATCATCAGTGGCAATCTCTCCCTGAAAATGATGTTGCATTTGTTGAGCTCGCTGCAAGTCTTGGTCACAAAAAGCAAAAAGCTCAATCTGCGGGAACGAGGTGAGACATTCGGCATGTTGCCATCCCATCTCTCCACAGCCGATAATGGCAATTTTCATATTCTTCTCATCTCCAAATGTTAAGCAAAATAGTCATTCCCCCAACTCAAATCAAGAAAATTGTAATTTGCTCCTTAAAAAGATTATTTGTATTTTACCCGGGATAATTAAATAAAGTAATAAGGACAGTAAATGGAACTGGTCATTTCTCTCAGCATGGCTATCGCCCCCGCAATATTTCTAGTATATTATTACAATAAACAGGATAAACGCAAACCCGAGCCCACCGGATTGATCGTCAAACTCTTTATTATCGGCTTGTTGATTACCATTCCGGTCGCCTTTATAGAAGCTCTGATCTCATCCTTTAAATCATATCTCGGATCCTCATATGTAGTACACGCTTTTTTCAGAGCCTTTTTCGTTGCCGCACTCTCCGAAGAGTTGTTTAAATTCATTATCGTAAAAAAATACGCTTATAATCAGGTTCAATTCGATGAAATTATGGATGGTATTATTTATACCGTAATCGCCAGCCTGGGATTTGCTTGCCTGGAAAACATACTCTATGTGCTGAACGGAAACCTCTCTATCGCCTTGATCCGTGCTTTTACGGCTATTCCGCTGCATGCGCTGGCATCCGGGGTGATGGGCTTTTATATCGGATTGGCAAAATTTCACGATCATGAAAATTATTATTTTCTAAAAGGGCTATTCATTGCTATCATGATACATGGCATTTATGACTTTTTACTGTTCCTGTCTCCGCTGTATGGAGCTGTTGTCGGCATGGGTATTTTCCCGTTATTAATTGTGGCATTTCTTGTTCTGCAAGCAAAAATCAAATCAGCAATTCAAATGGATACAAACGCAGGTAGAATTTAATCGATGAAAGGTTAAAAAAATGACATCCAAAGAAATCGTCAGTCGTACGATACGTTTTCTCGGTGCCGAGCGGATGCCGTATGATTTTCCTGAAAAATGGGGAACCGATTTTTATAACATCTGCATGGAACCATCGCCTGACGACCGTCCGCGAAAAGGGGTCGATGAATGGGGTGCCCTCTGGCACAATATCGGAGAAATGAATCTCGGCGAAGTGAAAGAATACCCGCTTAAAAGTTGGAAGGATTTGAATACCCTGCAGATTCCCAAAGTGGACGATCCCGGAAGATGGTCGACGGCTGCAAAAGATGTCAAAAAGGCCGGGGATAAATTTGTTCTCGCAAATGGGATATCTATCTATGAACGCGTACACTTTATCCGCGGCCTTGAAAATACCTGGATTGATATCTACGAGAATCCGGACAAATTGGGTGATCTTGTCGACGTGCTCGTTGAAATGAATCTTACAGCTATTGAAAAATTCAGTGCCCTGGGAGCACACGGCTATATCTTTCCGGATGATTGGGGATTGCAGAACAGGCTCATGATTTCCCCAGCTGAATGGCGAAAAATATGGAAACCCCGTTATCAGCGAATTTTTGCTGCTGCCCACAAAGCCGGCTTGCTGACTTTTCTACATAGCTGTGGCAATATCATCGATATTCTCGACGATCTGATAGAAATCGGTCTTGATGTCATCCAAATGG
>CAZMUU010000010.1:21715-24936 GCA_964569215.1 uncultured Cytophagia bacterium
GACTGGAACTGCTCGGCAAGCGCTTTGGTGGCAGAATAACCTTTTACTCACCGGTTGATATTCAAAATACAATGGTAAACGGAACGCCCGATGAAATCAAAGAGTATTGCAGAAAAATGGTAGCTTTGCTCGGCCGTCCCAAAGGTGGATTCATTCCCAAATGGTATGGAGATCCAAAAGGAGCCGGGCACTCACCAGAAGCAATAGATATTATGTGCCGTGAATTTATCAAACTAGCCTAATCCTTCGCTTTATCCCTACCCCGCTGAAGCAAAAGCTGCAAAACAGGTTCAATTTTTGCAACAATATTGTCAACTGAAATGACAGGGTGACTCTAAATTGGGCGTAAAAAATTAATTTTATAATATTTATATACTTTTTTAGAGTCTTCAAATGACGATGTGATGTCCCATACCTGTCACAATTATATTGTTTTTAACCGATTTTCCACACAAAATCAATACATTTGGGCAAATTATGTATCCCTCAGGAACAAAAAAATTATTGGGTCGAACACGTCTGTAACGTAACAACTCTGGAACAAAGAACAAGAGAATACGACTGACTACCTGTGGAGGCTGTAATGACCGGCGCTTTAATACGGCGTTTGATTTTGAAATTAACTTGGTGGGGATTGATCGCTACAACGGTCTCTTATAGCCAGTCCCCAAATGACCGAAACTATAATCAAATTATTATCAAATTTAAAGAAAATCCGTCTCAGAAAACAATATCGTCGCTTTCCTCTCAGCTAAACCCCTCCACAATCAAAACGCTCCCCCTGATAGACGCACAGCTGTGGAGTATTGCCTCTCCGGTGCAAGAAGCGATTGATTATTTGCAGTCCAGGGGTCACATCGAATATGCAGAACCCGATTATATTCTTTCACTTTATAATATATATCCAAAGGATCCATCATTTGAAAAGTTATGGGGCCTGCATAATTGGGGACAAAATGCAGGAGCAAAGGATGCAGACATTGACGCACCGGAAGCATGGGAAATAACGACAGGCAACAAGGAAATTCTGATCGGCGTCATCGATACAGGAATAGACTATAACCACAGTGACCTTGAAGCCAATATCTGGTACAATCCGGACGAAATCATCGACGGTATTGACAACGACAAAAATGGATATATCGATGATATAAGAGGTTGGGATTTTGCCAATAATGATAATATCCCCTTTGATGACCGGGGTCACGGAACCCACTGTGCGGGCATAATTGGTGCTGTCGGCAATAACGATATCGGTATAACCGGGTTGAACTGGAATGTAAAACTGATGGCATTAAAAATTTTTGATGAAAATGGAAAGGCCACGATTTCCAGCGCTATAAAAGCACTTGAATATGCCGTGGATAAAGGAGCACGAATATCCAATAATAGCTGGGGCGGATATTTTTATTCCAACGCTTTGAAAGATGCAATTGAAGCAGCAAAAGAGGCAAATCATCTTTTTGTTGTTGCTGCGGGTAATGAAGCAAAGGACAACGATGGTTCAACACCCTCATATCCCGCCAGTTATGATCTGGATAATATTATTTCAGTCGCAGCGACCGATCGATATGATAAAAAATCTTCTTTTTCTAATTTTGGCTCGATATCTGTTGACCTTGCAGCCCCGGGTGAACTTATCCTGAGCACCTTTCCCGGCAATCTGTATACATTGTATAGCGGTACTTCTATGGCTGCTCCCTATGTGGCGGCAACAGCCGGCCTTTTTTTATCGCTGGATCCTTCGCTGAGCTATATCCGGATAAAAACCCATATATTAAACAATGTCGATCCTTTACCCACCCTGAGAGAAAAATGTCTAACCGCAGGTCGCTTGAATGTATTTAAAGCTCTATCGAGTTTAAATAAAACCGTTTTCAGCGCTATCCCCACCAGTATCTCTTTTGGAGAAGTGGTCGTTGGCGATTCAAAAAAAATCCGCCTTGATCTTTTTAATTCCTCTTCTTCCGTCGCTGTGGTTACGCTTCGCTCTTCTCATTCCTCTTTTGTTCCGGAAGAAGAGACGCTGCATATCTTCCCGGAAAGCTGTGCCCATGTGGATATCCGGTTTACACCTCAAACCGAAAAAAAGATAAAAGAAACAATCAAATGCATTTTCAACGGCACACAAATGATAGAGGTTTTGGTTGAAGGTTCCGGCTATGACAATCCCTTTGTCAAGGTAAACACAGACTTGATGCCTCTCTTTTTCGGAAACGTAGAGTGGGCCGATTATGATAATGACCGTGATTTCGACCTCTTCATTACAGGATGTAAAAGCAATATGCAATTTGATGCAAAATTGTATGAAAACATCGGTAATGATCGATTCCGATCGCTGCCGCACTCTTTCCCTGCTGTCATCGGAGGAAGGGCGGAATGGAAAGATTTTAATAATGACAATGATCCCGATCTTCTTCTCAGTGGAATGAACGAAAACAATCAGCACATTCTAAACCTGTTTCTCAACATCGACAAATCATTCAGCAAGAATGAATCGATCTGTCAAAACCCTTATCATAATGGTTGTGCCAGTGGCGTGGATTATGACAACGACGGAGACCTGGATATTTTCCATTCCGGTGAATCCGTTTCCGGAGAAATCATTTCCACAATATATCGCAACAACGGCGATGGTGCGTTTACGGCCATTGATCTCGGCTTTGATGCCGCATTCCAGTCCATTTCCTGGGGAGACTATAACAATGACGGTTATGTCGATCTTTTAGCCACAGGAGACAGAGGCACCAAAGCATCTAGGACATGTATATATCAGAATATGGAAACCGGCCAATTTAAACCCATACCCGTCGTTCTGCCCCAACTCACTTCCGGTTATGTGGAATGGGGAGACTATAACAATGACGGTTTTTTGGATATCCTGCTATCGGGGGAATCAGACAGGAAGATCATCACAGAATTATACCAAAACGTTGCCGGTGATACCTTTACCCGGGTTGATACCGGAATCGAAGGCGTCGCATCCGGAGTCGTAAAAGGTGGAGATTATGACGCTGATGGTGATCTTGATATTCTCCTGACCGGATATAATAAAGCCTATGAATATTCAACCTCCATTTATCGCAACGATGGCAACCATCAGTTTACCAAAATAAACAGCAAACTTCAAAACATTGTAAATGGCGATGCAGCCTGGGGAGACTATGATAACGACGGCGATCTGGACATCGCTATGAGTGGTTATAATGGCTCGCAGCTTT
>CAZMUU010000011.1:0-24340 GCA_964569215.1 uncultured Cytophagia bacterium
CTGCGAAACCTGTGAGAATTTTCTTTGTTTTATTTTGCATAACGGTTATGATCCCCTATGCAATCGTGTTTGCTCAACAACCCCTGCAACCAGGGGACAAATGGCTTTGCCAAATCGATGCCTATACCGGAGACACGAGTACTACACAGCCGAAAGAGGACGCCAATGATGGCAGGAACGGCGACAATCCTTATTATCGCCGTCATAATGTTGCCCGGGCTCACGGTTTTTACTGGTATACATCTAAAAACCACACCCCCGGGGAGCCCTATCCATGGAACGAACAGTGGGTCGATTACAAGCCGCCACTGGGTATTCTCGGAAAGGGTCGTTATCGCATCATGATGCAATACCGGGAAGGTAGAAATCGAGCCGGTTATCCGGCTCAATATTTTGTCTACCACAAGCATGATACCACGCGCATTGATCGTATTCAGGCCACCCCTGATGTCGGCGGCGTCGTCTGGTTTGAACTGGGTGAATTCGACCTGGGTAAGGATGGATTTGTTCGAGTTTATGACAAAGGTACGGGATCTATTTCTTTTGGAGCAATGGAACTAAAATATCGCGGTCCTTCCTGGAACCGTCCGATAGCGGTACCCGGCGATGCCAATACCATACAGGAGGCCATTGACATGACGGCCAACGGCGACACCATTCTGGTAGCCCCCGGCCGTTATCAGGAAAATATAAATTTCCTGGGAAGAAGTATCTGCGTGATTTCTCATTTTGCCATAACCGGTGATTCTTCCTATATAGAGAATACGATTTTGGACGGAAATTTTCAGGGAAGCGTGGTGACCTGGGACAAAGATGAAAATGAAAACACTTTATTACAAGGTTTTACGATTGTAAATGGAATGAATCAGTACGGCGGGGGTCTGCACATCGCCAATTCTTCAGAACCGGTTATCAAAGATTGCGTTATCAAAAACAATGTCTCTCATATCGCCCGGGTTGATGATGGCGGTGGGGGAATTCATATTACCGGCGAATCATCGCCTGTATTCATCGGATGTACGATAAGTCACAATTTTGCCAAAAGTCCGGGCGGCGGTGTTTTTATTACCGGTAATTCGGATGTTGTTTTTGAACGCTGCCGGATTTTTAACAATGTCACCAGTGATAATATATTTTATCGCGGTGCAGGGCTGTTTTGCAAAGATGCTACAGTAGATTTGTATCACACTCTGGTCTACGGCAATGCCGCGAGCGGTGACGTGAGTGCCTTAACCTTTGCCGGCACAACGGATGCGGAAATGATCAATTGTACCGTGGCCATGCATGAGAAAAAAGCCATCGAAGCGCTGGGGACAAGTTCGCTGACCATTCGCAATTCAATCCTCTATAATGCCCCGGCTGAAATGACGGGTAACATTACCATCGAATATTCAAATGTCCGCGGAGGGTATGAAGGACAGGGCAACATCGATGCGGAGCCTCTATTTGCCGATCCATACAATGGAGATTTTACTCTATTGCCCAATTCTCCCTGTATCGATGCCGGCAACCCTGCTCCTGAATACAAGGACACTGAAGATCCGGACCAGCCTGGTTCTCCGTTGAATCCTGCCCGGGGCGGGCTTGAAAATGATATGGGAGCTTTTGGCGGCAATATGAAGAGTTCGGTTTATCCGCAACATATTCCCGCGGTGCCGCTGCGAGATGGGTCAGCCGGTGTTTCTTATAGCGACTCTCTCGATGCTTTTGCACATGGCGCGCCGCCTTTTGTTTGGAATATCGTTCGGGGAGAGCTGCCTGACAGCCTTGTTTTGGAAAATCAAACCGGTCTTGTTTCCGGTATAGCCAAAGAAGCGGCAGAAAGCACGTTTTTGGTTCTGGCTGCGGATGAGCAATTTTCAGCTGAACGGGTTACAGAATATTCAATACAAATTCTAAACAATCAAATTGTAATCGTAAACGACACCTTAAAAAGGGGAACACTTGATTTTCCCTATAGCGAAACAATTGAAGCTCAAGGCGGTGAACCCCCTTATACCTGGTCCGTTCAATCCGGCAGTCTGCCGCCGGGGCTCGAGCTGATCAGTCAAACTGGAGTTGTCAGCGGAACCCCGTCTCATGCCGGTGTTTTTGATGTGGTAATCCGCGTACAGGACAATTCAGAAACACCGCTCGATACAACCAAAACCTTTTCTCTTTCCATTCTACCCCAGGAGCTGGTCATTGTTACCATGGAACTGGATTCCGGGAAAGTAAATGCTGTTTATAATGACACGCTGCAGGCAGAAGGGGGTATAGAGCCTTATAGCTGGTCTGTTGCGAGCGGGACGCTGCCGGCTGGATTGGTCCTGGACAGCGGTAGCGGTATTATCAACGGTATTCCATCAGAGTATGGAGAATTTTCCCTGACCTTGCAGGTTGTTGATGCCTGGGAAGAACCGTCTGTAAAAAGCCAAACCTACACTATCAAGATTTCACCGGCGGATCTCGAAATTATTACCGAAACGCTTACTGTGGGTCAATTGTTCACTCCATATGAGGATACGGTGATGACCAGCGGCGGCACCGATTCCTTGCTCTATACACTTACGGAAGGTCGATTGCCGGACAGCCTTGAAATCGATGCCAACAGCGGTATTATTTCCGGAAAACCGACAGAACACGGTCAATTTCCCATTACCGTTCAGGTTGCTGACCAAAAGGAACCGGCTTTTATCCAAAGTAAATCATACATGCTGGTAATTGATTCACTGGATCTGCAAATTGTCACCACGTTATTGGACTCCGGCAAGCAATATCAGGACTATGAAGATTCTCTCAAGGCGGCTAAAGGGCTTTCACCTTATACCTGGTCCTTAATTCAGGGCACTTTACCGCAAGGCATCGAGTTTGATTCGAGTAACGCCGTTCTGCATGGAAAGCCTGTTGAATTTGGGTCGTATGAGCTGGTTTTCCGGGTTGAAGATAGTCAGCCACCGCCGGTGGTAAAAGAGATTACGCTTATGCTGTACATCGAACCGTCACTGCTCAAGATCACCACTGAGGATTTGAGGGATGGGAATTTCAATGATTTGTATAGTGATACGCTCAAAGCCGAGGGCGGGGTGCAACCATACACGTGGTCAATATCTTCCGGCATTTTACCTTCCGGGTTAACGCTTTCGGACAGCAGCGGTGTTTTGAGCGGCCGGCCCCGGTCTACAGGTGTTTTTGAATTCATCGTTCAAGTGACCGATGCTCAGACTGTACCTATGGTTCATACAATGACCTACAGGATTACCATATCACCACCAGCTTTGACATTAACCACAACGGTTTTGGATACAGGCAAAGTTGATCAGTTCTATTCCGACAACCTGACTGCAACCGGTGGTTATTCGCCTTATCAGTGGGGGCTTGTGTCCGGGCATCTACCTATAGGCGTAGAGTTGGACACCACATCGGGTGAATTGCGCGGGACACCAACACGTTTTGGAAACTACAACTTTGTTGTAAGAGTGATTGACTCGCATGTCCCTGCGGCAGTGGATACGCAAAAAGTCACCTTGACGATTTTACCGCGGGACTTGAATATCGTCGATCAGGATGTCGATAGTGCAGTTGTGAACACAGATTATGCGGATACGCTATCGGTTGTCGGCGGTATTCCATCGTATACATGGATGTTGGCGGCACCAGTGGCCGGATTTCAACTGGATCCTAAAACCGGTATACTCTCGGGCGTACCCCAGCAAGTGGGGACTTATATTCTGACTGTTTATGTAGAGGATTCTCAGGAACCGGCCGCACGGGATACGATGGTGATCAATTTATATGTAAAGGAACAACCCACCAGCGCGGTAACGGATCTGCAAAATGATATTCCGCTGCACTATCGTCTGGGTCAGAACTATCCCAATCCCTTTAACCCGACGACCACGGTTACATATGATTTGCCGAAAGCGGGATGGATTACATTGAGTATTTATGACCGGCTGGGCAGAGAGATACGGATTGTTCGTGAACACAAAAAACCGGGCACGCATACCTATATCTTTAACGCTATGGATTTGCCAAGCGGAATATATTTTTACACATTGAGATGTCAAGATTTTGTTGATCGGAAAAAAATGATTTTGGTCAAGTAGGAAAATTTTTCCAAAACCATTTGTAAAGAGTTGAATAACCCAGAAAATTTTTAATGATCGCGTCTTCCGGCAGGAACCTTTTGTCGGAAGACGCGTTAATATAAAGGTGGTTTTGAATTAAAGCTTGTACATTTTATGAATTTTTCGCTTTGGTTCTTTTTCGGGAGGTTGGTTTCAGGAGAAAAGCTTTAGAGAGGGCAGAGTCCCCCTCTTGGTTTTAATGAATCGAGATGTTGAAATCAACTGAAAGGAGCAACCCGATGAACCAATTTATCTCTACCCCTTCCATTCGTTTCTTTGCTTTCGCTTTATGCTTATTTATGCTCGTTAATGTCTTGCCGGCTCAGGAAGAATCCAAACCGCGATTGCTGGAAGTTGGTCAGGTCTATTTGTTAAAGACTGACGCGCATAGCGGTGATATGGGTTCCACACAACCCAAGCAGGATGTCAATGATGGGAAGAACGGAGACAACCCCTATTTCATTCGACACAACATTGCCAGGGCTCATCTGGATTATTGGTATTCCTCAAAAAAGCAGGTGGAAGAAGGCGAGCCCGATCCAAATGGTGAACAATGGGTGGATTACAGACCTCCTATTCATATACTTGGGGCTGGTCGTTATTCTATTCGGGCGCAGTACAGAGAAGGACGAAACCGTGCACCCTATCCTGCAGTGTATGTTATACATCATCAGGGAGGAGAAAGCCGTATTGAAAAAGGTCAAAACGTGCCTGGTACCGGTGGATTGGTGTGGCTGGATCTGGGACGTTATGAATTGGCAAAAGATGATTATATTCGCGTTATTGACACCGGCGCCAGTTCAATCTCATTCGGCTATATGGAGTTCACGTATTTAGGCCCATCTCTATCTGCCCCGAATAAGGATGATCCGGGATTTAAATTGCCGATTTTATGCGAGTTGCATGGCAATTTTCCCAATCCATTCAATGCAGGCACGATGATTCAATATACCCTACACGATGCAGCAACGGTAAATCTGGAAATTTATGATCTCATGGGTAGAAAACAAGCAACGTTGGTAGAAAAGCAACAATCCCCTGGGTTTTATTCCATTCGATATAATCCTCTCAACTTGTCGAGCGGCACTTATTTTATTCGTTTAAGTGTCGGTTACATGCATCTGACTTCCAGTATGATTTATATGAAATAAGTTGTAAAAAGAAAATAATCTATTATCATGAATAGGTACTTGATTATGATCCGGCGGTTTCATATAATATTATCATAGTGATCTTATTATTTAAACGAAAGCTTGATGATGGCTGACTGGACAAAAATTCTTGTTCTGGAGAATCAGGTACAGGCACAGGTATTGGAAGAAACGTTAAAAGATAACGGCATTCCTCATGTTATTCGCAGTTATCATGATTCTGCGTATGATGGGTTGTTTCAACAACTAAAAGGGTGGGGGCATGTCGAAGCTCCTGAAGAATACCGCCAAAAAATTTTACGGATTTTTCGGGAAATCAATAACGAGGATGAATAATATGATTAAGCATATTAAAGACATCCCAATCGAGACGGTCACAGCTGGAGAAAAGGCCTTCAAGCAGGTTTTGATCGGACACGATCAGGCGCCTCATTTCGCACTCCGGCGTTTTGTTGTCAAGGGCGGTGGCCGGATACCTGTGCATACGAATACGGTGGAACACGAGCAATTTGTATTGGCGGGCCGGGCTGAAATCGGAATCGAAGATAAGGTATACACGGTGGAAAAACACAATGTCGTTTTTATTCCGGCCCGGGTTCCACATTGGTACAAGGTTCTAGGTGAAGAGGATTTTGAATTTCTCTGTATCGTTCCAAATCAAACTGATAACATGGTACTTTTGGAGCGGAAATAGGCGTTTGAAGCAAAGGGAATAAAATGATCGAATGGTTTGTCGAATTAAACCCGGTTGTTCAGGCTTTGATTGCCACATGTTTTACCTGGTTTATGACGGCCTCAGGGGCGGGAACCGTTTTTATCTTTAAGAGCATGAACCGCACTTTACTCGATGCAATGCTGGGATTTGCGGCCGGTGTTATGATCGCTGCCAGTTTTTGGTCTTTGTTGGCCCCCGCCATTGAGATGTCTCAGGGGGGAGCGCTTCCCGAATGGCTTCCTGCCGCGGCAGGATTTCTGCTGGGGGGAGTATTTTTGCGATTAATCGATTATTTTTTACCTCATTTACATCTTGACTCACCCATTGAAGAAGCCGAGGGGATAAGCACCTCGTGGCATCGGAGTGTTTTATTGATTTTAGCGATAACATTGCATAATTTTCCCGAAGGACTGGCTATTGGAGTTGCATTTGGGGCCGTTGCAGCTGATATTTCTTCCTCTTCGGCCACGTTGGCCGGGGCTGTATCGCTTGCCATCGGTATTGGGATTCAAAATTTCCCCGAAGGTGCAGCAGTATCGGTTCCTTTACGTCGCGAAAAATTATCCCGACTTCGCTGTTTTTGGTATGGACAGTTATCCGGAGTGGTAGAGCCTATTGCAGGGGTCCTGGGTGCGGCCGCCGTATTGTTGATGCGTCCGATTCTTCCTTACGCCCTCGCTTTTGCTGCCGGTGCTATGATTTATGTGGTTGTGGAAGAGTTAATTCCGGAATCGCAAGCGGAGAGCAATAGCGATGTTTCGACCACGGGATTAATGCTGGGATTTGTTGTCATGATGATTTTGGATGTTGCATTGGGTTAAAATAAAATGCTTCGATTTAGAAAAACCAGAGATGTTGAAAATTGGAGAGACCCTATTGTTAAAAGCAATACCACAGAATTTCTTGCTGTGGAGAGGACGAGAATGGCCAATCAAAGAACACTTTTGGCCTATGTTCGTACTTCTCTTGCATTTTTGCTTTTGGGGTTGGGAATTATAAAATTCTACCCGCATAAATATATTTTTATTTTAGGGGGGCTGGGTATTGCCTGTTCCACGGTCATATTTGTGATTGGTGTCTTTCAGTTCTGGCGTACACAGAACAAGCTCTCTCAATGTGTCCGGAACATAAAAGAAGATTGAAAAAAAGTTGTTAAATAACAGCACAGAAAGGCAGGACAACAGGGAAATGGATCGATTTTCAAGAAGAAATTTTTTAAAATTATCCGGAGTTGCCGCGATTTTATCGACGAGCATGGCGGGTTCATTGTTGGCCAGGGAGGAGATTCTTAAACCGCCAAAGCTTAAAGCAGGTGATACTGTCGGAGTGATCAGCCCTGCGGGTATCACTTATGAACCCGTCAGGCTGGAAATTATGACTGATATTTTAGCGGCACTGGATTTCAAAATTAAAGTGGGTTCTCATGTTCTGGATCGCTGGGGGTTCCTGGCAGGCACCGATGATGCCCGTTCCGGGGAGATCAATACGATGTTTGCCGATCCGGAGGTGAAAGCAATTTTTACCCTTCAAGGGGGATGGGGATCGGCCCGTTTACTGCCACTTTTGGACTATGACCTGATCCGCAGACATCCGAAAATCGTACTCGGATTCAGCGATATTACATCATTACTTGTTGGTATTTATGCTAAAACCGGGCTTTGTACTTTTCATGGTCCAACCGCTAATTCGACCTGGAATGACTTTACGGTCGATTATTTAAAACGGCTGTTGTGTCAGGGAGAAGAGGTTTATTTTGAAAATCCACAAGAGAAAGGCGATCATCTCGTGGCCGTTGAGAACCGCGTTTGTACGATTACACCCGGCAAAGCGACGGGCAGATTGGTTGGCGGCAATTTGACCGTATTGTCGGCTATTATCGGATCTGATTATTTACCCAACTGGGAGAATCACATCCTTTTTCTTGAAGACATCCATGAAGATATTTATAGAATCGATCGCATGCTCACGCATTTAAAGCTGGCAGGTGTGTTGGACAAGCTGACCGGTTTTATTTTTGGTAAATGCAGTGATTGCGAGCCGGGAGGTGATTATAGCTCTTTTACACTATTAGAAGTGTTAAATAGTCATATTAAACCGCTGGGAATACCGGCGTGGTATAATTCAATGATCGGACACGTAAAAGACAAATTTACCTTACCTGTTGGTGTTCGAGTACAAATTGATGCAGAACAGGGTACTATTCTCATGTTGGAGTCTGCTGTTGTTTAATGTTCTCTGGTGATATCGAGTAAATCGACTGATTTTCCATACCTCAGAATGATTCGTTCCTATACTTCTTACCTGCTTTTTCCATTGATATTCTGCTCTACGGTTATGTGGATAATACCGAAAATCCTTTGACATCTGTACGTGTGGTGGTGAATTGATCCTATTTTGTATCTCTCTTTCATTATTGGAGGAAGAACGATGCGGAGAATAGTTCTGTTCACTGTTTTTTCTTTTTATTGTTGTACGTTTTCGCAAACAATGTGGCAACCCAATGAATTTAATCCGATTATTCGGAATTACTTTGATCCCGATTCTGATTGCATGTTCAGGCCCTGTATTGTTTATCATGATCGTGAATATCATATGTGGTACAGTAAAGGCAATTCGGAATCGGAGCAGATGATTGGTTATGCCAAGTCCCTTGATGGTATTCAATGGACGCTGATAAGCGACAAGGTCATTGCACCCTCGAAGGATTTGAATCGATTTGATACATATCAGGCAAGTCAGGGGTGGGTACTGGTCGACCAGGATACTTTTAAGATGTGGTATAGAGGGAAGGGGTTGGATTTGGATACTATTGGTATGGCTTGGTCGCTCGATGGTATACATTGGAGCAAGGTCAAGGGGGGTTGTAGCAGCGGAAGTGTATATGACCGGTTTTCTGACGGTATTCATGCTCTTGGGGTGTTAACCCCGTGTGTTGTTAAGCTGGATTCGATTTATCACATGTGGTATTCAAGGTATATTGCGGCTCCATTTCTTTGCGTGATAGCCTATGCCCGTTCATCAGATGGCGTGCACTGGAAAAATATCCCTGGTTCTGAAAGAGGCGGAGCGGTCCTGGACTGGGGTGATAAAAACAGCTTTGACGAAGGGTCAGTAAGTTATCCCTGTGTTGTCAAAACGGAGCAGGGTTTGTACATGTGGTACGTGGGTATTGATAAAAGTGGAGCGATGCGTGTCGGACTCGCCAGCTCTTCGGATGGGATAGAGTGGACAAGGGTTTCGGGGTGTGGGGATAAGGGTGCCTGTCTGAATGAAGCAAATTTCCCCTGTGTTCTTTTGCAGGGCAATATTTTTAAGATGTGGTATGGTATCAATAATAAAGATATCATCAATTATGCCATCAGCAATTGGATAACGAAAATTTCTGCGATGACACCGGCCAAGCCCGGAAAAGATGTTATCGTTGAGCAGAATTGCCCCAACCCCTGCAACAACACCACTTTTATTTCCTATCGTCTGATGACTTGCAGACATGTTGACATATCATTGTATGATATTCGCGGTTGTCACATCAAAACGCTTGTCGATGACATTCATCAGGCCGGCAATTACTGCTACCGGTTTGATGGGACAAATCTATGCAGTGGTATTTATTACTATATTTGTAATGTGGAAGGTAAAATACATTGTAGAAAAATGATGGTTGTAAAATAGAGCGCATCTCCGGAAAAGGCGGAAAGATGTTCTCCGGAGATTATAGCGTTATTTAGAA
Organism: uncultured Cytophagia bacterium; assembly: GCA_964569215.1. Taxonomy (GTDB): domain Bacteria; phylum Zhuqueibacterota; class Zhuqueibacteria; order Residuimicrobiales; family Oceaniaggregativiventaceae; genus Oceaniaggregativivens_A. The sequence goes on from CAZMUU010000011.1 coordinate 9,706, forward strand.
AAGCGCTTTAATTTTTTCAGAAAGATGATAACCAAAAATCCGGATAGAATCAGGGCCCCGGTAAGATAGACAAAGTATTGGTGGTGTTGCAGAATGCTGTAATATTTGCCGAAAAAACCGGATAAATAGCTACCGACAGCCGTGGCACCGAACCAGAATCCCATCATCAAGCCGCGCATACGTTTGGGAGCGATTTTGGACACAAACGAAAGCCCCATGGGACTGACCAACAGTTCGGAAATGGGAATGAAATAGACCGCTCCCAAAAACAGACCATAGATGGTTCCTTTTTATGAATCATCCCATTGCATATGTTCATCCATATAGAGCACAAAGACGGCAATCATGATATAGAACCCAAAACGCTCCCACATTTCGGTGAAAAAGAGAGTTTTTAGTCCTGTTGGATGATTCTTAAACATATGGCATTCCTTCCCGATAAGGAATTATGATTCATCGTGTATAATAATCGATCATTTTTTGAATTGCGTTTTCACAGACAAGACAAAATTCCATTTTACTGTTTGAAAACATCAGGCATTGAAGCATGGGTCTGTAGAGCCCGGTTGAGGAATAACCGGCTCCTTCAAAGACACCGATTTTTTGTTTTAGCGGATGATTTGCCAAAAAGAGATCAATCGTATCCGCCAGAGCTGAATATTTTGCGTTATATTTTTCATTTAATTTTTGTTTTGCGTCTTTTGGAGCACCCTCTTTATCAAGTCTTGAAAGGTCTTCTTTTAGCATTTTTGCAATATGATGGCGCTCTGCCTGCAGCGAGTCGTATTTTTGTTTATTCCAATCCGTGGGAATATCTATTCCATCAGAAAGCATATCGTGCCATTTGACATGATCCGGATTGAGCAAGGCGGTAATGTTGGGTTCCGGGGGTTCAGTGCCTTTGGGGTAAAAGTCGTTATAGGCCACAGAAGATGCATAGTATTCGTCTCCCAGCCCCGCAAAAGAATGACCGAATTCATGTAAAAAGACCTTGAGGCTTTTTACGTTATCACACGTGGAGATACAGTAAAAATTATAAATACCGCCGCCTCCATAGCGGGAAGAGTTGACCATAATGACAATAGCATCATATGGGACCTGTGCTGCCATGTCGCGCATTGTTCTATTGTCTTCCGTAAGCAAGTACCGCTCCAGGTCAAGGGCGTTAAAAGAAGCATTCAGTACGGTCTGTTTGTAAATGTGCTTTCTTGGTTGGTCCACTCCCTCTTCATAGGAAGGCCGGAAGATTCCTCTGACATTGAATTTATTTTGTTGACTATTATAAGGTTCTACACTAAAAAGGGCATCAGTAAAGCGGGTGCAATCCTGGGTGAATTTTTTTCTCTGCTTGCGGCTATAACCTTCACTTAATATCACAATATCTACTTTTTGATGCGGATCGCCGTTTTCCTGCAGGATAACAATTTCATCCATAAACGCCGGCGTTTCTTTAACGATATGGATATCCGCCGGATCGATTTTTCGACTAAAAAGGGGGTGATAAAGATTGTTTTTATCGCGTTTTTCAATAACAAAGAAAACGGGATTTCGGGGATAGGGTATCCGTATGGTTTCGTGAAAGGTTTTTTTGATGCCTGTCAAAGCCGGGTCTGTGGTTTGATATTCACCGCAATAACTGTTAAATCCCTTTGAATAGATCAACTGATTGGAAGCAACATCAAAAACCTTGGCCCTGTACAGTCCGTTATTAAAGGGACAAAGCAATTGTGATGTGTTACCGGCCCAGTTTTTTTCTTGATAGATACAATCCAGGGTTATGAGTTCCTGTTCTGCGTCCGCGATATGAAAATAATCCAGACGCATGGTTTTGTCGATAAAGTGGTCTTTAAAAGAGATACGTTCGTATGCAGACAATTGTAAAGCGGCCAATAGAATTACCGCTATGATCGTTTGTTTCGTCATTTTTTCATCTCCTGTTCATGGTGCGATGTTTAAAGAAATAAAATATTTTTGATTAAATCAACCAACTTTTCACTGTGATTTCAGAGTCGAATGACAGAAAGTGGTGCCGGCGTAAATCGTTTGTCTTTCTCTTTTCATTTTTGTAATTTCAGTGCTGAAAATTTTACAGGGTAGACTATGAAAACCGGACGTGTGAATCTTTTAGCCATGGGGCATTTTATCAATGACAGTTACCAGGGATTTATAACCCCGTTGCTTCCTCTATTAATGGCTAAACTGGATTTTGGCTTGGCTCTGGCAGGATTGGTGACATCAATTGCTTCTGTTTCGACTTCTTTGATTCAGCCTCTTTTTGGTCATCTTGCGGACAGGTCTACGGCACCTTATTTTATCGTCGCCGGGCCGTTAGTGACAGCACTTTTCTTGGGAAGCATAGGTTGGGTGGATTCATATGGCATGCTAATCATTATTGTTGTTGTCGCCGGATTGGGTACAGCTGCATTCCATCCGCAAGCAGCCGCCCTGGTTGGTGGCTTTAGCGAAAATCGCAGGGGATTGGGAATGTCAATATTTGTCACCGGAGGGAGCGCCGGCCATTCGATCGGTCCTCTTATCATAATACCTATTGTTACAACGCTGGGGTTGGAATATAGTCTTATTACTATCATACCAGGCGTACTCGTTTCAATATTGTTGTTCAAGTTCGTTCCCACAACCGTTACTGCCGACCTTGAATTGAGTCTGGAACGGATTAAACCCCGTCGACATTCTTTGCTATTATTATTACTGACGATCGTAATATTGCGTTCATTTATCATTGTCGGATATTCTACCTATGTACCGATTTATTTGAACAACAACGGCTTTTCCCTTTTGCTCGCCGGAGCAGCACTGACTGTGTTTGAGCTGTCTGGAGCGATCGGTGCCATTGTTGGAGGGCCGCTTTCTGATAAGATGGGTGTCAAGTCGGTTGTATTGTGGTCTCTGGTTTTGGCGCTGCCGCTGCTCTGGTTGTTTCTGCATTCCACCGGGATTCTAGCTCTGTTATTTTTGAGCGTTGCCGGTTTTATGTTGTTCTCTGCTATCCCGGTGAGTATCATTCTTGCCCAGCATTTTTTCCCGCGTCAAAAGAGTACCGTTTCCTCCCTGATGATGGGATTCGCATGGGGGATAGGAGGGCTGTTGGTCACACCTCTGGGAATATTGGCGGAAAAAACAAATCTGGAAACAGCATTGCTCGTTTTAACCGGATTTGGTGTAATTGCTGTTATTGCGGCTTTCCTTTTACCCAACCGGTACTAGCTTGCGCTCATCTCTTCGACTTTTTCAGCATTCTTGGGTATAGATTCACCAAGAATTTTACATCCCTGGTTCAGCACCAGGACATCATCTTCTATTCGAATACCACCAAAGTTTTTATAGGATTCGATCTGGTTATAATTGATAAACTCAGAAAAGCGCTTTTGTGCCTTCCATTGATCGATTAGAGTTGGGATAAAATAAATCCCCGGCTCGACGGTAAGCACATACCCCGGTTCAAGCTCTTTCCCCAGGCGCAGAAAGTTGGTGCCGAACTGTTCGCTTCTTTTGGTTTGAGCGTTATAGCCGACATGGTTTTCTCCCAAATTTTCCATATCGTGTACGTCCAGTCCCATCATATGGCCTAATCCATGCGGAAAAAAGAGCGCATGCGCGCCGGCGGCAACAGCCTGTTCTGTATCTCCGCGCATTAATCCTATTTGTTTTAACCCATCAACCAATATTTTGCATGCCAGCAAATGGACTTTTTTATATGAGATTCCCGGCTTTATGGCGGCAATAGCCTTTTCCTGCATTTCTAAGACCAAATCGTAAATCTCTTTTTGGCGGGAAGAAAATTTTCCGCTCACGGGAATCGTCCTGGTTATATCGCTTGCATAGTGTTGTTCGGATTCAGCACCGGAATCGTGAACCACCAGGTCGCCTTCTTTCATTATATTGTTATGGCTGTGATTATGCAGGGTTTCTCCGTGTATGGAAAAAATAATCGGAAAGGATGTAAGACTTCCCAAAGCATATGCCAATCCTTCAATAGATCCGACAATGGTTCTTTCATACCTTCCGGGTTTACACATTTTCATGGCGGTGGTGTGCATTTCGTAGCTGATTTTCAGCGCATATTCTATTTCCTTTATCTCCAAATCGCTTTTTTTTGACCTTTGATCCACCACTGTCTGGATGAGCGTTTTGGAAACTGCTTTGTTTATTTCGTCACTATCCTTATGCAATAACGTTGTTAATTTTAACAGATTATCAAATCGATATTGCGGTAAATAGTGAAGGGGCCGACTCTTATTTGTCGCATTTTTAATCACCTCGTCGAGCTTTTCACAAGGTAAAGTTTTTGCCACACCGACCTGGAGTGCCTGTTCTTTCAGCGAGGGTTGCGGACCCATCCAGACGATATCATCAATGGTAAGTTCATCAGCGAATATAATTTCCTGATTCTGGTCGATATCTATTATTGCATTTAATCCCGGTCGGTCCAGACCCCAGTAATAGAGAAATGAACTATCCTGTCTGTAGGGGTATGTGTTGGCAGAGTAATTGATCGGGCTTTCATCATTTCCCAGAAAGAGTACTATACCGGATTGGAGATGTTTTTTAAGATGGTTTCTACGTTCTTGGTATACGTTACTTTCAAACATATGAGCGCTCCTTATAATTATAGATTCATATGCTCTGTTCTCTTTATGATTTCGTTCTGTAAAGCCGTTGATAGATCGATGAAGTAATCGCTATAACCGGCAACCCGGACGATGAGATTTCTATGTTTATCCGGATTGCTTTGTGCTTTGCGCAAGGTGTCTGCTGAAACCACATTAAATTGCAGATGGTGTCCATCCATATTGAAATAGGATCTTATCAGATGGCAGATTTTATTTATATCCGCGTTGTTTTTCAACAAAGCGGGAGTGAGTTTTTGATTCAACAAGGTGCCACCTGTACGTAAATGATCTATTTTGCCGGCCGATTTTAATACGGCAGTGGGACCGTTTCGATCCATACCCTGCACAGGGGAAATTCCTTCAGACAAAGGCTCCCCGGCCTTGCGTCCATCCGGCGTCGCCGTTGTAACATTTCCAAAATAGACATGTACGGTTGTCGGCAAAAGATTTATTCTATAGGTACTTCCTTTGGTACCGGGACGCCCGTCTACAGCATTAAAGTAGTTCTCAAATATTTGTTTCATCACTGAATCTGCATAATCATCATCATTGCCGTATTTGGGTGTGCTGTTTTTAAGCATTTGGTGTTCGCTTTCAAAGCCTTTAAAATTGTTTTCCAGCAATGTTAGCAATTTATCCATGCTCAGGGTTTTGCGGTCATAAACATGAAACTTGAGAGCCGTCAGACTGTCTGTAACTGAACCCAGCCCTACCCCCTGAATGTAAAGCGTATTATATCTCGCACCTCCTGCATGGTAGTCCTTTCCCGATTGAATACAATCATCTATCAGCAATGACATAAAGGGAACGGGCAGGTGATGTGCATAGAGCTGTTCAACGATAGCGTTGCCTTTGATTTTTATATCTATAAAGTTTCGGAGCTGTTTATTAAAGGCAGCAAAGAGTTGATCAAAGGTTTTAAAATTCCGGGGATCACCGGTAGCAAGTCCAATTCGTTGACTTTTATTGGGATCTATTCCATTATGTAGCGTAATTTCCAATACTTTTGTCAGGTTAAAATAGCCGGTTAAAATATAACTCTCTTTACCGAAAGCCCCCGCCTCAACGCATCCGCTGGCGCCACCGTTTCGGGCATCGACAAGCGTTTTGCCCTGGCGGATGAGTTCCTGAACGAGGGCATCAGTATTAAAAATAGAGGGCTGGCCAAATCCGGTTTTTATTATTTCCAACGCCTTTTTAAGGAATCTGTCAGGTGTTTTTTTGCTGATTTGTACCATAGAGCTCGGTTGTAACAGTCGCATTTCTTTGATGACGTCGAGAATAATGTAGGAGAGCTCATTTACAGCATTTGATCCGTCCGCTTTGATGCCACCGAGGTTGATCAAACAAAAGTCTGTATAGGTACTGCTTTCCATTGCAGTAACGCCGACTTTGGGCGGCGCCGGTTGATTGTTGAATTTTATCCAAAACGCCTGTAACAGCTCTTTAATCTCTTCTATAGAGTGTATTTTATTTTTAATGTCGTATTGATAAAAGGGGTATAGATGTTGATCCAGTCTTCCGGGATTGAAGGAATCCCATGTGTTCAATTCCGTAATGACGCCGAGATGGATAAACCAGTAATATTGCAGCGCCTGCCAAAAGCCGGCAGGAGCAGATTCTGGCACTTGCCGGCAGTTTTCCGCAATTTGCTGGAGCTCTTTTTTTCGTTTTGCATCGCGTTCTTTTTCGCTCATGCGCTCAGCTTGTTTTGCATACCTGTTGGCAAAGGCGATCAGCGCTTCAGCGGCGATCTTCATGGCTGTCAATTCTTCGCGTTTATAAAATGCGGTCGGATCATTTAAAAAGTCGAGTTTTTTTCTTGCCGCTGATATTTCTTTAATGATTTCCCGCAATCCCTTGTTGTATATTTTGTCCCCAAGCACCGTGTGTCCGGGGGCTCTTTGCTCCATAAATTCTGTGAAAACGCCGGCGTTAAACGCATCCAGCCATTTTTTATCCATCTGTTCGAAGAGTCTGTCGCGTATACAGCGTCCGCGCCAAAAAGGGATTATTTCATCCCGATATATTTGTTTGTCTGCATCGCTTACAGAAAAATTAATTTTTGCTCTGCTGTTGAGAATCTCCAGGTCATCGAGGTTATGCGTACAAATTTCTGGATATGTGGGTGTAGCTTTTGACTCTGGTCCCCTTTCACCGACAATTAATTCCTTGTCATCTATGAAAATGGTTTTGTTATCAAGTAAATACCTCAACGCCATAGCTCTGGCAACAGGTATCGAAACCCTGTCTGCCTTGCCGCTTTGATAAAACCGCGTTAGCAGCTCTGCTCTCTCTGTGGACAGGGATGCTTTTTTGTCTAGGCTTTTTTCTCGCAGATATTTTATGCGTTGGTTCATTTATGCTCCGGCTATCAACAAAAAGCGCTGATTGTACAACGTTCTCATTTTCATTGTGCGAACAGGAATTTTTATGGGCATAGCGTTTTGATGTTAATCAGCAGCGCTCTGACCATAAAAGTTAGCAAATACAGAGGGTCAATGCAAGAGGGATTTTCGGCTGTATAAATGAAAAGGGCATCAGGTTAAATACCTGATGCCCTTTGGTCATTAAATGGAAGAGGTTATTTTAAAAGTTCCATACGCTTGGTTTCCTCAAAACCATTTACGCGTAATTTATACAAATATACTCCGCTGGGCATGGTATTGCCGTTGTTGTCTTTGCCATCCCAGGTTACATTATGGATGCCCGAGTTCATTTCCCCGTCTACCAGTTTTCGAACCATTTGGCCGCGTAAATTAAAGACGGAGAGATCAACGTTTTGATTCTTTTTTAATTGAAATTGAATCCTGGTATCCGGATTAAACGGGTTTGGAAAGTTTTGTTCGAGAATGTAATTTCTCGGAGCGATCCCAATAGAGATGGGATCGTGAAAGGTTACCCTGCCGCTATAGCTAATGTCGGCCAGTTTGTAGTAATAAGTGGTTCCGGCCTGAATCTGTTCATCGACAAAACTATATTCCTGGGTGACCTGACTGTTGCCGGCACCGGGGATAACCTGTTGGGTGATTTCTTCGTAATCTCCATTCCTGGTTAATGCTCTGTAGATTCTAAAACCATAATTATCGGTTTCAGATTCTGTTGTCCATTCGAGTTTTACGGCATCTTCTATGTAATTGGCCGTAAATGACGTTAACTCTATTGGATAGAGAACTTCAATGAGATAGTCTTCAACCTCACCGTCCGCCATCAAGCCGCGATAATCTGTAATTTGCTGAGTGCTGAACCTGAAACGTGAATAGGCTGAAACGTTGGTCGGTTCATCCACCGGAACCATGAAGGAGAGAGCATTGGCACCGGGATTCAGCGGTTCATTTAAAAAGATATTTTCATCGGGGTCATCCCAGTCGCCATCGCCATTGAGGTCCATCCAGGCACTTAAATTGCCGGATACGGAAGCAGTAACCGTCAAGTTCGCCTGTTGTCCCTGAATCAAGGGCAGGGTATTAAAAACGACGCCATCCTCGTCATCCTGCTGATCATTATCGTCTCCCTCTGCGGCGGCATCGGGGATACCGTTGACTTCAGAATCGATTAGTGAGCCGAGATAGATGTTTTGAACCACTGCGTGTCGGGCTCCGTCACTCGATTCATAGGTGGGGAAGAGAGGAAACATGTGCTCGGGTGCATCCCCAAAATCCAACGCCTCATCAAATTGCCTGATATTCATCTGATAATCTTCGACTTCACCATTGGGGGCGGAGCCTTCAGGTGTATTGATGGGAGCATCATCCGTACACAGTCTGAATCTGGCATAAGTGGTTCCAAATGTTCCGGCAGGTATCGGAGAAAAATTCAGGGTAACCGTTATTGTAGCCGGGTTGGGATCGGCGTTTGTATAGGTGGTGGATGCCATCTCGTCGGCTTGCCAGCCGTCAAGAGGCATGTCATAATCGATCCAGCCGTGGAGAAAAGCAGTTGTGTTTCCGGGAACGGTGATGGTAACATCGATTTGGGGACTTTCGGTTTCCATCCAGGTCAAATCGGCTACTGCAACGCCGTCTTCGTCATCTGTTGTTGCCAGATCATCTCCTGTTGCGGGCTGATTGGGTTGGCCGTCGGCTTCACCGTCGATTGCGGCTCCCATGTGCAGGTCCGGAACGATGACATGATTGGCACCCATATTGCTCAACAGGGTTGGATAATCCGGAACGCCGGGTAAGTTTAGTCCGTCCGGCGCATCGCCAAAATCGAATTCCTGGATGAGCTCTGTAAATGTCATTCGGTAATCTTCGACTTCACCATTGGGGGCGGAGCCTTCAGGTGTATTGATGGGAGCATCATCCGTACAGAGCCGAAAGCGGGCATAGGTGAATCCGGCGTTATCGACGGGTATGGGTGGAAAATTCAGGGTAACCGTTGTTGTGACCGGATTGGGATCGACGTTTGTATAGGTGGTGGATGCCATCTCGTCGGCTTGCCAGCCGTCGAGAGGCATGTCATAATCGATCCAGCCGTTGAGAAAGGCGGTGGTATTTCCCGGCACGGTTATGCTTACATTGATTTGTGGAGATTCTGTAACCATCCAGGTCAGATCGGCGGCTGCAATGCCATCTTCATCATCGCTTGTTGCCAGATCATCACCGGTTGCAGGTTGGTCGGGTTGTCCATCTGTTTCCGGATCGATCAAGCTCCCCATATGGAGATCGGGTATTATGGAATGATGAGCGCCTGAGTTGATGCGCAATGTTGGATAGTCCGGTATCCCGGCAATGTTCAATCCATCAGGGGCATCGCCGAAATCCACATTTTCATCGATACAAATGGTTTGCACTTCGACGCGGTAGGTTAAGCGGGAATCCGGCCCAACAAAAAAGTGCAGCAGAAACCGTTCACAGGGTGGTTGGGGTTGAATTCCGTCATAAGAGAGTTGAAACCCCTCAGTAAATCCATGTTCGGGAGCGAACGCTCCTTCTTCGATCAGGTCTCCGCTGACGTGGTCTGCAGGGTAATCATCGAGAGGGCTTGCCGGACACGCATCCGGATTGTTTGGATAGAAGATTTGATGCGGCGCCATGCCGGTCATAAGGCCTCCGCTGGCGCTGCTTCCTCCGCTGCCGATATATTCAACGCTCCATTCTATCTGGACCCAAATCGATTTTGTCAAACTCTGGTTATATTCATTTTCAACATCCAGCGTTACATCAACGTACTGTGCCTGAGCGCCAACACCTGAAATGAGCTCGTTTTCCGCTGCGCCTTCGAATACTGCTTGTCGGTGCTGTGTATAAATGCCGCCCGGATTATCCCACCAACCGGGTTGGCCCATCAGCGAGACAGGCAGTATGAGAAGCAACATTATTAAACCGGGTGCAAATCTTTTCATCAGAAACCTCCTGATTATGATTGTTTTTATAGTTTATTAAATTTACTGTTTTTAAACTGACGAGTTTATGCCTCACCGTTTTATGCAAGTGATTCCCAATGGTAACAGTATCTTGCAGAACGCTTGTCTTTTAAGCTTGAAATTGGCCTTAAGTGATTAAAAATTAAACAATTCATGATTGGCGTCCTAAAACGGATTTTGGCTTTGTTGTTAAACAATCAAATTACGTGCCAAAAGTTAAGGAGGTCATGGTCAGGGAGGTGATCAATAAAGGGGGATTTTACAACGTGTTTTGCTGGTTTAGGGGGTTACACATTGTCGAACTGCGTGTCTCCACCCCTCGAGCATTCGAGCTCTCCGTTCTTTTGTCATTTTCGGATAGAAAGTGTTATCAAATGCTTTTAAATGCTTGAGATCCTCACTTTTCCAGACCCCGGTATGGAGTCCGGCCATATAGGCAGCGCCCAGAGATGTAGATTCGATTATCTTGGGGCGATTGACCCTTTTGTTAAGGAGATCGGCCTGAAATTGCATAAGAAAAGTGTTGTTTGCGGCACCGCCGTCAACCATAAGTTCCTCACCTTTCTCCCCACTTTCTTCTTCCATTGCGACGAGAACGTCATAGGTTTGAAAAGCCATGGATTCCAGGGCTGCGCGTATAATATGATTTTTATGTGTTCCTCTGGTTATTCCGGTGATGATACCTCTTGCCCGCATGTTCCAGTGAGGTGCTCCCAATCCGACAAAGGCGGGTACCATGTACACACCACCGTTATCTTTTACCATCAGGGCGGTTCTTTCGCTATCTGATGCGCTTTGCAGCACCGTCAATTCGTCCCTTAACCATTGAATGGCAGCTCCAGCGATAAAAACAGAACCCTCCAGTGCATAACAGGGATTGCCCTCGCTATTGGTGGCCAGAGTGGTGATCAATCCCCTTTTAGAGAAGAGAGGTTCTTCACCGATATTCATGACAACAAAACAGCCGGTGCCATAGGTGTTTTTGATTTGGTTTTTCTCAAAACAAGTTTGGCCGAACAGAGCTGCCTGTTGATCCCCGGCTACGCCACAGATCGGTATTCCCTCTAATTCCGGTATTGATGTAACCGTACCAAAGTCACCTACAGAGTTTTGCACATCCGGCAATATGTGTTTTGGAATACCGAGTATTTGCAACAGTTCCCCATCCCATTTTTTCTCCAGAATATTAAAGAGCAATGTTCTGGATGCATTTGAATAATCGCTTAAATGGTTTTTTCCTCCGGTGAGTTTCCAAATTAACCAGCTGTCGACGGTACCGAACAGAAGATTTTTCGAGTCTTCAGTCGTACGATCCAGCAACCATTTGATTTTTGTACCACTAAAATAGGGATCAATGGGAAGACCGGTCTTTGTATAAAACGTTTCCTTGTGGCGAGATAACTGTTCGCAAATTTCTGCGGTTCGACGACATTGCCAGACAATGGCATTATAAACCGGTTTGCCGTTGTATTTATTCCATAAAATGGAGGTTTCTCTTTGGTTGGTAATTCCGATAGCTGTAATATCAAGAGTATTTCTCGACAAGAGATCGCGAATAGACTCTACTACCGTCTGCCAAATACGCTCCGGATCATGTTCAACCCATCCGGGTTTGGGATATATCTGCGGTAATTCGCGATAGCTTTTATCGACCATTTGCCCCTGGCGATCATAAAGCACTGTTGTGGTTCCGGTTGTCCCTTGATCAATCGCAAGAATATTCATTGTGGTTCCTTTCACATTCTTGATTTTATTTCCTTCCACAGATCCTGATACGAGCGTGCCGCTCTTGAATTTGGCAGAGAGCGCACCACCGGTTCGCGGTATATTCCCATTTTTTCAATGTCGGCCAGATAAGGAATCCAGTTTTTTAAAAAGTGACTCGTATTTTGTTTTTCAAGTATACAATTTTTATGCAAGTTCTTTCTGGACTCTACCATTGAAAAGAAACCAATAATTTTATTCGGGTTCATATTCTTTTTTTCAAAAAAGGACAATATTTTATCAAAGGTTAGTATGGAAAGGGTTGTTGGAATGGTTGGCACGAGCAAGATGTCAGCCGCATTAAATATATTTTCAGAAACCAGAGTCATGTTGGGCGGACAATCCAGGAAAATATAGTTGTATTCTTTTTTAAAAGGTTTGATTATTTTTTTAAGGTGTTTTTTTGGTTTTTTACAGTCATTTAACATGAGATCCAGCTTGCGATAAGAAAAGGACGACGGCAGGAGGTCGAGATTCTCATAATCAGTTCCACGGATGCTTTGGTCCCAATTTTTACCACCTCTGAGCAACTTTTTCGAGCTTAGGGTTTTGGAGGGTCTGATTTTTAGATAAAAAGAAGCCGATCCCTGCGGATCCAGGTCACAAATAAGCACAGGTCGATTTTCTCTCAAAGCCAGATAGGCGAGGTTGATGGTTGTCGCGGTTTTTCCCACTCCGCCCTTAATATTGTAAACAGCTAAAATAAACAAAAGACGACTCCCGTTTAGGGTTAGATCAGATAATGTTCGAATGCTTTCGAGTTTTTGATAAATTGGTCGACCGCAGTTGAAAAATTTTCGCCAATTCTTTTTTGCCGTTGATGCAAATCCTGTACAAGCGCCCCGATAGCAGCTGCTGTCACATTCGGACAATTTTGCGTCCTGTTTAGAAAATTGATCAAATGTTCTTGTTCAACTCTATAATCATTATAATTTCCCAATATGGTTTGCAGGTTTTTAATGCTCTTCAAAAATAAAGAAAGGGCCTCCGAAGGGAATAGTGAGGAAAAGAACTCGACCAAATATCGCAATTTTTTGCAGCTGATTCTAAAGGCATGATAGTTTTCATCCGGTGTGGTTGAATTTATTTTTAAACCCTGTTTTAGAACTTTTCGGTAATTTTTCAGAATCCGCCTCTTTGCCAGATCCTGCACAGGCAGGTTATAGTGCTTTCCCCGTTCATTACTGGGGACAGGGGATTGATTCAGAAAAGAGATCCACTGTTTTACGAGTGCATGATATGATTCTGATTCGAGTTCCAGAATAAATTTTTCAGACTCTTTTTTACGTTCAATCTCAAGAGTGTTGTAAAAATATTCCAGGCCAGGTCTGAGCGTGTTCGGTAACCTTTGAAAGAATTCATCCTTGTTCAGAAAGTAGACATCCAAATCCCGAAGGCGATTGGATTTTTTCGCCAACAGGGAAAATTCTTTTTTATATCTATCGATGATGGAGGCAGAAAAGACATTTTTTATTTGAGTCATTGCTGAACGCGTCCGGCGAAGAGCAACTCTAAAATCATGTAAAAATTCAGTGTCTATATCTTTGATGATACCCTGTTCGTTGCATCTCATGACATTGATTAGGAACACAGCAATTTTTCGAAATGCTTCATGCGAAGAGAGTTGCGGTGAGAGCGCAATATCGAGTTTGGAGGAATAGCCTCCGGGCGTCATGTCCAGTAAAGTCATAACCAGGGTTGGTAGGTCATCGGCTGATTTTGCAATATTAAGAGAATCTAGTATTTTTTGTGCCTCGAGAAAATCCCGGCTGTATCCTCTAATGGCTTCGAGGGCGAAATAGGTAATTTGGGTTTTCGATTTGTTTACGGTTAAGGTGTTTTTGGAAATTCTGCCGACTATTTTTTCGTCGATATTAAGAATGCTTTTTCTTTGTGTGTTGACACGGCATTTAAAAAGGGGTATCAAGGCTCTGACATCCATTATTGGAAGCAGCTGTTGTTTTAGCCGTGATGCCGGCAGATCATCAGAAAACCGGGGATTACGGTTGCTCCTCCATTCAATCGAGGTCAACGGCTTGTTTGTTTTTCTGTTAATCAACGAAAGGGTTTTTTCTTCATTTTGCAAATAGAATCCAGCTTGATACAACCGCCAGTCAAAAGTATCATAATACTTGCGTTGTCGTTGTGTGCCGGATTCGTCTCGGACCAGCAAGGCTTGGGATAATTTTCCAAAAATTTTCTCTTCGGTCTCTTGTCGCTCGATAATATAAAGAGGTTGTTTGTACAAATTCAATTCTCCTGTCTCTCTGGATTGAACAGCCTAAATGATTTTAAATCCATATTTCCTCCTGAAACAATTATGCCGATTTTTCTTTCAGGAATGGAATCCAGGTTTTGCCAGAGCGCAGCCAGAGGGACGGCGGCTGAGGGCTCTACGATGATTTTCATGCGTTCCCACATTAATCGGGTTGCTTTGATGATTTGCTCCTCATCGGCAAGAAAAATATTTTCCACGTATTGTTTGATGATTGCGAATGTGAGGTCACTAAGATTGGTACGAAGACCATCGGCAACTGTATTCGGGTTTGTGATTTTGCAAAGGTGTCCCTTCTTAAATGAACGGTAGGCGTCATCAGCTTTGGCGGGTTCGGCGCCGTAAATTTTTGTTTTTGGTGACAGGGCGCGAACGGCAAGGGAAGTCCCGCTCAACAACCCCCCTCCCCCTACCGGAGCAATTACTGCATCCAGAGATTGTGACTGTAAAAGCTCGATGACTGCCGTACCCTGTCCACAAATAATGTCTTGATGATCATATGGATGAATAAAACGGGCACCGGTTTTTTCCAGAACGCGGGCTAGAGTGGTTTCCCGTGCTTTTAGTGTAGGACGACAAAACGTGACATCTCCGCTG